>NZ_JAAVNG010000009.1:0-343769 GCF_012923605.1 Advenella sp. EE-W14 | reverse complement strand
TTTGAACGAAAAGGTGGAGGTGTTTTTGTGGGGGCAGGCATTGTTCCCAATTGCTTTGAACGGATGAGACAGGATGGGCTTGATTTTGACCCGACGCTGTTCAGCCAGCGTCATGAGGGCAGTGCTCATGCGGCCTCATTCAACGATATCGTTATGGAATGATATGGGCCCCGCGTATGCAAAATAGCATGATCTGGTTTGTATTGGTGTTGTGCAGTGTTGCTGCTGCCATTCTGTTCTGGTTTGCCTTGAAATGGTTTCTGAGCGCTTTCAGGAAGTATGAACATGATTTCAAGTACCAGACCCAAAAAAGTCTGGGTGATTTTTTCCTGTTTTTTGATCCGGTGCAGTTGTGGGTATTGGCTGTGCTAATGGGCGCGTTGACCGTTATTCTGGTCTGGTTGCTGTCTAATAGCTTGCCGGTTGCTGTGGTGATGGGGCTGGTGATGTTGATGGCGCCACGTCATGTGCTGTCTGTGTTAAGAAAACGTCGTCTTGAGCGGTTTGACCGCCAATTGCCGGATATGTTGTTGTCCCTGTCTGGTGCGCTGCAGGCTGGAACAGGCGTGCAAAATGCCCTGAAGTTGCTGGTCGAGGAAGCACCGTCTCCCTTGGGACAGGAGATTGGTTTGATGCAGCGGGAGCAGCGTCTGGGGTTGTCATTTGAACAGGCCTTGGACAACCTTGCTCAACGCATGCCTTCGGAAGCAACCGGGTTGGTGGTGTCAGTCCTGAAAATCGCGACTCAAAACGGGGGGAATCTGTCCGAAGCATTGGATCGGATCTCTCTGACATTACGTTCACGGATACAGGTTCAGGGACGCATCAAGGCGCTCACTTCTCAAGGAAAAATGCAGGCCTGGGTTATGTCCAGCCTGCCCGTTGGCCTGATGCTAGTGCTTAACGTGATTGATCCGCAGTCCATGCGGTTTTTATGGGAAACACCTATAGGTTGGGTTGTGCTGGCCGTTATTGTGGTGCTTGAGGTGGCCGGGGCATGGATGATTAGAAAAATCGTGTCCATAGATATTTAGGAGCAGAAATTGAAGTTCTGGTTAAGTATAAGTGCTGCGGGGGTTTGCTTATGTTTGTGTGTGCTTCTGTTGCTTCGCCCCGGCATGCAAGGTGCCTCATTGCCCTCGGGGGATGCACATCCCTGGATGTTGAGGCTGCTTTGGCCATGGATAGATCGTATGGGGCATTTTGTGCAGCCATTTTTACCCTGGAAGTACCGGCTTCGGGTTGACAAAGAGTTGCGTCATGCAGGACTGGAACGCAATCTGACTTGCATGAATATGAGCGCGTTGCAGTTGCTGGCCGGACTGACTGGCACTTTACTGATGATGTGGGTGAGTGTTCGTGTTTTATCACGGCCTTTGGGTTTGTCTTTGCTGCTTGCCATAGTGCCAGGCCTGTTTTGTGGCTGGTTACCCCGGCACTGGCTGCGTTTGCGGGGCAGACAAAGGCAGCGGCAAATATTGAAGGCTTTTCCCTTCATGCTTGATATGACCACTTTGTGCGTGGAGTCCGGGCTGAACCTGCAGGGGGCACTTATTCAGACAGCCCGACTCAGTCCTGAAGGACCTTTGCGTCAGGCGCTTGGGCATGCGCTTAATGATATGCGTGCAGGCATGCCCCGGCTGGATGCCTTGCGGGCCATGGCAGACCGTACCGGGGTGCAGGCTTTGCGTCAGTGGGTCACGGCCATGGCGCAGGCCGATGCATTGGGTATGGGGCTGGGGCCCATTTTGCGGGCGCAATCCGATCAACGACGTTCGGAACGCTTTCTTCGGGCAGAAAAACTGGCCATGGAAGCACCTGTCAAAATGCTGTTGCCTTTGGTGTTATGTATTTTTCCCTGTACATTTATTGTGATTGCCTTTCCAATCGGCATGAAACTGCTTCATTCAGGCCTGTCTTAATGCAACTGTCTCAGGCAAACACCTTCTGGCAGCGCTTCAAGGGCCTGCTTGGCAAAAAAAACTGGCCTGCCAACCAGGTATTATTGATTCGGCCCTGCAGCAGCGTACATACCGTGGGCATGCGGTTTTCCATCTGCGTGATTTTTCTGGGCCGTGATTATCAGGTGCTTAAAGTGATTTCTTTCCTGAAACCATGGCGGTTTGCCTATTGTCGCAAGGCATATTGTGTGCTTGAGCTGGCAACAGGCGTTTTGTCTGATGATGAGGCACTTGCCTGGGAGCAGGCATGTTGTCTGGCTGAAGGTTTTTTTCAGCAGATATCTGAAAAGCGGACAGGCAACTGATGCAATGGCTGGCGTACACCAGAGCAACACCGCTGAATTGATATCCTCTCCGCCCTAAACGGCGGGGCCTGTCGCGCACCGGGTCAATCAGACTCGTTTTAAAAATAAAAACGCCAATATATTGTTTTATATTAAATTTAAAACCCGCGATCGAAACAATTTTTAACAGTTTTATCGTAGAATAAATCGTTTATATTAACCAGACTTGGGTTTTTTTTCTGGTAGCCAGATGTGGGCCGTTTTATATTGGTTTTTTGGCCATCGAAATTGGTCAGGTCGTTTTTTTGAATTTATAACTATTGAGCAGGGACAAAAATGAGCTATAAAGCGCCAATTGAAGATATTGTCTTCAATCTTAAAGATATGGGTTTGTTGAACGATGTTTTGCCATTGCCCGGATTTGAAGAGGTCTCCGAAGATGTGGTAGAGGCGGTGCTAGAGGAAAATGCCCGTTTCGTGGAAGAGGTGGTGGCACCATTGAATGTGGTTGGCGATCGCGAACACTCCATCTGGAACGATGGGCATGTCAAAACCCCGCAGGGTTTTAAAGAAGCGTTTGAAATTTTTGCCTCGGGTGGTTGGCAAGGTTTGCAGCATGATGCTGAACATGGTGGGCAGGGCTTTCCCAAAGTCGTGGCGGCAGCCACTTCTGAAAACCTGAATGCAGCCAATCTGTCTTTTGCCTTGTGCCCCATGTTAACCGATGGCGCCATAGAAGCCATTACCCAGGCAGGATCCCGGGAACAAAAGGAAACCTATATTCCTCCCATGCTTGAAGGGCGCTGGACCGGCACCATGAACCTGACCGAGCCGCAGGCCGGTTCGGATCTGGCATTGGTGAATGCCAAGGCTGTTCCCCAGGATGACGGCAGTTATCGTATTTTTGGCCAGAAAATTTTCATTACTTACGGAGAGCACGATATGGCAGAAAATATCGTGCATCTGGTGCTGGCCCGTACGCCAGGTTCACCGGTGGGTATCAAGGGAATTTCACTTTTTATTGTGCCTAAATTCCTGGTCAATGAAGATGGCAGCCTGGGTAAACGCAATGATGTATGGTGCGCTTCCCTGGAAGAGAAGCTGGGTATCAATGCCAGTCCCACTGCAGTGCTGTTGTTCGGCTCAGGCAAATCGGAAGAGGTGGGTGAGGGGGCGATTGGTTACCTGGTAGGCCAGGAAAACCAGGGTCTGCAGTATATGTTTGTCATGATGAATGCGGCCCGTTATAACGTGGGTATCCAGGGTATCGCCGTTTCCGAACGCGCCTTGCAGCAAGCTCAAGAGTATGCTCAGGAACGGGTCCAGAGCAATGCCCTGGAAGGGTCTGCCGGGCCAGTGCCCATTGTCAATCATCCCGATGTGCAGCGCATGCTGGCCACTATGCGTGGCCTTACCGAGGGTGCCCGTGCGGTTGCCATGTATGCGGCCCGTGCCAATGACCTGTCAGTCAATCATCCGGATGAGTCCGTCCGGGCCAGTAACAAGGCGGCTTATGAGTACCTGGTGCCTATCGTAAAAGGGTTTTCTACCGAAAATGCCGTTGAGGTTTCCTCGCTGGGTGTACAGGTGCACGGAGGCATGGGTTTTATAGAAGAAACAGGTGCTGCCCAGTATTACCGTGATGCCCGTATTTTATCCATCTATGAGGGTACCACGGCTATCCAGGCCAATGATTTTGTGGGTCGCAAAACCTTGCGTGATGGCGGTGCCGTTGCCAAAGGATTTGTCAAAGCCATGCATGAAACCGTGGCTGAGCTTAAGCAGGCAGCCAATAGCAGCAGTCAATTGGCTTTTATTGCCACCCGTCTGGACATTGCCATTCAAGCCTACGAGGCCAGCATTGATTATGTGCTTGAGACTGCCAAAGCGGGTAATGTGCGTGCTGTTTTCATGGGTAGCGTGCCATTTTTGATGCTCTCTGGTTATGTGCATGCCGGTTGGCAACTGGCACGTGCCGCGCTTAAATGCCAGGGGCGCGACGAAGCTTTTTACAGGCAAAAACAGTCTACGGCCGTTTTTTATGCCGCGCATTTGTTGCCTCGCGTCTCTGCATTGTCAGCAGCTGTACAGGCTGGCGACCTGGCCCAGGAAAGCCTTGCTTATTTGAAAACGGTTTAAACCGCTTGTTTTGCCGGCTTTTATTGGGCCCGAATCCTCGCGATAGCAAGTAAGCGCTTGTTGTTTGTACGGATATAAGACCGCTTGCTCCTTTTGGGGCAGGCGGTTTTTTTGTTGTGTTTTCACCAAGGAGAAAATAATCACTTGCCAAAATTACTGTATAAATATACAGTACAGGTTATCGCATGCATAGTTGCGATATCCCAGGTTAGGGTCCTGGTACTTCTGCCGGGTGTGGCTAATGCCATATCCGGCAGTCCCGAACTTTCAGGAGGCTATAAATGCAAGCAGGTAAACTTTCTTCATCAGGTTCAATCAATCGTCATATGGCTAACGACATTTCCTGGTCCCCATATGATCAAACGTATGCCATGTTAAACAATCTCAAGCATCATTGCCACCCCCGTAAAAACCATTTGTCTTTAGGTCGAATGTTTATGGACGTTTGTTCCGCACTGGTATGGGCAGTGGCCATACCCCTTGTGTTGTTTATTGGTACCATGGCAGGGTATTAGCCTAGTATTAGCCAATATAGTACTCAATAGCACCCGAATGTTGTGAAAATATTACTTTTTCTGGTCTGTAAAAAGGTGCTTAATGTCTTAAACATAAGAAAACACTGGCATTTATCCGTTTAAGGATATATAATTTTCTGCTTTATTGTATTCATCCTCTGGCGGCTTTGCGGGTAAAGGGTTATCTGCAAGTACGGCGTAAAAAATAAATGCTTTGTATCAGTTTTTAGCCGTGTATGATGATTTAAGGAGTTCTCATGAACCTTATCGAACAACTCGAGAAAGAAGAGATTGATCGCCTGACTGGTGGTACACCAGCTGTTGAGTTTGCACCGGGTGACACAGTTATCGTTAACGTAAACGTGGTTGAAGGTACACGTAAACGTGTGCAGGCTTACGAAGGTGTTGTTATTGCCAAGCGTAACCGCGGTCTGAATTCTGCTTTTATCGTACGTAAAATTTCTTCCGGTGAAGCCGTAGAGCGTACATTCCAGTTGTATTCTCCCACCATCGCTTCCATCGAAGTGAAACGTCGTGGTGATGTACGTCGTGCCAAACTGTACTACTTGCGCAACCGTTCCGGTAAAGCTGCTCGTATTAAAGAAAAACTGGTACGCAAAACAGTGGCAGCATAATTTCATTTTTTATGAAATTCAGTTGTCCCTGAAGGAAAAAGCACCTATATTTATAGGTGCTTTTTTTATTTCAGAGGATTTTTATTTGTCGAAAGAAATTATCAGGCCCCAGCAAAAAATAATATTGCCATTTGATCCGGTTATTCAGCCTTGGTCTCCGGCCAGTGAAAACCTGTCTGCGGTGCCAGGCTCATTGTTGACCCCCGATTTATTTCAAAAGGCTTTTGATCATCGTTTTGTCTGGCAGGCAGAGTCGCTGCTGCACGACTGGAATAATGTCAAATTCACAGAACAGCAAACGTATATAGATGCGGCTGTCCTGTTGCCGCTGGTTTATGTCAACAAAGAAATTCATGTTATTTTGACAAAACGTTCCCCTCGGCTGAAAAAACATGCCGGTCAAATCAGTTTTCCTGGAGGACGGGTTGAGGCAAGCGACCCCTCTGCCAAAGATGCCGCTTTGCGTGAGACGGAAGAAGAAATTGGTATTCCGGCTTCCAGTATAGAGGTGGTTGGCCAGTTGCCAGACCTGTTTACCGGGACCGGTTTTCTGATGAAGCCCTATGTGGGCTGGGTTGATGAAGGGTTTTCAATCCGGAAGGACAGTAACGAGGTGGAAGAGGTGTTTTATGTCCCCTTGTCTTTCCTTATGGATCCACGCAACCACCGTTTGCACAATGCAAAATTGCCCGATGGCACGATCAGAAATTATTTTTCAATGCCCTGGAATTCTTATTTTATCTGGGGTGCAACGGCCTCGGTTATCAGAAATTTGTATCATCGCCTGCACCAGGCAGCCATTTGAGCAAAGCAGGTAAAACCACCAGGATTGCCACGGCATAAGCGAGGGGTGGTTTTGCCCGTTTTTTCTTTTAATCAATAGCGTTTTGCTGACTGGCTTTCAAGCAGGATACGCTCATAAAGCTCATGGCGCTTGCTGTTTATTTTGCCGTCTTTCAGCGCAGCCAGCACGCCACATCCCGGCTCATGCAAATGGGTGCAATTATAAAAGCGACATGATTCAATATGTTCCTTGAATTCAGGAAAGCCATTGGCAATATCGGTTTGTGCCAAATGGTAAAGACCAAATGCCTGGAAGCCGGGCGAGTCAATAAGACAGCCGGTTTGGCCGGGTAAGTGATACAGCCGTGTGCTGGTTGTGGTGTGTTTGCCGGTACCCAAAGCTACCGAGTGCGCCTGGGTGTGCGCTTTGGCATCTGGAATAAGCACATTTAAAATGCTTGATTTGCCCATGCCGCTTTGCCCAAGCAACAGGCTGGTTTTGTCTTTCAGCAAGGGTAGCAGGTCGCGCTTTAACTGTTCGGGCTCGTAAATACTGCATGAAATAATCGGAACGCCCATCTCACGGTAAATTCCAAGGGATTCCTGCGCGCGGGCCAAACCGCTTTCCAGATCGCATTTGTTCAGCAGGATGATGGGGCTGATGTTTGCACTCCAGGCGCCGGTCAGGGCACGTCCGGTAAGATCATCAGAAAAAACCGGTTCGGTGGCGACCACAATGAGCAACTGGTCTACATTGGCGGCAAACTGCTTGGAACGCATTTCATCCGAGCGGTAGAGCAGGTTTTGTCGTTCCAGGGTTTCTTCAATGCTGCCTTCGTCCTCTCCCTGGGGTTGAATGCGAACAAAATCGCCAACGCAGATGCCGGTTTTTTTGCCACGGGTGTAGCATTGCCGCAGTTGGCCGTTTTCAAGTTCAACCTGGTAATGACGGCCATGGGCGGAAATTACGCGTCCTTTCATGTGTTTACGCCTTTGAACCGGTTAACAAGTGCTGGATACGGACAGAGGCCGGTGGATGGCTGTCATAGAAGGCCGAGTGTATCGGATCAGGAGTGAGTGTGGCGGCATTGTCATCATAAAGTTTGACCAGGGCTGAGACCAGTGATTGGGCTTCGGTTTGCTCACTGGCATATTGATCGGCCTGGAATTCGTCTTTACGGGAAAACCAGCTTGCCAGCGGAGAGAGCAGGAAGGTAAATACCGGCACGGCCATGAAAAACAGAATGAGTGCCAGCGCATCATTGCTGTGCATGAGTGCCGGGGGGGCACCCAGGCCTTCGTAAAACCAGATGGTGTTTTTGACATAACCTAACAAGGCAAAAAACACCAGGGCAACAAAGAAGCTGATGGCCATTCTCTTGATAATGTGTTTGTGTTTGAAGTGACCCAGCTCATGGGCAAGCACGGCCTCAATTTCAGGACCATTGAGTTTGTTCAGCAGAGTGTCAAAAAACACGATGCGCCGTGATTTGCCAAAACCGGTAAAGTAGGCATTACCATGGGCGGAGCGTTTGGATCCATCCATGACAAACAGGCCCTTTAATGTAAACCCGCAGCGCGAAGCCAGTTTATTGATCCGTTCAGCCAGTTCCGGGTTATCAAGCGGGGTGAATTTATTGAATAGCGGTGCAATAAATGTGGGGTACAAATACAGGATAAGTACATTGAATCCAACCCAAAGAGCCCATGCCCAGAGCCACCAGCCGTTGCCCGCTTCAGCCATTAGCCATAAAATGGCGGCCATTAAGGGCAAGCCAAGAATAAGACTGACCACAATACCTTTGATGGAATCGCTGATGAACAGTTTAAGGGTCATGCGATTGAAGCCGTATTTGGCTTCAAGCCTGAACTGACGCCATAAACTGAAAGGCAGGTGCAGCAGCCCGGTAATAATGCCAACTGAAGCAAGCAGGGCCAGCTGACGCCACATGTCTCCTGAAAATTGCTGTTGCAGGAAAATGTCCAGCAGATGCAAACCACCCAGCAGGGTAAAGCCAATAAGTATCATTGCGTCAAATATCCACTCGCCCATCCCCAGTTTCATGCGTTCAATCGTATAATCAGCTGCCCGCTGGTGACTGCGCAGGCTTATTTTTTCAGAGAATTCTGCAGGAACCGCGTTGCGGTGCTGGCTGACGTGACGGATTTGACGGCTTGACAGCCAAAGTCTAACGATGGCTTCGAGGCCAAGAAACAGGATAAATAAGAGTGTAAACAGCGTTGTTGTCATATGTTAATGATTGCTCTGTGCGAAAATAACGAAACTCAGTATTAAGGATAAATGAAAATGGCAGTAAATGATTTGCGTCTGGTTTGGCTGGATATGGAAATGAGCGGTCTGGATCCTGAAAAAGAAAAAATCCTGGAGATCGCCGTTGTGGTTACCGAACCGGATCTGACTATTGTGGCTGAAGGGCCTGTATTGGTTATTCATCAACCTGATAGTGTATTAGATGCCATGGATAAATGGAATACGTCCACCCATGGTAAAAGTGGATTAATCCAAAAAGTTAAAGATTCCACTTTAACAGAAGAGCAGGCTGAAGATATTTTGATTGAGTTCCTGTCCCAATATGTGCCGAAAGGTGCATCTCCCCTGTGTGGCAATACCATTAGTCAGGATCGGCGTTTCATGTTCAAGTACATGCCTCGTTTTGAACAGTATTTCCATTACCGCAATCTGGATGTCAGTACGCTTAAAGAACTTTCCCGCCGTTGGAAACCCGAGGTTTACAAGGGTTTTGCCAAGAAAAGCAAGCACGAGGCGCTGGCCGATATTCATGAGTCGATTGAGGAAATGAAGTATTATCGGGAACACTTCATTAAAGTGTAGATGTATTGGGGACTGGCGAAGACATGCAGACACTAATCGGACAGGCGGGCCCGCAGGGAATTGCCGGTATTGGCACAGACCTGATTTATATTCACCGGATACAGTCGTCTTATGACCGTTTTGGCATGCGCTTTGTAAAACGCATCCTGGGGCCAGGGGAAATCCTCAAGTTTGAGAGGCGCTACACGCGTGATGCGGCCCGTGGCATCCGTTTTCTGGCCACTCGTTTTGCTGCCAAAGAGGCTTTTTCCAAGGCCATTGGCTTGGGCATGCGCATGCCCATGTATTGGTCCGGGATGCAAACCCTGAATGCGGCCAGTGGCAAGCCCGTGGTGGTGCTGGCTGAACCGCTTAAAACCTGGTATGAACAACGGTTTGGTACGGCACATGTGTCAGTTACCGACGAATCTGATCTGGCCATGGCATTTGTCCTGGTTGAATCTAAAAAAGGACAATAAAATGCAATCATTGGCAGTACCGCCCGGACCCGTTATGGTTGATGTGCAGGGCACGCAGTTAACCCAGCGCGAAAAAGAACGTTTGCGTCACCCGTTGGTGGGGGCGGTTATTTTGTTTGCCCGCAATTATGAAAGCCCCGAACAGCTAAGTGCACTTACCCGGGAAATCCATGAAGTCCGGAAAGCGCCTCTGCTGATTGCGGTTGACCATGAAGGGGGGCGGGTACAGCGTTTCAAAACCAACGGTTTTACACACTTGCCCGGCATGCGCGAATTGGGGTGTTATTGGGAGAAGGATCCGCAGTCGGCCATTCGTGCCGCCACTGAGCTGGCTTATGTCATGGCGGCCGAGTTGCGTGCCTGTGGGGTGGACTTTACCTTTGCACCGGTACTCGACCTTGACTATGGGGTCAGTCAGGTGATTGGCAGTCGTTCTTTTCACCGCGATCCCAAGGTGGTGACCACATTGGCGCGAGCCATTATTCAGGGGCTTTGCCTGGCGGGTATGGCGGCCTGTGGCAAACATTTTCCGGGGCATGGCTTTGTGGAAGCCGATTCCCATTTGGCCATTCCGGTGGATGAGCGTACCCTGGATGAAATCATGAATGAAGATGCGCTGCCATACCAGTGGCTGGGTGATATGGTTTTGCCCGCTGTGATGCCCGCCCATGTTATTTATCCCAAGGTTGATAATTCACCTGCCGGTTTTTCCCGGAAATGGGTGCAGGATATTCTGCGCCGGCAACTTGTCTATAATGGGGTGGTGTTCTCTGATGATCTTACGATGGAAGGTGCATCGGTCGCTGGCGATATCGTCGCACGTGCGCAGGCAGCCCTGAACGCCGGTTGTGATATGGTGCTGGTGTGCAACCGTCCTGACCTGGCTGATGAATTGCTTGAACGGCTTGAATTTGCCATTACAAGCGAGTCCATTGAACGGATTCAGCGCCTGATGCCAGCCATGCCTTTCATGAATTGGGAAGCCTTGCAATTGAATAAGCGGTACCAAGATGCCCGAGCCTTTCGACATAAAATCGTTTCTGAGTGACCTGCCTCATTTGCCGGGTGTTTACCGACACCTGGATGAAAATGGTACGGTCCTTTATGTGGGCAAGGCGCGTGACCTGAAGAAAAGGGTTTCTTCCTATTTTCAGAAAACCCCGTCCAGTCCGCGTATTGCCCATATGGTGGCCCGCGTGGTGCGTCTGGAAGTCACTGTCACGCGCTCCGAGGCCGAGGCCCTGATTCTTGAGAATAATCTCATTAAATCATTGCGCCCGCGCTATAACATCTTATTCAGGGACGACAAATCCTATCCCTATTTAATGGTTAGCGATCATGCGTTCCCGCGGATTGTGTACTATCGGGGCAGCACCAGCAAGAAAGGGCGCTTTTTCGGACCCTATCCAAACTCCTGGGCAGTGCGGGAAACCATTCAGATCCTGCAAAAGGTGTTTCGTTTGCGCACCTGTGAAGACACGGTCTTTGCCAACCGTTCCCGTCCCTGTTTGCTGCATCAGATCGGGCGCTGTTCCGCATCTTGTGTGCAGGCGCTTTCCGAAGATGCTTACCGGCAGGACGTGGAAAGGGCTGTGCGTTTTCTGGATGGTCAGGCCAGTGATGTGATTGATGATATTGAGAAGCGCATGATGGCGGCTTCCGATGCACTTGAATTCGAGCAGGCTGCCGTTTTGCGCGATCAGATGCATGCCCTGGCCACGGTTTTGCACCAGCAATCCATGGAAGAAGCCGGTGGAGGCGATGTGGATATTATTGCGGTTGAAATGCTGGGCGGCAAGGTCTGCGTCAATTTGGCCATGGTAAGAGGCGGGCGGCATCTGGGTGACAAGGCATTTTTTCCGGCACAAACAGATGGCGATACGCCTTCTGATGTGTTAAGTGCCTTCGTGGCACAGCATTATCTTGATAATGTGATGCCTGCCTTATTGGTTTGCTCTCACCCCTTGTCTGAACCGGAATTGCTGGATATGCTGAATGAGCATGCGGCAGGCAGGGTGAAGGTGCGGTTGCAGACGCGTGTTCAGGGTATTAAAAAAGCCTGGCTTGAACAGGCAGTGAAAAATGCCCAATTGGCCTTGTCGCGGGTGTTGTCCGAGTCGACGGCAAAAGCGGCCCGTACGCGGGCGCTGGCCGAGTTGCTTGGGCTGGATACCGATGAGAATGCACTGGATGACATTCGGATTGAATGTTTCGATATCAGCCATACTGCCGGAGAGGCTACCCAGGCTTCATGTGTGGTTTATCTTCATCATGACATGCAACCTTCGCAGTATCGTCGTTACAATATAGCGGGTATTACACCGGGTGACGATTATGCCGCCATGCGCCAGGTGTTGGAACGACGCTTCTCAAGAGTGGCCGATGCGGAATCTCCCATGCCAAACGTGGTGTTGATTGACGGCGGCAAGGGTCAGGTTGAAATTGCCCGGCAGGTATTTGAAGAGTTGGGTCTGGATACCAGCGTGATTGTTGGTGTGGCCAAGGGTGAAGGGCGTAAATTGGGACTTGAAACCCTGGTATTTACCGATGAACGGGAACCGGTGGCGCTTGGTTTGGGTTCTCCGGCCTTGATGCTGGTAGCACAGGTGCGTGATGAGGCGCACCGCTTTGCCATTACCGGCATGCGGGCCAAACGGGCCAAAACCCGTAATGTATCCAGGCTTGAGGAAATCGAGGGAGTGGGTACCAAACGCAGACAAAAGCTGCTGGCACGTTTTGGTGGTTTTTCTGGTGTGGCAGCCGCCAGTATTGATGATTTGCGATCGGTGGAAGGAATTTCGCAGGCTTTGGCAGAACGTATCTACGAATCACTAAGATAGTGGTAGGATTACACATTATGAAAACAATGAACATACCCATTATTTTGACCTGGATGCGGGTTGCCATGATTCCGTTGGTCATTGCCCTGTATTACTTGCCTACCGAGTGGATGGGCATTCATTTGCGCGATACGATTGGTGCATTGGCTTTTATTGTAGCTGCGCTTACTGACTGGTTCGATGGCTGGTTGGCCAGGCGCTGGAATCAGACTTCTTCGTTCGGGGCGTTTTTGGACCCGGTTGCCGACAAGCTGATGGTGTGTGCCGCCTTGCTCATTTTGCTTGATCTGAGCCGGCTTGATTCTTTTATTGCGCTTATTATTATTGGACGTGAATTAACCATTTCCGCCCTGCGTGAATGGATGGCGACTGTTGGTGCCCGTGATAGTGTGGCCGTGCACTGGCTGGGCAAGCTTAAAACCACGGCACAAATGGTGGCCATTCCCTGTTTGATGTTTGCTCAAACCTGGCAAGGTATTCCTTTTTATCAGGTGGGGCAGGTACTTATTTATGTGGCTGCCATATTAACGGTATGGTCCATGTTTTACTACATGCGCAAGGCATGGCCTATTCTCCGGAAACAGGCATGAAATAACTTTTTGAAAATATTAATTAACCACTCGTATCAGGGTGGTTAATTTTTTTAAAAACAAAATGAGACATGAACACGCAAGTATTATCTCCTGATGCAACGCTGGATGAAAAAGAAGCGGCAAGCCGTGACTGGCAAGTCATTTCCCTGATTGGGGTAGTGCATGCCGGGTCACATTTTTTTCAGCTGGTATTGCCATCTCTGTATCTTTCACTTAACCGGGAATTTGGTTACAGTTTTGCCGAGCTTGGTTTGGTCACCATGGTGTTTTTCGTGGTTTCCATGCTGGGGCAGGCCAGTTCAGGCTTTATCGTTGATAAAAAAGGGGGGCGGCCAGTCTTACGCTTTGGTTTGGCATTTATGGCAATTTCCGCTTTCCTTATCGCCCTGGCGCCAGGGTATCCGGCTTTGCTATTGGCGGCTATTATCGGAGGATTGGGTAATGCCATTTTTCATCCGGTGGATTTTTCTCTCATCAATCAACATGTCGGGGTAAAACGCCTGGGGCATGCATTCAGTGTGCATGGAGTGTCAGGTAACCTGGGTTGGGCATTTGCGCCTGTTTTCATGGCGTTCATGATTGCCATGACCGGCTCATGGCGAATTGCCGCAGCGGCTGCCGGGGTGTTGTTGCTATTGCTGCTTTTGCTAACGTATCTCAAGGGGGCATTGATTGCGCCCGTCAAGGATAGTGGGCAGACTGCACATCCCGAACCCCATCAAAGCATGGGGTTTGTTCAAAAATTGTTGTTTTTGCTGAAAAATCCGGCTTTATGGGGAGCGTTTATCTTTTTTGCCTGTGGCACGATTGCCATGTCTTCGGTGCAGAATTTCACCGTACCCATTATGGGTGCGCTTTATGACACGACCAAAGAGGTTGCCAGTACGGCTTTGTCGCTTTATATGCTCTCGGCAGGGGCGGGGTTGCTGATTGGTGGTTTTCTGGCCGGCACTACCAGCAGGACTGAAAAAATAGTGGGCGTGGCTTTGTTTGGCTCAGGGCTGGCCTATTTATTCCTGGCCAGTGGTCTTGTTCCGTCGTCCTGGGCTATTTTTGGTTTATGTGTAGCTGGTTTTCTGTTTGGGATGGCCGGACCGTCGCGCGATATGCTTATCAGGCGGGTGGCGCCCAAAGGGGCCATGGGCTCGGTTTATGGGCTGGTTTATTCGGGTATGGATGTCGGCTCGGCACTTGGGCCGGTTGCCTATGGCGTCATGCTTGATTATGGACAGTTTTCGGGGCCTTGGATAGGTGCCGGACTGGCTTCTTTTGTGGCCGTGGCGGCTGCATTCTGGGTTGCTTATTGTGCAAAGCTAAAAGGGTTGTAATAATGGATGTTCAAACAGAAAAACAAAAAGTTCTCACTATGGCGCAGCTCTTGTTTTGTGGCGCCTTTATTGTCACCATGTCAATGGGGATACGACATGGTTTTGGCTTGTGGTTGCAGCCCATTACCCAGGCCAACGAATGGGACAGGGAAACCTTTTCATTTGCCCTGGCCATGCAAAACCTCGTTTGGGGGTTCACCGGTATTTTTGCCGGGATGGTTTCTGATCGTTTCGGTGCAGTCAAGGTCATTATCCTGGGGGGTATTTTGTATGCTCTTGGTTTGTTGGGAATGGCCTACTCAACCACCGGTCTGGGATTTATGCTGTCCAGTGGTTTTTTAATTGGTATAGCCCAGTCAGGTACGACGTACGCGATTATTTTTGGTGTCATAGGACGTAATATTCCGGCTGACCGTCGTTCATGGGCCATGGGGGTTGTTGCTGCAGCCGGTTCTTTCGGCCAGTTTTTAATGGTGCCCGTTGAGAATTTTCTGATTGATGTGTTTGATTGGAAGATTGCCCTGGTGGTGTTAAGTGGCCTGGTCCTGGTTATTGTTCCGTTGGGTATGGGCATGCGTGAGCCTTCACCAGTGGCCGGTGTTGCCTCGGGTGCACGCCAGGGTATTGTCCCTGCCATTAAAGAAGCATTTGCATACCCCAGTTTCCGCTTGCTGGTGGCCGGGTATTTCGTATGCGGCTTTCAGGTCGTGTTCATTGGCGTTCATATGCCCAGTTACCTTAAAGATGCAGGCATGAATCCGGAAGTGGCCAGCTATGCCCTGGCTTTAATCGGGCTTTTTAATGTATTTGGCACTTATGCGGTTGGCCTGATGGGACAAAAATATCCCAAACGTTATTTGCTGGCCGGTATTTATACCTTGCGTGGGATTACGATTATTATTTTCCTGTTGGCACCCCTGACGCCTGTGAGCGTATATGTGTTTTCAGCTGTCATGGGTTTGCTTTGGTTATCCACCGTGCCGCCGACGAATGCGATTGTGGCGCAAATATTTGGTGTCCAGCATTTTGCGATGCTGGGTGGGTTTGTGTTTTTCAGTCATCAGATAGGTTCTTTCCTGGGGGTCTGGCTGGGTGGTATCATGTACGATATCTATGGCAGTTATGACCCTGTTTGGTATTTGGCCATTGCGCTTAGTGTTTTTGCCACTGCCATGAATTTACCGATTAAAGAGAGTGCCATTGTTCGTCCGGTGGTAGTCGCTTAGTCCAGGAGTAAAATCGGCATGCATCCAATGTTAAAAAAATGTTTTATTTATGGTGGCTTGGTACTGGTTCTTGCACTGGTATTTATTATGTATACACAGCCCAGCCTGTTTATTACATTATCCAACCAGTTTTGGTCCTGTTTTTAGCGCCTGAACTTTTCCCTTTTTACAACACCGTCATCATGACGGTGTTTTTTATGGCTGGCTGGTTTTGATCATAACCCTTGCTTATATGTTTGTTTTTTATATTGTGAATACAGCATTTCATAATATGAAAAAATGATGTTGCGATGTTGAAAAAAATATTTCATAAACAAAAAAAGCATTCCATATTATAAAATTAAATTTATAAGTATATGAAAAATATATAAAAAATAAATGGTCTTATATAAGACATAAGTGTGTTTTGCGGTGCCGCAAAGAGATAGAATTTATCCAACTTCTCAAACATTTTTAATCTTTATTTTTTATCTTTATTTTTCCAGGAGATGACTATGTCAAACCGTGAAACAGCAATCCGTAACTTGCAAAAAGAATGGGCCGAAAACCCACGCTGGCAGGGCATTAAGCGCAATTACAGCGCGGAAGATGTTGTCAAGTTGCAAGGTTCCCTGCAACAGGAATATACCCTGGCACGTCGTGGCTCAGAAAAACTGTGGAATTTGTTGCACACCGAGCCTTTCGTCAACTCTTTGGGCGCACTTACCGGTAACCAGGCCATGCAGCAGGTCAAGGCCGGCCTTAAAGCCATTTACCTGTCTGGCTGGCAAGTAGCTGGCGATGCCAATATTGCCGGTGAAATGTATCCCGATCAATCCCTGTATCCGGTTAACTCTGTACCAAACGTTGTTCGTCGCATCAACAACGCTTTAACCCGATGTGACCAGATTCAATGGATGGAAGGCAAAGAGCCCGGCGATGAAGGCTTTATCGACTTCTTCGCTCCTATCGTTGCCGACGCCGAAGCCGGTTTTGGTGGCGTTCTGAATGCTTACGAATTAATGAAATCCATGATTGAGGCAGGTGCTTCCGGCGTTCACTTTGAAGATCAGCTGGCTGCAGCCAAAAAATGTGGTCACATGGGTGGCAAAGTGTTGGTCCCAACCCGTGATGCTGTTGCAAAACTGGTTTCAGCACGTTTGGCCGCCGACGTAATGGGTGTTCCCACTTTGTTGCTGGCCCGTACCGATGCTGATGCCGCCGACCTCATCACCAGTGATATTGATGAAAACGATCGTGAGTTCATCACTGGTGAACGTACTGTTGAAGGCTTTTTCCGTACCCGTGCCGGTGTTGATCAGGCAATTTCACGTGGTTTGGCTTATGCGCCTTATGCAGATCTGCTCTGGTGTGAAACCTCAACCCCTAACCTGGATGATGCCAAAAAATTTGCTGAAGCCATCCATAAACAATTCCCTGGCAAATTGCTGGCTTATAACTGCTCACCATCTTTCAACTGGAAGAAAAACCTGGATGACGTTACCATCGCCAAGTTTCAGAAAGAGTTGGGTGCCATGGGTTATAAATTCCAGTTCATCACACTCGCAGGCTTCCATGCACTGAACTATGGCATGTTTGAATTGGCTCATGGTTATGCCCGTCGTCAAATGAGCGCATTCGTTGAGTTGCAGCAAAAAGAGTTTGCAGCTGCTGACTTGGGCTTTACAGCGGTTAAACACCAGCGTGAAGTTGGAACAGGTTACTTTGATGCGGTTACACAAACGATTGAAGGTGGTCGTTCTTC
Organism: Advenella sp. EE-W14; assembly: GCF_012923605.1. NCBI lineage: Bacteria > Pseudomonadati > Pseudomonadota > Betaproteobacteria > Burkholderiales > Alcaligenaceae > Advenella > Advenella sp. EE-W14. The sequence continues at coordinate 326,409 of NZ_JAAVNG010000009.1, read as the reverse complement.
AACCACAGCACTCACAGGCTCTACCGAAGAAGCCCAGTTTGCCGCTCACTAAGCTGGCCGGGTTTAAAAACAGCTTGTAAAGGCTCCGTCAGGGGGCTTCGCAAGATAGGATGCGAGGCCTCCGTTTCTTTACACAGCAAGCGATTGCCATGCAGTACTCATTCTTTGCAAGGCAGCACTTATGGAAAAGTAATGTTGTAACCGTTGCTGCGTTGTTTCTGGGCCAGAGCCTGGGCCAGGTCGGCAACAGCGGTGGCGTAGAAGTAGCTGCGGTTGTATTTGGTGATTGCAAAGAAATTGGGTGTGGCGGTGCGATATTCGGTTTGCCCACGGATTTCATCAGGCAGGTTGATAACGCCCAGTTGTTTACCCGACTTCCAGTTGCTGTTGTTGCTGTTGTTGGAAAGCGTTGCACCGGAAGATTGCAATTGTTCCCAGCTCAGGTAAGGCTCAAGGCCACCATCAACCAAGGCAGCGGGATTGGCAGGCAGGCGAACAGGTGCAAAGATCGGTGTGTTTTTTTGCCAGCCGTGTTTAACCAGGAAATTGGCCACAGACATAATGGCGTCTTCTGTACTGTTACGTAAATCAATTTTGCCGTTTTTGTCACCGTCAATTGCGTAGTGCAAAATACTGATTGGCATGAATTGCGGTAGACCGGTTGCACCGGCAAAAGAACCCTCTTCGTGCAAGGCATTCAGCTTTCCCTGGTAGTCAAGATTTATCAAGGCAGCCAGCTGATTTCTGAACATTTGGCTTTTCTCGGGGCGAGAGGCATCAGGGTGATTGAAGCCCAGGGTATACAGGGCATCCAGCATGCGGAATGAGCCCATGTAACGGCCGTAAACTGTTTCTACGCCAATAATGCTGGCAATAACGGCTGCGGGTACTCCGTACTGGCTTTCAGCCCGTGCAAGTGCGCTTCGGTTGGCTTCCCAGAATTCGGTACCTTGTTGCAAGCGGACCGGTTCGACAAAACGTGCCCGGTAACTGGGCCAGACACGCTTGATGCGGCCTTTGGGGCCTTGCGGCATAATAAGCCGGGCAACCCTTTCATTGTATTGGGCATTGTTCAGCAGGTTTTGTACATATGTTTCGGGAATGCCATAACGTTGGGACACTTGTTTTACAAACTGCTCCCGAATGGCTGACAGCGGAGAGTTTTCAAGCTGCCAACCGGTTTTGGCGGATTGGGTCGATGTGTTTGCGTTGTTGATGGCTGTTTTGTTTTTCTGCTCAACAGGGGCGCCGGCACAGGCTGTTAAAAGCAGGGAGCTTAGGGCTATCAAGAGCGGGGTTCTGGTTTTTAACATCATGATTCGGTATGCTTGTTTTAAGGTTGGACGCGGTAATTGGGATTTAGGGCGTATCACGTTTGATTTGATGAAAAATGTAATGGATAGGCCGACTTCTTTGAAAGAAGTATGTTAGATTGTAATGATTCATTAAAATAAATGGTGTTTTTTTTAGCCATAACACTATTCAATCAGAGAGTTGAGCGTGGAGACTTTATATATTACACATCCAAACTGTCGTTTGCACATGATGCATAAGTGGCATCCAGAGGCGCCTGCCCGCCTGGATGAAATCAATGATCGTTTGTTGGCCAGTGGTGTTTCCTCATGCCTAAGGCACCTTGATGCGCCTAATGCCTCAGATACCGATGTGTTAAGGGTACATACGCCAGAATACCTTGCCTATCTGAAAGAAAACCTGCCCCAGGAGGGTTATTTCAGTATAGACAACGAGGAAACCAGCATGAATCCGCATACCTTGCGGGCCGCGTATTCTGCAGCAGGAGCAGGCATTCTGGCTGTTGATGAAATTATGGCGGGTCATGCGCTTAATGCTTTTTGTGCGGTCAGGCCTCCGGGACATCATGCCGAACGTGGCCGAGCCATGGGTTTTTGTTTTTTCAATAATCTTGCCATTGCTGCCCGTTATGCGATTGAAAAATTTCAATTGAAAAAAATTGCCGTCATTGATTTTGATGTTCATCATGGTAATGGTACCGAGGATATTTTCAAGGATGATCCCCATATCATCATGTGCAGTTTTTTTCAGTATCCGCTGTATCCTGACTGTGGTATTGGCAATGTTGCGCCCAATATGCTCAATACACCGGTACCTGCCTTTACCAAAAACGATGTGATCAGGGACATTGTCCTGAACAGGTGGTTGCCTGCCTTAAATGCCTTTGAGCCCGAACTGGTGCTTATATCGGCAGGTTTCGATGCCCATCGTGAGGATGAAATGGGGCAATTGGATCTGGTGGAAAAAGATTATGAATGGATAACCAAACAACTGATGGAAGTGGCCGATAGGTATGCACACGGACGAATCATCAGTTTTTTGGAAGGAGGGTATAGTTTATCGGCGTTGGGAAGAAGTGTAACCGCACATATCAAGGCACTGGCTTCTTTATAAAAGCTGAAACAGGTCTTCAGTAAAGAAAAATAGTCAGTTGTATTAAAATAGCTTACCTTTATCATGACTACATTGTAGAATTGATGGGTTTTGTTTATGGCAGTAAAGTTGCCAATATTAGGAGATACTTGGATGAAGGTATTAGTACCTGTAAAACGTGTCGTTGACTATAACGTCAAAGTGCGCGTCAAATCAGATCAAACCGGGGTAGATATTGCCAATGTAAAAATGTCAATGAACCCGTTTGATGAGATCGCTGTTGAAGAAGCAACACGATTGAAAGAAAAGGGTGTTGCTACTGAAGTAGTGGCGGTTTCTTGCGGTGTCACACAGTGCCAGGAAACACTGCGTACGGCAATGGCCATCGGTGCTGACCGTGCCGCTCTGGTTCAAACAGATGCTGAACTTCAGCCATTGGCCGTGGCAAAACTGCTTAAAGCCGTTACCGAAAAAGAACAGGCCCAACTGGTTATTCTGGGTAAACAGGCCATCGACGACGATGCCAACCAGACTGGTCAGATGCTGGCTGCATTACTGGGCTGGCCTCAGGCTACTTTTGCCAGCAAAATTGAAATTGAAGGTGACAGCGCCAAGGTTACCCGTGAGGTTGACGGTGGTCTGGAAACCATTTCAGTCAAATTGCCTGCCATTATCACCACAGACTTGCGCCTGAATGAGCCACGTTATGTAACGTTGCCCAACATCATGAAAGCGAAGAAAAAACAACTGGATACTTTTACACCGGAAGATCTGGGCGTTGATGTGACTCCTCGTATCAAAACATTGAAAGTATCAGAGCCGCCAGCACGCAAAGCCGGTATTACCGTTCCTGACGTGGCTACTCTGGTAGATAAACTAAAGAATGAAGCAAAGGTGATTTAATATGACGATCTTGGTTATTGCTGAACATGATAATGCAGAATTAAAAGCAGCCACATTAAATACCGTTGCCGCAGCAGCAAAAATTGGTGGTGCTATTCACGTTTTGGTTGCCGGTAGTGGTGCTCAGGCTGTTGCCGATCAAGCCGCCAAAGTGGCTGGTGTCAGCGCCGTATTGCTGGCAGATGCGCCTCAATTGGCTGATGCTTTGGCTGAAAACGTGGCTGAACAGGTTATTGCCGTTGCCGGTAATTACAGCCATATTTTGTTCCCGGCTACAGCTTCGGGTAAAAACGTGGCTCCTCGTGTGGCTGCCAAACTGGATGTGGCTCAAATTTCCGACATCATCGCTGTAGAGTCTGCCGATGTGTTCCAACGCCCCATCTATGCCGGTAACGCTATCGCAACCGTAGAATGTGCTGACGCCAAAAAAGTCATTACCGTACGTACTACCGCTTTTGATGCTGTTGCTGCTGAAGGTGGTTCTGCTGCGGTACAAAGCGTTGACGCAGTTGCCGACTCAGGCCTGTCTTCATTTGTTGGCCGTGATGTTGCCAAGAGCGATCGTCCTGAACTGACCGCTGCTTCCATTATTGTTTCTGGTGGTCGTGGTATGGGCAGCGCCGAGAACTTCAAGATTCTTGATCCTCTGGCTGACAAACTGGGTGCTGCATTGGGTGCTTCACGTGCCGCAGTTGATGCCGGTTATGCGCCTAACGACTGGCAGGTTGGTCAAACCGGTAAGATTGTTGCGCCACAACTGTATGTTGCGGTCGGCATCTCCGGTGCGATTCAGCACCTGGCAGGTATGAAAGACTCCAAAGTGATCGTTGCCATCAATAAAGATGCGGAAGCACCTATTTTTGGTGTGGCCGATTACGGTTTGGTTGCTGACCTGTTCACAGCGGTTCCTGAACTGGTTGGTGCGCTGTAAGGCACAGCATGAACAAGGCAAAACACATTTGTTGTTTTGCCTTCTCAAAACCATAAAAAAACGCTTCTTATGAAGCGTTTTTTTTATGGTTGGGATTTATTACATTTTTTCTATCCGGTCTGCCCGCCTGGCAGAATCGGGGTGGCTGGAGAAGAAGCCACCACCACCGCTTCCCAGTTTGCGCAAGGCTGATACAGCATGTGATTTATCGTAATTGTTTTCCTGCAGGATTTTCAGGCCATAGCTGTCAGATTCCAGTTCGTGTGATTGCGAATACTGGGCATTTACCAGGTTATGGGCCAGCGTGCCAATCTCATTGGCTGACAAAGAAGCAATAATAGTGTTGCCACTGGCGGCACCAGCTTTGCGAGCGGCTAATGTAAGCAGGTCGGTACGTGCCTGTGATTTTGAGTGACCATTCATAACATGGCCAATTTCATGACCAATCACAAACAGCAGTTCAGGGTCTGTCATTTTATCCATCAGGCCCGAATAAACGCGAATGCTGCCATTAGGCAAGGCAAAAGCATTTACTTCCGGGTTAAGGTAGACTTTGTAGTCCAGTGCCTTGCCATTGTAACTGCGCAGGTTGCGGGTGATGTTGTCCAGTCGTTTGGTATAACTGTTATTGGCATCGGCAACGGTATTTTGTTGATCAAGTTGCTGTTGTGACTGTACGCCCAGCGCCTGGATGTCGGCATCGTTAATGGTGGCGGCCTGGAACAGTGAAGAGGCCGCGTCAACCATGCCTGCGGTATTCATACCTTCACAGGCACTAAGTGATCCAATCAGAAGGCTGGAAATGACAAGTTTTTTAATCATGATGGCTCTTGGAAAAAAACAGGATGGATGTGATTCAGGGTTGTATGGCGCGAACGTCGGGTTTGCCAAATATGGCAATATAACTGGAATAAAAACCGCAATACATGCTGACGGCAATAATCATGACCAGGATTTGGATAACAAAGGCAACCAGCATGAGCGGGAGTCCTATAGCCACCAGCAGGTCGGTGAGCAGATACTGGCTGACATAAAATAATATACCCCAAACGGAAAAATAAACGATAAAGGCAAGTTTATTGCGCCAGGAAGCAACCAGGGAATAGAACAGGGCCTTTTTAACACTCATGTTTTCCCATCCGATTAATTGGGGGACATTCCAAAAAGTAATGGCGGTTAAAAATGTTAGGGCAGCCCATAACACATACTGAAAAATGCTAATGGAAAAACTGGGAATGTCGTTCAGGGTAAGCTTGGACTCGGGGTCGGAAAGCAAACGGGAAATTTTTTGCATGTCTTCATGGCTGAGGGCATTCAGGGTGGGGTAAAAGGCAATGAATGTAATCAGTACGAAGATGCTGGCGTATAAAAAACCAATGATGGCCAAACGTTGGATAACCGCGGGTTTCTTGAGCGGCTGGATCCACTCGGCTGGAATGACTTTATTGTGATGATCGATGGAACGACAGGCGGTTACCATTATCAGGCTGGAAATGGGAATACTGACAATGAAAAGCGGCAAGCCGATCAGTGGCAGAATGATCAGAATTTGGCTCAGGAAATTGATAATAAACGTAATGGCCAGCAATGCCGTAGGCTGCTTTTTGAACAAGGCAAAAGCGGCCTGGACCCATTGTAGCCCTGCGGAAAAGGGAAGTTTAGCAGCTTGCATGATTGCTTATGGCAGTTGTGGAATGGCTGAGACAGTACGCAACTTGAGAATGCGCTCGAAATGGGTAGGATCGTGTGGTTTCAGGGTTTGGGCCGGACGTGGTATGTAAAAATCATACAGCCGGGATGTCCAGAAGCGCAAGGCGGCAGCCCTGAGGGCGACAGGCCAGACTTGCCGTTCTTCATCAGTAAAAGGACGTATACGGTTGTAGGCTTGCAACCAGGCCTTTACATGTTCCTCGAGAAAAGCTCCTGTGTCGCGTTCTATGCACCAGTCATTGACGGCCACGGCCACGTCGAAAATCCATTTATCGCAGCCGGCAAAGTAAAAATCAATAATGCCGCCCATGCTTGGGTTTTCAAATGTGCCATCAAACAGGACATTATCACGGAACATATCACAGTGACAGGGGCCTTCCGGCAGGTTTTGCCACAGGGCCGAACCCTGGACCTTTATTTGTTCGTCCAGTGAGGTTTGGTACAGATGGGTCAATTCCTGGTTCAGGAAAGGCTGGATGCTGGGGTAAGTGGCTTGCCACCAGTCGAGTCCACGTAAATTGGGCTGTCCAATTGGAAAATCCAGCGCAGCAAGGTGTGCCTGGGCCTGGGTTTGGGCGGCAATAATGCAGTGATTGACACTGGGTGATGCTTCGTAGCCGCCAGCCAGACGGGTAACGATTGAGGCGGGTTTGTTTTTGAGGGTGCCAATGCGCTTGCCATCTTTGCGGGTTTGCGGCATGGGTACCTTGACGCCCTTGCTGGCCAGGTGGTGCATTAATTCAATGTAGAAGGGCAGCTGTTCATGGGTTAGTACTTCGAAAATGGTCAGAACATACTCACCCTGCGTACTGCTCAGGAAATAATTGGTGTTTTCGATGCCGGCTGTAATGCCCCTTAAGGAAACAAGCTCACCCAGATCATATTCAGCAAGAAATGCTTCGGCTTCAGAGGTAGTCAGATTCGTAAAAACAGCCATATCAGGTATTGATCACATAAATTAAGTTAACACGGATGCTTCGTATTTTAGTCCAGGTTGAAGAGGGAATGATACATTCGTTTGCTGTATATAAAAATAAAGCATGTCAGGGTGTTGATGGGTTATAACAAGGTTTGGATATAATGATTTTTTTAATCCTGGCATTTTTGGATGAACAATGATTTTCAGTGATGGCCTTGGCGTGCTCAGGGAACAATGCAAACAGGCCCGGTGGCTTTCGGGGCAGCCTGCCTTACTGGTGTGGGCCCTGCTCATGGGCGTGGTCGGTGCACTGGCGACTATTGTTTTTTATTGGGGTATCCATCAGGTCCAGTTGTTTCTGTCCGGGCAGTCAGGGTCTATTGTTTCGGTTGCGCGCAGCTGGTCTGCACCAGAACGCATCCTGTATCCGGCGTTGGGTGGCCTTGTAGCCGGGTTGCTGTTATGGTGGGCAAGCAAACTCAAGGTGGACAGTAATGCCGATTACATGGAGGCGGTCGCCATTGGTGATGGCCGTTTGTCGTTGAGGCAGGGGGTTTTACGGGTTTTGTCTTCACTAAGCGTGATTGCTACCGGGGGATCGGTTGGGCGCGAGGGGGCCATGATTCACCTGGCAGCCATGGGTGCCTCTGCCACCGGCCGGCTCTTTTGCTTTGAAGCCATTCCCCTACGCCTGCTGGTGGCTTGTGGTGCGGCGGCAGGGGTTTCGGCGGCTTATAATGCGCCCATTGCAGGAGCCTTGTTTGTGGCGGAAATTGTCCTGGGTAGCATGTCCATGCGGATTCTGGGGCCTTTGCTGTTGTCGGCGGCAACGGCAAACATTACCATGCGGCTGTTGGGTTATTACCATGTCATGTACGATTTACCCGAACTGGCGCCGGTTTCCCCGTATTTTCTGGTGTTTGCCATTTTGTTGGGTCTGTTGTCGGGCTTGCTTGCGCCACAGTTTTTGCGTTTTCTTGATTTTGCCAAACGTCTGTTTAAAAAAACCGGATTGGGTTTGCCACTGCGGCTGACGCTCGGAGGCCTGGTGCTGGGTTTGTTAATGCAGATAGAGCCACGGGTGGCCGGCAATGGCTACAGTATCATCAACTCTTTTTTGCATGACTCCTGGGCCTGGTCGGCGGTAGCGGTTATCTTGCTTAGCAAGGTGCTGTCTACGGGTATTACGGTGGGGTCAGGCGCGGTGGGCGGTGTCATTACCCCTGTGATGTTTGTAGGCGGTGCCCTGGGTTTGCTATGTGTGCAGGTTTTCAGTTTGCTCTTGCCGGTCGTGCCCGCCGATACCGCGATGTTTGTGTTGCTGGGCATGGGCTCTTTTCTGGCTGCCGCTACCAGTGCGCCTTTAATGGCGATCCTCATGATTTTTGAAATGACGCACAGTTATACTATAATACTGCCCCTGATGCTGGCTTGTGTATTTTCATATTTCACCTCCCGATCCATTGCGGGTGCAGTCATGTATGCGGTTACCGAGTCGCGTGACAAAGACTTGCAGCTGCGTCATAGTCTGCGACGACTCAGGTTGGCCAGTCTGGTTAGCCCGGTCAGCACAGTCATTAAACATCATCAAACGGTGCAAGATGCCTTGGACATGTTTATTGAATATGGTGTTCGTTTCATTTATGTGGTTAATGAAATGAACGAATACCAGGGTGTTATTGCGCATAAGGACATCAGCAGCTTTCTGTTGTCGGGCAATGATCTGAAGGCACCTTTATCCGGAGAGCTGGTTAATCGTTCCTATTTGACCGCGCTGAAACCGGATATGACGCTGGATGAAGTACAGGACTATTTTGAAGCCTTCAACGGTGAACGCTTGCCAGTCTTGAGTATGGATGAGAGGCCAGTATTGCTGGGTGTGGTTTATAAGTCGGATGTGCTGAAAAAACTGAATGAATTGAAAAGATTGCTGGATGCCAGCAGTGACGCTATTTTGGATGTAAGAGCGAGAAAATTGTATGACGATCGTCGAAAATAAACAGCAGGAAAATGGGGCGCCTGGCGGGCTTTACCACCGTGCCGATGCGCCATGGCGATTGTCGGTTGCACCCATGATTGATGTCACGGACCGTCATTGCCGCTTCTTTCATCGTCTTTTGGCTCCCAAGGCGCTGCTGTATACCGAAATGATTACCACGGGGGCGCTGATTTATGGGGATATTGCCAGACACTTGCGATTTAATGAGCAAGAGCATCCCGTTGCCTTGCAACTGGGCGGTAGCGAGCCACATGAACTGGCGCACTGTGCCCGACTGGGGCAGGAATGGGGCTATGATGAAATCAATCTAAATTGCGGCTGTCCTTCCGAGCGGGTACAAAAAGGGTCTTTTGGTGCCTGTTTAATGGCCGAGCCCAAATTGGTGGCTGATTGTATGAAGGCCATGCAGGATGCCGTTGATCTGCCCGTCACCGTCAAGCATCGTCTGGGGCTTGATTACGATGAGTCTTATGCTTTTGTGCGTGATTTTGTTGGAGAAATTTATCATACGGGTTGCAGGGTTTTTGTAACCCATGCCCGCAATGCCGTGTTAAAAGGTTTATCACCCAAAGATAACCGGGAAATCCCGCCCTTGCGTTATGATGTGGTTGCCAGGCTCAAGCGGGACTTTCCCGATGCCCTGTTCATTCTGAACGGTGGGCTCAACGATGTACGGCAAATGCAGGCCAGGGCCAATGAGTTTGATGGTGTTATGATAGGGCGGGCCGCCTGGCACGAACCTTATCTGTTGCGCGAGGCCAGCCAATTGTTATGGCCTGATGTTGAGGTTCTTTCCAATGAGGCTATTGTTGAAAGCATGATGGCTTATGTCAGCCAAGAGCTGGAGAACGGGGTGCCCATGCGCTTGCTCGTCAAGCCCATGCTGGGGCTGGTCAATGGTCAGAAAGGATCGCGCCTGTGGCGTCGCACTTTGTCTGATCATCACCTGTTGGCCAACAATGATCCTGCTTTGCTTAAGCAGGCTTTTGACCAGTTGGCAAACAGTCAAACTGTGGCGTGAACCAACAAAAATTGTAATTTTTTATAAAAAAATCTGTTGTCTGGCATGGGGAAAATTGGCTGTTTTATCAATTGATTGTAGAGCACAATAAGGTTTTCAGGCGGGTTTTTTGCGCTTGATATTGTCACCAAGTTACTATATATTGTGGTTCGGCCTTGAGCCCTTACTAAATGTAGAATTTTTTCCAATAGCTGTCTTTACTGTTTTTCATCGAATACAATGAAGATGGCTGTTTTATTTTAATAAATCCATTCCAAAGAAACCGTTTACATTCCTGTGGCAGGCAGGTTGATAAGCGGGAAGTGTTGTTAATATTTTTTCGGGTAAATACATGAACAAGAACCTCTTAGTCACCAAACGTAGCGGGGAAAAAGAACCCCTGAATCTGGATAAAATTCACCGTGTTGTCGCATGGGCTGCTGAAGGCTTGGATCATGTTTCTGTCTCTCAGGTCGAGTTGCGCTCCCATATCCAGTTTTATGATGGCATCCGTACCGATGATATTCATGAAACCATCATCAAGGCGGCCGCAGATCTGATTTCTGAAGAATCGCCCGATTACCAGTATTTGGCTGCTCGCTTGGCTATTTTCCATTTGCGCAAAATCGCATTTGGTCAGTTTGATCCCCCCAAGCTGTACGATCACGTCAGTAAAATGGTGGATATGGGTAAATATGATGCCCATATTCTGCAGGATTACACCAAAGAAGAGCTGGACGAAGTCGATTCCTATATTGATCACTGGCGTGATATGTCCTTTTCCTATGCTGCAGTCAAACAGCTGGAAGGCAAATACCTGGTCCAAAACCGGGTCACCCAGGAAATCTATGAGAGTCCCCAGTTCCTGTATATTCTGGTTGCGCTTTGCCTGTTTTCCAAATACCCCAAAGAAACCCGCTTGCAGTATGTGAAAGGCTTTTATGACGCTATTTCCACCTTCAAGATTTCCCTGCCAACTCCTATTATGTCGGGTGTTCGCACGCCTACACGCCAGTTCAGCTCCTGCGTGCTGATTGAATGTGGTGACAGCCTGGATTCCATCAATGCCACCACCAGCGCAATTGTGCGGTACGTATCGCAACGGGCCGGTATTGGCATTAATGCGGGTCGTATCCGCGCGGTGGGCAGCACCATTCGTGGTGGTGAAGCCAAACATACCGGCTGCATTCCATTCTATAAACACTTCCAGACGGCCGTTAAGTGCTGCTCGCAGGGCGGTGTGCGCGGTGGTGCGGCAACCTTGTTTTACCCTATTTGGCACCTTGAAGTGGAATCTTTGCTGGTGCTCAAAAATAACCGCGGTGTGGAAGAAAACCGGGTACGCCATATGGATTACGGTGTGCAAATCAACCGCCTTATGTACCAGCGCCTGATCAAGGGTGGCGATATCACGCTGTTTTCTCCCTCTGATGTGCCGGGTCTGTATGATGCTTTCTTCGAAGACCAGAACCGTTTTGAAACTTTGTATCAGCAATACGAAAACGATCCGGACATCCGCAAGCGCAAGGTAAAGGCGGTTGACCTTTTTTCTCTGATGATGCAGGAACGGGCAGGGACAGGCCGTATTTATATCCAGAACGTCGACCATTGCAATACGCATAGTCCGTTTGATCCAGCCGTGGCACCGGTTCGCCAAAGTAACCTGTGCCTTGAAATTGCGCTGCCAACCAAGCCACTTAATGACATTAACGATGAAAACGGCGAGATTGCCCTGTGCACGCTGTCAGCGTTCAATCTGGGGGCGATCGAGTCACTGGATGAGTTGAAGGATTTGTCTGAACTGGTGGTGCGGGCTCTGGATGCCCTGCTGGATTACCAGGATTACCCGATCAAGGCGGCTGAAATTGCCACCATGAACCGTCGTACCCTGGGTGTGGGCGTGATCAATTATGCCTATTACCTGGCCAAAAACAATGCCAAATATTCCGATGGCAGTGGCAAGGCACTGACGCATCGTACCTTTGAGGCCATCCAGTATTATTTGCTGCAGGCATCGGTTGCGTTGGCCAAAGAATATGGTGCTTGTCCGGCCTTTAATGAAACCACGTATTCAAAAGGCATTTTGCCGATTGATACTTATAAAAAAGATCTGGATGCCATTTGCGATGAGCCTTTGCATCTGGATTGGGAAGCCCTGCGCAAGGATATTGTGACCTATGGCTTGCGCAACTCCACCCTGACGGCCCTGATGCCTTCGGAAACCTCCAGCCAGATTTCCAATGCCACCAATGGTATTGAGCCCCCGCGCGGTCTGGTCAGTGTAAAAGCGTCCAAAGACGGTATCCTGAAACAGGTGGTGCCCGAATATGAGCGCTTGAAAGACAAGTATGAGCTGTTGTGGGATATGCCCGGCAATGATGGTTATTTGCAATTGGTGGGCATTATGCAGAAATTTGTCGACCAGTCCATTTCGGCCAATACCAATTATGACCCGTCCCGTTTCCCGAATGGTCGCGTGCCCATGAACCAGCTGTTGAAAGATTTGTTAACCGCTTATAAGTTCGGCCTTAAAACCTTGTATTACCAAAATACCCGTGATGGTGCCGAAGATGCACAAACCGCCGACCAGGGGGCCGATGATTGTGCCGGTGGCGCTTGCAAAATTTAAGCTGTGGTTTTAATAGAGTAAAGAAATTATGTCTTATAGTACTTTTTGTCAGATTGCCAATGATCCGTTAAAAGAGCCCATGTTCTTTGGTCAACCCGTGAATGTGGCTCGTTATGATCAGCAAAAATACGAGATTTTTGAAAAACTGATTGAAAAGCAATTGTCTTTTTTCTGGCGCCCCGAGGAAGTGGATGTTTCCCAGGACCGGATTGATTATGCCGCCTTGCCCGATCATGAAAAACATATTTTCATCAGTAACCTGAAGTACCAGACTCTGCTGGATTCCATTCAGGGTCGCAGCCCTAACGTGGCTTTGTTACCCCTGGTTTCCATTCCTGAACTGGAAACCTGGATAGAAACCTGGTCTTTTTCAGAAACGATTCATTCGCGTTCTTATACGCACATTATCCGGAATATTATTAGCAATCCTGCCACGGTATTTGACGATATTGTGGTTAACGAGCATATTCTTGCCCGTGCCCGTGACATTTCCGCGTATTACGATGAGCTTATTAAACTGACCGAATATTATGATCTTTTTGGTCAGGGTGTTCACACGCTTAACGGAAAGACTGTGACCGTCAGTTTGCGTGAACTGAAGAAAAAACTTTACCTGTGCCTGATGGCGGTCAATGCCCTTGAGGCGATTCGTTTTTATGTCAGTTTTGCCTGCTCGTTTGCGTTTGCCGAGCGTGAACTCATGGAGGGCAATGCCAAAATCATCAAACTGATTGCCCGTGACGAGGCGCTGCATTTAACTGGTACGCAGCATATTCTTAATATTATGCGCAGCGGTGAAGATGACCCCGAAATGGCCGAGATCGCCCAAGAGCTCGAGCAGCAATGTTTTGACCTGTTCAAAAAGGCAGCTTTGCAGGAAAAGGAATGGGCGGAATATTTGTTCAGGGATGGTTCCATGATTGGCCTGAATAAAGATATTCTGTGTCAGTATGTTGAGTATATTACCAATCTGCGTATGCAGGCAGTTGGTCTGGCACCTGCTTTTGAAGGTAATAAACAGAATCCGATCCCATGGATCAATGCCTGGCTGTCATCCGATAATGTGCAGGTTGCACCACAAGAAGTGGAAATCAGTTCTTATCTGATCGGTCAGATTGATGCGGAAATCAATACGGATGCCTTGCAAGATTTTGAGTTATGACCCTTGTTGCAACACTGGATACCAGTTTTGATTTGCTTGACGGGGAAACCCTTCTGGAAGGGCTTGAAAGAACCGGTCATGAAGTGGAATACCAATGCCGTGCGGGTTACTGCGGCTCTTGTCGCACCCGTCTGATTTCGGGTGAAGTCAAATATTTATCCGAGCCGCTGGCTTTTATTTCCCGTAATGAGGTATTGCCATGTTGCTGTGTCCCCGTGAATACCGTGCACCTGGATGTTGCCCAGACCTATGAGCCCGGGCAACCTGCTTTAAGTGAAGAATTCGAGCCACAAAGCAGCCTTGATTTCACTAAACCTGATTTTTAAATGAAAGCGTGAGTTCAGCGTGTTCCCATGCGGATCATGGGAACAAGACTCTTCTGCCGCCAATCAATCCAGCTTGATATTGGCACGTTTAATGACTTTTTCCCATTTTTCACTATCTTCAGAAATGAAGTCTTTGAACGCTTCTGGTGTGCTGCCGACCAGTTTTCCGATATAGCTTTTTTCCCAGCGCTCGGCCAGCTCTTTGTTGTCATTGACCTTTTGCATGGCTTCTCCCAGCACTTTCAGCGCTTCAGGCGGTGTACCGGCCGGTGCCAGCAAACCTTGCCAACCGAAGGGGCTATAGTCTTCAAGGCCAACTTCTTTGAATGTGGGGACATCGGGGAAGCTGGGGTGGCGTTCGTCACCGGTAATCGCCAGCAATTTCAGTTTTCCGGTTTTAATACCACCAGCTGCCGCTGGCAGGGCGTCAAATAAAAAATCCACCTGTCCTGCCATTAAATCGCTAAACGGATTAGTGGTGCTGTAAGGGATGAAAACGGGTTTGGTTTCGCTGTCAAAACCAAACCATTCGCCTGACAAATGAGAATAACTGCCGATTCCCATGGTGGCAACATTGAATTGCCCTGGATTTTCTTTCAATTTCTTAATCAGATCCTGCACGTCCTCAACGGCCACCTGCGGGCTGGCAATCAGGCCGGTGTTCATGACGCCAAGCAAACTCACAGGCACAAAATCTTTTTCAATATCATAAGTTTTTGTGGAATAAAGGTGTGGCTGAATGGAAAGTGTACTGGTTGAGCCAATCAATAAGGTGTAACCGTCAGGCTTGGCTTGAGCGGCAGCAGCGTTGCCAATGGCTCCTGATGCACCTGGTTTGTTGTCAATAATAACACTGACACCCAGATTTTTTTGAAGCTCGGCCGCAACTTCGCGAGCATTGGTGTCAGGGCCGGTGCCGGGGGCAAACGGTGTAATGATGCGAATGGGGCGATCGGGATAAGCCGCTTGCGCGCTTAAAGCGATAAGACCCAGGCTTAGTCCGAGTGTGATTTTCTTTGAAAGTTTATTAAGCGTGAAACGCATGTTTGTCTCCTTAGGTATGTCGTTGTCCAGATTAAATTTAATAAAACTTGATATTTATTAAATTATCATAATATAATAAAAACATCAAATAATATTTGTTTAATTTTAATCAAATTATCGTTAAATGATATTTTCATTTAGGAGACAAAATGACACAGTCCAAAGACAATATTCAGCTTTCTCTCAGCCACCTGGGTATTTATGTGCAGGACCTGGAAAAAATGAGTGCTTTTTATAAGGAAACGTTTGAATTCACTCAAACCGACAAAGGTGATCTGGGGCATACCCAACTGGTGTTTTTAAGTCGTGATCCCGCAGAGCATCACCAACTGGTATTGGCAACCGGGCGTCCGGACAACCTTCAATTCAATCTCATCAACCAGATTTCCTTTCGTGTTCCCAACCTGGACAATCTGCGCCGTTTTTATGCACGTGCAAAAAATCACAAAGATGTCAGTGATATCCAGTGTGTTACCCATGGAAATGCCGTTTCTGTTTATTGCCGTGATCCGGAAGGTAACCGGCTTGAAATTTTCATGGATACCCCGTGGTATTGCGACCAGCCTTTGCGTGAACCCATTGATCTTGAATTGAGTGATGAGCAAATCATGGCCAAGGCCGAAGCTATCGCACGCAAATATCCAAAATTCAAATTGCGTTCCGAATGGCATGAAGAGATGCGTCAGTTGATGGGAGTGTAAGAGAATGACAGACAAAAAACTCTATGATGTGGCTATCATTGGTTATGGACCTGTAGGTGCCACATTGGCCGGTTTGCTGGGTCAGGAAGGTTTGAAGGTGTTGGTGCTGGATCGTGAGGCCGCTATTTATCCCTTGCCACGTGCCATTCATTTTGATGGTGAAGTCATGCGGATTTTCCAAAGTCTGGGTCTTAAAGATAAAGTGCTTGAAATCAGCCGGCCAGGAATTCATGGCATGCACTTTCTCAATGCCGAGGGAGAAACCTTGCTGGTTCGTGCGGGCAGTGCCGGGAATGGACCTAATGGGTGTGCCAATAACTATTATTTTCATCAACCTCATCTGGAAGTCTTGCTGCGGGAAAAAGTGGCCAGTCATCCAAATGTAACGGTAAAACTAAAGTCGGAACTGACGGGGCTTCAGGAACAGAACGATCATGTGGTATTGACCGTACACAACCATCAAACCCAGTCAAGTGAACAGTATCAGGCCAAATATGTCGTGGGTTGTGATGGTGCCCGTTCATTTGTACGAACAACCATGGGTAGCCCTATGGAAAACCTTGGCTTGCGTCAGCAGTGGCTGGTTTTTGATGTCTTGCTCAAAGAAGACGTGCAATTGTCACCTTACACCATTCAGCATTGCGATCCGGCACGTCCCATGACTTATTGCAATGTGGTGGGTAACCGCCGTCGCTGGGAAATCATGGTCATGCCAGACGATAATCAGGAAGAATTGGTCAAACCTGAAAATATCTGGAAGATGCTGGAACGCTGGATCAGCCCTGAGCAGGCGGACCTGGAACGTGCCGTCATTTATACTTTTAACTCACTGATTGCAGAAGGTTGGCGCAAAGGGCGCCTGATGCTGGCCGGTGATGCCGCACATCAGACACCACCTTTTCTGGGGCAGGGTTTGTGTGCCGGCATACGTGATGCTGCCAACCTCTATTGGAAACTGAAAGCAGTTATTGCGGGTAATGCCAGTGACGTCATTCTCGATACTTACGAGTCAGAACGTTCTGCGCATGTGCATGAAGTGATTGGATTGGCCGTTTATTTGGGCAGTATTATCCAGACGACGGATCCTGAAAAAGCGGCAGAGCGGGACAGGAGATTCCGTGAAGATGCCAGTCGTGAGTTTTTTATGCCAGTTTCCAAATTGGGTGAAGGACTTTGGGATGGACAACAACAGGCAGGAGGGCAATTGTTTTTCCAACCTAAAAATGAGGAAGGCATTGCGCTGGATGATTTGGTGGGTAACCGCTTTGCGATATTGTATACCAGTCAGGCCAGTCTTCCCAACTTGACAGGTGTGTTGCCGGAAAACATGGATATTGTTCCGGTGCAAATGGACTGCAAAGAGGTCGGAGAATGGCTGGCTGACAAAAATGCGGACTTTGTTGTGCTACGTCCGGACCGTTATGTACTGGGAACGGGTAAAAATGAGGCACAATTACAGGCATTGTTGTCATTAGTGCCCTATTGCGGTCTAAGTTAAAGGTTTTATGATGAGTGAAAAATCCCCTTCCAGTCTGGTTCGTATGTTAATGGTGCTGGATTTCTTTACCGAAGCCACTCCCATATGGAGTGTTGAAGATATTGCCCAGAAACTGGAAGTGTCCATTCCAACCTGTTATCGCTATATGAAAATGCTGGTGGAATCGGGATGGCTTACCCATCAGTCAGAATCTTGTTATACCTTTGGTCCTCGCATACTGGTCATGGATTATTATGTACGGCAGTCTGATCCGGTCTTGCGCGCCAGTGCTCCGCTTATGCAAGAGCTGGTGGCCAAAACCGGGTTTGAGTGCGTGCTGTCCGCCTTTTATGGTGATCAGGTGCTGGATTCGCATCATGAAAAAAGCAATGGGAAAACTTTCCTCAGCTATGGCAGGGGTATGCCACGACCCTTGTTTCAGGGGGGGGCTCCAAAGGTTATCCTGGCCCATCTGCCCACCAGGCAGCTACGTAAAATTTATGATGGCCACGCCGAAGAACTGAAAAAATCGGGTATGCCCGAAGATTGGAATGGTTTCAGGGCTTACTATCAAGGCATCAAAAAACAGGGGTTTTATTATTCTGCCGGTGAGCTGGAATCTCATTTGGGTGCTTTGTCGATTCCCATTGAAAAGCAAGGGCAGCCGGGTGTGTGGGGAGCCATGTCACTGGTGGCTGAATTATCACGATTTGAGGTGGTTGATTTTCTCAAAATGAAAGAGATGCTTGAAGGCGCCACCCGGAGTATTTCATACAATTTGGTTTAATGGTTTTCAACAATATAGAAACAGGAAGAAGGAAGAGAGATGAAGTTAATCAGTTTTGTTTTGAATGGTAAAAATACTTACGGTGTGGTTACCGATGAGAAAAAAGTGCTGGATCTGGGGCCATTGCTGGGAGGGCGTTTTGCTGATCTGGCCAGCCTGCTGGGCAATAACGATCTTTCACCAGTCCAAGAGGCACTTGAAAACAATCCTGCTACGCTGGATTATGAGGACCTGG
This sequence comes from Advenella sp. EE-W14, assembly GCF_012923605.1. NCBI lineage: Bacteria > Pseudomonadati > Pseudomonadota > Betaproteobacteria > Burkholderiales > Alcaligenaceae > Advenella > Advenella sp. EE-W14. The sequence continues at coordinate 308,180 of NZ_JAAVNG010000009.1, read as the reverse complement.
ATTTGTTGCCCGTAATTCCCGAGCCTGGCAAGATTTTCTGTATTGGCCTGAATTACGCAGACCACGTTAAGGAAACCAATCGTGAAGTGACCGAGGCCCCCACCATTTTCCTGCGTGTGGCTGAGTCCCAGGTCGCTCATAATGACAGCATTGTATTGCCTCCCGAATCGGTCAAACTGGATTACGAAGGTGAAATCGCCATTGTGATTGGCAAAGGTGGTCGTCGCATTTCAGAAGAAGAGGCATGGGATCATATTGCCGGTTATGCCTGTTACAACGATGGTAGCATCCGTGATTGGCAAACAGCCACTTCACAATGGGGTCCGGGCAAAAACTTCTGGAAAACCGGCGGTTTCGGCCCATGGCTGGTTACTGCCGATGAAATCCAGCCCGGTCAGGAATTAACGCTGGTTACCAGACTGAATGGTCAGGAAATGCAGCGTACAACAACGAAATTTCTGATTCACAGTATTCCAAGGCAGATTGCCTATATTTCTTCATTTTTGCCGTTGAATGCCGGTGATGTGATTGTGACGGGTACGCCAGGTGGTGTGGGTGCCAAGCGTAATCCGCCTGTATTCATGAAAGAGGGTGATGTGGTGGAAATCGAAGTGGATGCGGTGGGTGTATTGCGCAATACCATCAGTGCTGAATAAGCGTTTTCCGTAAAAGGTTTTTGTAAAAAAAATTACAATTACCTGTCTCCAGGAACAGCCGTCAAGCAGAAAGTTAATCTGCTTGCCGGCTGTTTTTCTTGGTGTTTTCACTTCTTGAATGTCTTTAAAAATCTTGTAAGATACCGGTTATAAGAGGAAAGACAGCGTGTGTAACAGGGGGTTGACAATACTTGATGTCATGCTGATTATTCCTGCACTTGGGCCTAAGTGTCTCGTAGAAGAAATCCCTTTTTCGGTAGGGGGAAAGTGCCAATACTTAACATCACCAAGGAGATGACATGGATCTTTCAGAATTGAAGCAGTTTGGTCTGGATGTAGCTTATCCTTATAAAAAGCAGTATGACAATTTCATAGGAGGTCAGTGGGTCGCGCCTGTATCAGGCGAGTATTTCGAGAACATTTCTCCCATTACCGGAAAGCCGTTTTGTCAGGTTGCCCGATCGGGTGCGGAAGATGTCGAGCTGGCGTTGGATAAGGCACATGCTGCCCGACGTGCGTGGGGGAAAACCTCGGTCATGGATCGCTCGAATTTGTTGCTTCGCATGGCAGACCGCATGGAAAAGAACCTGCAGTTGCTGGCTGTGGCCGAAACCATTGATAATGGCAAACCCATTCGTGAAACCATGGCTGCCGACTTGCCGCTGGCAATAGATCATTTACGTTATTTTGCCGGATGTATTCGCGCCCAGGAAGGCACTATTTCAGAAATTGATGAAACCACGGTTGCCTATCATTTTCAAGAGCCATTGGGTGTCGTAGGTCAAATTATTCCCTGGAACTTTCCGATCCTGATGGCTATCTGGAAACTGGCTCCAGCGCTTGCCGCAGGTTGCTGCGTGGTCTTGAAGCCGGCTGAGCAGACCCCCGCTTCCATTCTGGTTTTAATGGAGTTGACGGCAGATCTCTTCCCGCCGGGTGTGATCAATGTGATTAACGGTTTTGGCAAAGAGGCCGGTAACGCCCTGGCAACCAATAAACGTATTGCAAAAATTGCGTTTACCGGCTCAACGGCAACCGGCAAGCATATTTTGCACGCTGCGGCAGAAAACCTGATTCCTTCCACTGTTGAGCTGGGTGGCAAAAGCCCGAACATTTTCTTTGCCGATGTGATGGATCAGTCGGATTCTTTCCTGGACAAGGCGCTGGAAGGACTGGCCATGTTTTCGTTGAATCAGGGTGAGGTATGTACTTGCCCGTCCCGAATCCTGATCCAGGAATCCATATATGATGCATTTATTGAAAAGGCCATCAAACGTGTTCAGGCCATCAAGACCGGTAATCCGCTAGAGGCCGGTACGATGGTAGGCGCGCAGGCATCCCGGATGCAGATGGATAAAATCATGTCCTACATTAATATCGGGCGGGAAGAGGGTGCGGTTTGTCTGATAGGGGGTGACCGTCATCGACCGGGAAATCTGGAGGATGGTTATTATATTAATCCAACCATGTTGCTGGGCAAAAATGATATGCGCATTTTCCAGGAAGAAATTTTCGGGCCCGTTGCTTCGGTAACGACTTTTAAAGATGAGGAAGAGGCGCTTGAAATTGCCAATGCCAGCTACTATGGTTTGGGGGCTGGTGTCTGGACGCGTGACGGAACACGTGCCTATCGGATGGGAAGGGGTATAGAAGCCGGCAGGGTATGGACAAATTGCTATCACTTATACCCGGCGCATGCCGCTTTTGGTGGTTACAAGCAATCGGGCATTGGTCGGGAAACCCATAAAATGGCTTTGGCGAATTACCAGCAAACCAAGTGTTTATTGGTGAGCTATAGTGCAAAGGCTTTGGGCTTTTTCTAGTTTTTAATAGTGGAATAAAGATATTAACCAGAAAAAACAACAATAATTTATTGTTCCCCTGCCAAGGCAGGGGTTTTTTTTAAGGTCAGCCGAAATGTGAAAAGAATGCATAAGCACCAGATAGTGATCCAGATACCATGCACCGTTAATAAAAGGATTTGTTTGGCTGTCAGGGCACTTTCCTGGTTCAGTGCGGTAGCAATCTCGGCAACAGAAAAGCTCATGACCAGAAGGGCAAAGAAAAGTATGCCAGCCAGTATTTGCAGTTTATGAATCGTTTTCATACCCGGCCTTTTTTGTTGGTTATCTTGTTGCCAGTGTAAGGGGAGCAGCTAAAATTATTAAATACAAATTCTCAATTTATATATATCTTTATGGTTATTAGCGTGCTTTTTGGGAGCTTGACGGTTTGCGTTCCCACGCTGGAGCATGGGAACGAGTAATGCTGGAGCATGGGAGCGAGTAAACGAGTAAGCAGGGGGCGGATCAATGCTCCTTTTGGCCTTTCTTGTTCCCATGCTCCAGCGTGGGAACGCCTACGTAGGTCAGTCAGCATTTCCATGCGGAGTGAACCGGGTATTACCAGGCGGTAAAGTAAGCCCCTGGGAATGTTTTCTCAACAAATGCTTTGACTTCATCGGATTGGTAAGCCTTGATAAAACGGGCAACCCGCGGGTCATCCTTGTTATCTTCCCGGGCGGCAATCACCACCACGGCGAAATCGGCTTTTTCATCCTCAAGTGCCAGGGTGTCTTTGGCGGGGTCAAGGCCGGCAGGAATGGCATAGGCCGAGTTAACGGCAGCGGCATCCACGTCTTTTAATGAGTGCGGCAATTGTGCGGCTTCAATTTCGATGAATTTAAGTTTTTTGGGATTTTCTTCAATATCGAAGAGTGAAGCGGTTGTGGTTACGCCTTCTTTCAGCTTAATGAGCCTGGCGGCCTGCAAAACCAGTAGGGCACGGGCACCATTGCTGGGATCATTCGGAATGGCAATGGTGGCGCCAGACGGTAATTCATCCAGATTGTTATGGCGACTTGAGTAAATCCCCATCAATTGCACAACGGCATCGGCAACAGGGACCAGTTTATAACCACGGGCACTGTTCTGGGCATTCATGAATGGACGATGCTGATAGATATTCAGGTCAATTTCCTTGGTATCAAGGGCAGCATTGGGCTGGATGAAGTCACTGAATTCGATCAATTTGACTTGCAAACCCTGTTTTTCGGCAACCTGGCGAGCTACTTCACTAATTTGGGCGTGAGGACCAACCGTAACCCCCACTTTCAGGAGGGCTTCCTGTGCAAAAGCCAGGGGTGCGGTGCTCAGGCCTAGTGTTAATGTTGCGCAAAGCAGTGTTTTTTTCAGCTTTATAGCGGCGTGAAAAATAGTCATTTTTTATAAATCCCGGTTGGAAAGTGAATGATAGAAAAACAGAGGGTTAAATTAGCAAATAAATCGTTATAAGATTTTTGCCTTATTTTGGCTAAAATTATAACCACAAGGAATAAATGCAATAAGAATTTATTTATTATATGAATATAACCATTGGAAATATATATTGGATTAAAATCCTTGCTTATACAATTACCCATTCAGGTAGTTTTAATTAATTGAGTGAAAGGCTTATGTCATTACCCGAATTGCATCGTTATGTTCCTGATCTGTTAGCTGACAATTATGCAGCGATTGATGCCGATTTGCCCCAGTTGCTTGAAGTGCTGTTTGCACGCAGTGCCAGTGAGGATTGGCACAAGGCCGGTACCTTTAAACATCATTTGCTGGGGGTGTATCGTGCTTTATGTCTGTGGGAGCAGCCCAGGGAAGTACGGATGCTTGGCTTGTTTCATAGTGTATATGGCAATGAGTATGTCAATCTGACCTTGTTCAATCGTGAAAAGGAACGGGCAACACTACGAGACCTGATTGGTGAGGAAGCAGAGTCATGGGTGAGTCTGTTTTGTGCCATCTCACGCACCCGTTTTGTTCAGGCGGTGCTGGATGGACAGGGAACAGGTCCTGAAGGCCTTGATTTGGAAGATGACAAGGGTGAAATCACTCACCTCACACCACGCCAGGTAGCCGCTTTTATAGTGATGACGGTGGCAGATGTTGGCGAGCAATGGCATAGCTGGCAGGATGAAATTTTTTCCGGTTATCCTTATCAGCAAAAACGCGAGCTGGCACCGTATTGGGTCGCTTCCATGTGGCCAGGACCATTGAAACCGCCAGCCAATATTTTGCATATGCTGTCACGTCTGGTCAATATATTGCAGGCAATGCCAACAGATACCGGGATCCCTGTTCCACCCGCTTTCCGGCAAGGGCAGGGCGTACTTGAGCGCAAGGATGAAGCGGCAGCCGCGGCCTTATACTGGCAGGTAATTACCCGCATGCATCCCTTGACCGAAAGCGTCACGGCCAGGCTCATGCTTGAGTCGGTGATAGACCATAACCCCTATGTGGGTGAACCGCGTTTGTTATTGGCACAGTTGGCACTGACTGGTGGTGATTTTGAAACGGCCGAGACACAGGCTTTGGCCGGTTTGCAAGCCTTGCAGTCATGGGGCCTGGCCTGGGACAAGCGGATTGCCTGGGAGGCATGGATTGCCTGGGCACGTATTTTATTGCAACATGCGCGTAACCGTGAATGGCCCAAGAGCCTGGGCGCTTTGAATGGTTTGGGTTTGGTAGAGTAGGTCTTCTCGTCCCCATGCTCTTGCGTGGGGACGTCTACGTGGGTAGAGCTGCATTCCCACGCTGGAGCGTGGGAACGAGTTTCGAGTTTCTTGTGGTAACAGATTGTCTGAAAATCCGGTTAATGCTTATTCTTCTTCCGGTGTGCCTGAGGGCCAGTCACGAATATAGGCCTTGAGCATGGAGTTTTCAAATTTTTGTGCCTCAAGAATGGCGCGTGCCATATCGTAAAAAGAAATCACACCCAGCAGGGTAGGACCATCCATGACAGGCACATACCTGGCATGATGCTCAAGCATTAAGCGCTGTACTTCATTGGCATTGGTATTGGGTGAAACGCTAACGGGCGCATCATCCATGATTTTCCGAATGGTAGTGTTACCCGCCTGATGGTTGTTGTCACTAAGATGGCGGATGATCTCACGGAATGTAAGCATCCCGGCCAGTTGGCCCTGTTCCATAATAACCAAAGAGCCAATATCATGAATGCTCATGGTTTCAATTGCCTGGGCAACGGTTTGATCTGGTGTGGCGGTATAAAGCGTATTGCCTTTAACGCGCAGAACTTCACTGATTTTCAACATATTGCTCTCCCTGATACTTGCCAGCTGTATTTTTATAATTTAAGTGCTTTTGAAAGCCGCTTAAACGGACCTAGCTGCTTTTACGGTAATAAATGAAATTTGATATATAGAAATGTACACCATACAAGGGGTCTTTTAAAGTTAAATTTTCGCGTATGGCTGCAGGGCGACATGGAAACAGTGGTTTTGCCAGTATTAATACCTAGGTGTATTGAATACTGGCATTGTCTTGGATTCTTTATGGTTTTTTAATGATGTCGCCCAATTTGACACTATCGTCGCTCAGAATGAGTGCGGGAATGGCCTCGCGGATTTCGGGTTCGTCATGTAAAGGGTTGGCTTGCCGGTCAAACAGAAAATAATTGGACAGAGCCGTTAGGCTGGCCTTTTCACTGCTGGCCAGTGCCCAACGTTCAGATCTTTTGCCCGTTGTGTTAACGATGTAACCCATTGCCTGTAGCGGATCCAATACTTCGGGCAACTCGTCCTGATTGATTTTTAGCGAAGAAGCAAGAAAGGCAGTGCTTCGGCCGGGTGGATTGTCATCACGGGTGGCATGAAGCAGACGTAAAACACGAATGGCAGCCATAAACCGGGTGCCTGGAAGAATATTGTGCTGGAAGCTGCCAAGCCGGATTTGTGGGGCAATGGCCGTGACCGAGGCGCCAAACAACACAACCAGCCAGGACAGGTAAATCCATAATAAAAAAAGCGGGATCGTGGCAAAAGTACCATAAATAAGCGTATAGGAAGGAAAGCGGGTAATGTAATAAGTGAAGCCGGCTTTCATGATTTCCAGCAAAAGAGCGGTGGTAAAGCCACCGATCAGGGCATCTTTTAAGGCAACCTTGCCATTGGGGGCGACCAAATATAATAAGGTAAAGCCAATGACTGACAGCAGAATGGGGATCAAGGAAACCAGAATACTGCTTAACAGTGAAAGATCATCGGTAAGGCCAAATTTTTCCCGGGCCAGAAAGGCTGTTGCCCACAGACTGGCACCCAGCATGATGGGGCCCAGTGACAGGATGGCCCAATAAACCAGGATACGTTGGGAAATTGGTCGTTGTCGACGGATATGCCATATTTTGTTCAGGGCCTCGTCTATCGTCATCATCAGCATAATGGAGGTAACAATCAGGAAACCCACCCCGATAGTAGTCAGCCGGCTTGCCTGTTGGGCAAACGTATTCAGGTAACTCATGATGTTTTCCGACATCGAGGGAGGCATAAGATTGTTGGTCAGGAAGGCATCCAGTGATTCCTTGAAGTCGGTGAATAGCGGAAAGGCGGTGAAAAGGGACAGGATAACCGCCAGCAGGGGAACAATGGCCAGTACGGTGGTAAATGTCAGACTGGAAGCAACTTGTGTGAGATTGTCACGCATCAGTCGGGTAAAAGCAAACAGAACGGCGTCCCTGTAAAACAGCAACCGGGATTGCCGGGTGAACTGGGAAAGCTGCTCCTGTTCTTCTTGTACTTCCAGGGCTTCCTGCTTTTGCTCCAGGTGCTCTTCCTGATCCAGATAGTTTTGCTTGTCTTTGGTTTTCATGAAAAAGTAAGGGAGGTGGCCAATTTAAAGGCAGTATAACAAGATTATCACCGTCCTTTAAGTCAGGCTGCGCTTATAATACAGTAATTAACGTCCACATGATGATTGAGTATTTTTGTGCCAGCACCTGTAATTTCTTCTCCAGAACCTGATAGCCCCGTTTATTCTGTCAACCATCCCATGATGGTCACGCTGAACCCGGTCTATCGTTATATTTGTTTTGCCAGTCTGTTGGCTTTGTTGCTGCTATGCGTGCTATGGGAGCTGGTGCTTGACCCGCTGGTGCCGGGGGGCAGTATTTATGTCCTGAAAGCCTTACCGCTTATTTTCCCCCTATATGGTGTTTATAAAGGCAATTTATACACCATGCAATGGTCTTCCATGCTGGTCCTGCTTTATATTATGGAGGGCACCGTGCGTTGGTATTCCGATATAAGTACCACCTCAATGTATCTGGGCATGGCTGAAACCCTGCTTTCATTGCTTGTGTTTGCAAGTGCCATTCTATACGTTCGCCCGGCCAAGAAAGTGGCCCGTGCCACCAAGAAACAGGGTAAATAAAATATGTTTGCCCAATTGCCGGTCAGTAATAGTTTTGCCCAACTGTCACCCGAGTTTTATACCCGGCTGCAGCCACGTGGTCTGAATAATCCATCCCTGTTGCATGTCAATAACGATGTGGCAGGCTTGCTGGGTCTTGATAAAGCCCAAACCGAAAGTGATGAGTTCCTGCAAATCATGTCCGGTAATGCACCATTGCCAGGTGGTGTCACCCTATCTGCCGTCTACAGTGGTCACCAGTTTGGCGTATGGGCCGGGCAGCTGGGTGATGGCAGGGCGCATTTGCTGGGTGCCGTGGCAGGGCACGATGACACTGGTAAGCCCTGCGACTGGGAGTTGCAGTTAAAGGGTGCCGGGCTTACTCCTTATTCCCGTATGGGAGACGGTCGCGCTGTTTTACGCTCTTCAGTGCGTGAATATCTGGCCAGTGCCGCCATGGTGGGTCTGTGTATTCCCACCACGCTGGCCTTATGCATTACCGAGTCTGATGATCCGGTTTATCGTGAAACCACCGAAACAGCCGCCATCGTCACGCGGGTGGCCCCCAGCTTTGTCCGTTTTGGTTCTTTCGAGCACTGGTATGCCAATCGCCGTCCAGACCTGTTGCGTGAGTTGCTGAATTATGTGGTCAGTCATTTTTTTGCCGATGAAGTCAAGGTGGCACAAAGCGATGCCGATTTGCCGGCCATGGTGTGTGGTTTCCTTGATAGCGTCATCAAACGTACCGCCGTACTCATGGCAGACTGGCTGTGTGTCGGGTTTTGTCATGGCGTCATGAATACCGACAACATGTCCATTTTGGGCTTAACCATTGATTATGGTCCGTATGGCTTCATGGACGGCTTCCAGGCCAACCATATTTGCAACCACTCTGATAGCGAAGGCCGGTACGCCTGGAATCAACAGGCATCAGTAGGTTTGTGGAATTTATACCGTTTGGCCAATTGCTTTGTCTCATTGGGAGTTCCCCAAGAGGCGCTTACCGAATGTCTTGATCGCTATGAGCCAGTTTTTACCGCCACTTTCCGTGAGAAATTGATACGCAAAATGGGGCTGGTGCAATGGCAGGAAGATGATGAACAACTGCTGGAACAGTGGTGGCAGATGCTGCATGCCCAAAAGGCTGATTTCACTTTAAGTTTCAGGTATTTGTCCGAGGTCATGCACGATGACTCCCGTTTTCTGGGTCTTTTTTCTGACAAATCTGCCGCGCAGCAATGGTTGCAGCAATATAAGGCGCGTATCGCCGGTATTTCAGGAAACGAAGCAGAACGGGTGGATGGCATGAACGCGGTGAATCCCTTATATGTGTTGCGAAATTATCTGGCCGAAAAGGCGATTTGGGATGCCAAGCGTAAAAATCCGGCCACCATTGAAAACCTGTTAACGGTGTTAAGAAACCCGTTTGTGGAACACGCGGGCATGGAGCAATTTGCCGCCTTGCCACCCGATTGGGCCAATGAGATTGCGGTAAGCTGTTCTTCTTGAGTAAGATACATGAACAACAGAAATAAAAACAATTTGGATAAGAGAATAAAATGTCAGGTAATACATTAGGAAAAATTTTTACGGTCAGCAATTTTGGCGAGTCGCATGGACCGGCCATTGGTTGTGTTATTGATGGCTGCCCGGCCGGTCTGGAATTGTCAGCGGAAGATATCCAGCTGGAACTGGACAGGCGCAGGCCCGGGACTTCACGGCACGTGACTCAACGCCAGGAACCCGATCAGGTAGAAATCCTGTCGGGTGTTTATGAAGGTAAAACCACAGGCACACCCATAGGGCTGCTTATTCGTAATCAGGACCAGCGCAGCAAAGATTATTCGGCCATTTCGGATACCTTCCGTCCTGGTCATGCAGATATTACTTACTGGAAAAAGTACGGTATTCGCGACCCGCGAGGCGGCGGACGCTCCTCAGCCCGCTTGACCGCGCCCACGGTGGCGGCCGGTGCGGTGGCCAAAAAATGGCTTAAACAAGAATTCGGCACGCTTATCCGTGGTTACATGAGCCAGTTGGGTCCTGTCGAAATTCCTTTCGATTCCTGGGACCATGTTGCCAATAATCCGTTTTTTGCGGCTAACCAAAGCCTGGTTCCCGAGCTGGAAAGTTACATGGATGAATTGAGACGGGATGGTGACTCTATTGGGGCACGCATAGAAGTGGTGGCCCAAAACCTGCCTGCTGGCTGGGGCGAACCCATTTATGATCGCCTTGATGCCGATATTGCCCATGCCATGATGGGATTGAATGCCGTGAAAGGGGTTTCTATCGGAGCCGGTTTCGAGTCTGTGGCCCAGCGCGGTTCCGAGCATGGTGACGAATTGACGCCTGATGGTTATTTAAGCAATCATGCGGGGGGTATTCTGGGTGGTATTTCTACCGGTCAGGATATTACGGTGTCTTTGGCCATCAAACCAACCTCCAGTATCCGTATTGAACGAAAATCGCTGAACAAGGCCGGTGAGCCGGTCATGGTGCAAACCTTGGGCAGGCACGATCCTTGCGTGGGAATTCGTGCAACGCCAATTGCCGAGGCTTTGCTGGCACTGGTTTTAATCGATCACGCACTCAGGCAGCGGGCTTATCGCTGCTAATTGCCGGTTGCAGACCATTATTGGCAGTCAATGAAAAAGGACGGTTTGAATACCGTCCTTTTTCATTTGAAAGCGCGATTAGAACAAGGCTTTCAGCACGGTTCCAGACACAGAACCCAGGCTGATATCGGGATAACCTTCTTTCCGGCAAACGCCTTTGATAATGATTTCATCACCATCTTCCAGGAAGGTGCGTTTCTCACCCCAGGGCAGCTCGATGGGTTTTTTCCCACCTTCGCTCATTTCCAGCAAGGAACCCGCCTCTTCGGGGTTGGGGCCCGACAGGGTACCTGAGCCCAGCAGGTCTCCGGGTTGCAGATTACAGCCGTTAACAGTGTGGTGTGTAACCATTTGGGCAATGGTCCAGTAGGCATCCTTGAAGTTGCTGCTGGCCAGTTTTGCCGGTTGCTGATTGCTGCTGCGCGATTTTTCGGTGCTGATCAGAACGTCCAGTTTCAGATCATAGGCACCGGCCTTGCTGTTTTCTTCAGAGCTCAGGTACTCAAGGGGCTGAGGGTCTTCAGTGGGATGAGAGAAAGCAGTCTGGAAGGGAGCCAGGGCTTCGGTGGTAACGACCCACGGAGAAATCGTGCTGGCAAAGTTTTTGGCCAGGAATGGACCCAGTGGCTGGTATTCCCAGGCTTGCAAATCGCGGGCAGACCAGTCATTCAGAATGCACAGGCCAAAGATGTGTTTGGGGGCATCTTCTATTTTGATGCGGTGACCCAGTTCGTTGCCACTGCCAATGAAGACACCCAGTTCAAGTTCGTAATCAAGACGTTTGCAAGGGCTGAGTTCGGGCTTTCCGCCTTCGGTAGCAGGACGCAATTGGCCAACCGGACGATGAAATTGCTGACCCGATACACCAATGCTGGAGGCGCGTCCGTGGTAGCCAATGGGAATCCATTTGTAGTTGGGTAATAAAGGATTGTCGGGACGGAATTGTTTGCCAACAGCGGTGGCGTGATGGACAGAAATATAAAAATCGGTGTAATCGCCAATTTTTGCCGCTGTGGTGTATTCGGCATCGGCCTGGGGAACCAGCAGTGGCTGGATGCTGGCTTGCAAATCAGACCCGCTTCGCAGGGCGCGTGACAGGGCCAGGCGTAATGCAGACCAGTATTCCTGGCCCAGGGCCATCAGTTCGTTCAGGTGAGTGCCACGGCAGGCATTCAGGGCCTCTTGGGCTTTGCCTTCAAACAGGTTCAGGTTTGCCAGTGCGGCCAGATCAACGATTTGATCACCAATGGCAACACCAGGACGGAAGGACTCTTGTGAGCCAGCTTTGCGAAAAGAGGCAAAAGGCAAATTCTGGATGGGAAAACCGTTGCCGGGGATGTTGGCTGATTCAACCCAGCTTTGCAGTTGGGGATTATGTGTCTCGTTCAGTGTTGTCATGCGTTTGAATAAATTTAAAAAGAGTTTGAACTTATAGTTGAAAACGCAACCATTATAAGGGGGTCTCTGTGAAAAAAGCGAATAAGGGTTTTCCTGCATGGTACTGCGTTTTGTTGTCTGGCTTAGTGTAACGGATAAAACCGTAACAGATGATACTTTACCGGATAAGTAAAAAAACAGCCAGAGGTAAGTCTGGCTGCTGCTGGAAAAATCTGCTCCGTTCAGCTTTATGGATGATTGATGATGGATTTTTAATCCACTTGTTTCAGGACATTGCCAAGGACATTGAATATCTGTGTGATTTGCTCTTCATTAATAATGAGCGGAGGCGAAATGGCAATAATATCGCCGGTGTAACGCAGCAGGACCCCTTGTTCGTAGCATTTCTGGAAAACTTCAGCGGCTCGGGCGCCTGGGGCTCCTTCCCTCGGTTTTAGCTCGATACCCGCCACCAGGCCAAGGTTGCGTATGTCCAAAACATGCGGGAAGCCTTTCAAGGCATGTGCGGCCTGTTCAAATACGCCACTCATTGCCTGTGCATTTTCAAAAATACGCGCGTTTGTGTACAGTTCCAGGGTTGCCTTGACAGCGGCAGCAGACAGGGGGTGTCCCGAGTAAGTATAGCCGTGAAAGAGTTCGATGCCTCCTGCGGAATGATTGAGGATCGTGTTGTAAATGTTTTCGTGGGCAGCTACCGCACCCACTGGTGCAGCGGCATTACTAAGGCCTTTGGCCAGGGTGATGAGGTCGGGGGTGACGCCAAAATATTCACTGGCAGTGGCCGTACCCAAGCGCCCAAAGCCGGTAATGACCTCATCAAAGATCAATAAAATGCCATGTTTACGGGTGATTTCACGTAATCGTTCCAGATAACCTTTGGGTGGTATCAACACCCCTGTAGAGCCGGCAATGGGTTCCACAATGACTGCGGCAATGGTGGAGGCATCATGCAGGGCGATGATATTTTCAAGCTCATCAGCAAGGTGTGCGCCCCAGGCAGGTTGTCCTTTACTATAGGCATTGTGTTCCAGATGGTGTGTATGGGGCAAGTGATCGACCTGGGGCAGCAGGCTATTGGAAAAGGTTTTTCGATTGGCGCTGATGCCACCGACTGAAATGCCTCCAAAGCCAACCCCATGATATCCGCGTTCACGGCCAATCAAGCGGGAGCGGGTTGGCTCGTTGTTGGCTCGATGATAGGCCAGGGCGATTTTCAGGGCCGTGTCCACAGCTTCCGAACCAGAGTTGGTAAAGAAAATTTTGTTGATTCCCTCTGGCATGAACTCGGCGACTGCCTGGGCTGCTTCAAACGCGATGGGGTGCCCCATCTGGAAACCGGGCGCATAATCAAGTGTATTAATTTGTTCAATCATGGCCTGGGTTATTTCCTCACGGCCATGCCCGGCATTCACACACCATAAACCGGCACAGCCATCCAGTATTTGTCGATCATCGATAGACGTGTAATACATGCCTTTAGCCGCCTTGAGCAGGCGAGGTGCCGCCTTGAAGTTTTTATTGGCGGTAAAGGGCATCCAAAAATGGGAAAGATCGGGTGTCTGGCGCATGGCTTTACTCCGAAAAGTGCGTGATTGATGAAAGGTGTTTTGTCTGATATGAAAAAAAATTTATTATCTGCAATTTACCTGTGCATTATGACATGCTGTCAATCTGGAAAAACAGGCGGGTTTTACCTATAAGATTGAGCTATGTGATTGTTTTGCAACAGTTTGACGGGTAGAGACTGTTGAATGCGCAAGACCCGGTGCCTTGTGTATGAGTGATGAATATTTTATTTATAGTAGTATAAATACTAGTATAAATAATGAGCTTGTTAAGTGCTGACAATCAGCGATAATTATTGTCAATGTTGATGAAAAGGTTTTTGTCAACCCAACAAAGCTATTCATTTAGTTGTGCGGAGAAAAAAATGGCGCAAACACTTTACGATAAACTCTGGGATGCCCATGTCGTAGACCAGGGAGAAGACGGTACTTGTTTATTGTACATAGACCGTCAATTGTTGCATGAAGTAACCAGTCCACAGGCCTTCGAGGGTTTGACGCTTGCCGGGCGCAAACCATGGCGTTTAAGCGCCAACCTGGCAGTGGCTGACCACAACGTACCCACCAAAGACAGGGCAGAAGGTATTGCAGATCCGGTTTCCAAATTGCAGGTTGATACCCTGGATCAAAACTGTGAAACTTTTGGCATCACCGAATTCCGCATGAATGACCTGCGTCAGGGAATCGTGCACGTGATTGGTCCAGAACAGGGTGCAACCTTGCCCGGCATGACGGTAGTGTGTGGCGATTCGCACACCAGTACACATGGTGCGATGGGTGCCCTGGCTTTTGGTATTGGTACTTCTGAGGTTGAGCACGTTTTGGCTACCCAGACTCTGCTGATGAAAAAGAACAAAAACATGCTCATCAAAGTGGAAGGTGAGCTGCCTTTTGGCTGTACCGCGAAAGACGTGGTATTGCATATTATTGGGGTGATTGGAACTGCTGGTGGTACCGGTCATGCCATCGAATTTGCCGGCAGCACCATTCGCTCCCTGTCCATTGAAGGCCGCATGACCGTGTGCAATATGGCCATCGAGGCAGGTGCCCGTTCAGGCATGGTCGCCGTTGATGAAAAAACCATTGAATACTTCCGTGGCCGTCCTTATTCACCAACCGGTGTTTTATGGGATGAAGCCGTTAAATACTGGAAAACATTGCACTCTGATGAAGGTGCCAAGTTTGATACGGTAGTTGAAATCAATGCTAAAGATATCAAACCACAGGTTACCTGGGGTACTTCACCTGAAATGGTGCTCTCCATCGAAGATCGCATTCCCGATCCTGACAAGGAAAAAGATGACGTGCGCCGCAGCGGCATGGAGCGCGCACTTGAATATATGGGTCTGAAACCCAATACGCCTATCCAGGATGTTCGTGTCGACCGTGTTTTCATCGGTTCCTGTACCAACTCCCGTATCGAAGACCTGCGTGCAGCTGCCAAGGTGGCACGTGGCAAACATGTGGCCTCAAACGTTATCCAGGCCATGGTGGTGCCCGGTTCCGGTCTGGTCAAGAAACAGGCAGAACAGGAAGGCCTCGATAAAATCTTTATTGAAGCCGGTTTCGAGTGGCGTGAGCCAGGGTGCTCAATGTGTCTGGCCATGAATGCCGACCGTCTTGAGCCAGGTGAACGTTGTGCCTCAACTTCAAACCGGAACTTTGAAGGCCGTCAGGGTCAGGGTGGCCGTACTCACCTTGTCAGCCCTGCCATGGCCGCCGCCGCCGCAATCGCCGGTCATTTTGTTGACGTCAGAAAATTAGGATAACCGAAATGGAAGCTTTTACTACACATGAAGGCCTGGTAGCCCCCTTGGACCGTGAGAATGTGGACACAGACCTGATCATTCCCAAGCAGTTTCTGAAGTCCATCAAACGTACCGGTTTTGGTCCCAACCTGTTCGATGAATTGCGTTATCTGGATCATGGCGAACCGGGCATGGATAACAGCAAACGGCCGCTGAACCCCGATTTTGTCTTGAATCAGCCCCGTTACCAAGGTGCTTCAATTTTGCTTGCCCGTAAAAACTTTGGTTGCGGTTCAAGCCGTGAGCATGCTCCCTGGGCGCTTACGCAATTCGGTTTCAAGGCGATCATTGCCCCGTCTTTTGCGGATATTTTCTTCAATAACAGTTTCAAGAATGGTTTGTTGCCCATTGTGCTGTCAGAGCTGGAAGTGTCTCGCCTGTTTGATGAAGTTAAAGGTTTTTCCGGCTATAAACTGCGTATCGATCTGGAGCGTCAGGTCGTGATTGCGCCTGATGGCCGTGAAATGTCCTTCCAGATTGACGAGTTCCGTAAATACTGTTTGCTGAACGGGTTCGACGATATCAGTCTGACCCTGCAAAAAGCAGATAAAATCAGGGCATTCGAGGCAGAGCGTCTTGCCCGCCATCCATGGCTTGAAGGCAATGCCGGCTTGGTTAAATAACAGGATATTTACATGACTTATAAAATTGCAGTCTTGCCAGGTGATGGCATTGGAAAAGAAATTGTAGATCAGGCTGTGCGCGTGCTCACTGCGCTTAACCTTGATATTGCACTTGAAGAGGCACCTGTTGGTGGTGCCGCTTACGACCAATTCGGGCATCCTTTGCCACCCTCAACACTGAAGTTGGCAAAAAATTCAAATGCCATCCTGTTTGGTGCAGTGGGTGACTGGAAATATGATTCCCTGCCACGTGAGCATCGTCCCGAACAGGCGATTCTTGGCTTGCGTAAAAACATGGGGTTGTTCGCCAATCTGCGTCCGGCCATTCTGTATCCGCAGTTGGCCAATGCCTCTTCCCTTAAGCCAGAAGTGGTTTCCGGCCTGGATATCCTGATTGTCCGTGAACTTACCGGCGATATTTATTTCGGTACGCCACGTGGCGTTCGTACTGCTGAAGATGGTGCTTTCAAGGGTGAGCAGGAAGGCTTTGACACCATGCGTTACGCCGAAACCGAAGTGCGCCGGATTGCCAAAATCGCTTTTGAGGCAGCCCGCAAGCGTAACGGCAAATTATGCAGCGTTGACAAGGCCAATGTACTGGAAACTTCCCAGTTCTGGCGTGACATCATGATTGATGTTTCCAAACAGTATCCGGACGTCGCACTGTCCCATATGTATGTCGATAATGCCGCCATGCAGCTGGTTCGTGCACCCAAAGAGTTTGACGTGATCGTTACCGGCAACCTGTTCGGTGATATTCTGTCTGATGAAGCCGCCATGTTGACAGGCTCCATTGGCATGTTACCATCGGCTTCCCTGAATGCGTCCAACCAGGGTCTGTATGAACCCAGCCATGGTTCTGCACCGGATATTGCCGGTCAAAATATTGCCAACCCACTGGCAACTATTCTGTCGGCTGCCATGTTGCTGCGTTATTCATTAAATGAATCCGCAGCGGCAGACAAAATTGAAGAGGCCGTCCGCCAGGTACTGGCTCAAGGGTTGCGTACAGCCGACATTTATGAAGAGGGAACGGAAAAAGTTTCAACTTCTCAAATGGGGGATGCTGTATTGAAGGCATTAAGCTGATATAGTGTTGTAATATAAGCACTTAAACAATCAAGAGGGGCTTGTTGCGAAGGTGGAAATCCACTAGCGTGACAGTGTCCCTTTTGTTGTCTGAATTTTTTGTAATTTGAAATTTTGTGAGTTAAAAATGACACAATCTGTCGGTTTGGTCGGTTGGCGCGGGATGGTCGGTTCTGTTCTCATGCAGCGTATGCGTGATGAAGGGGATTTCAATCTTATTAATCCTGTTTTTTTCTCTACCAGTAATGCGGGCGGTTCTGCACCTGACTGGGCGCAAGGCGCAGATCCCTTGCAAAATGCCTACGATATCGAGGCGCTCAAGAAACTGCCCATTATTCTGACGGCACAGGGCGGAGACTACACGACAGAAGTATTTCCCAAGTTGCGCGCTGCCGGTTGGGATGGCATCTGGATTGATGCTGCCAGCTCATTGCGCATGAAAGATGATGCCATTATTGTACTTGACCCGGTTAACCGTGGCGTAATTGATGCCGCGCTTGCCAAAGGCGTTAAAAACTTCATTGGTGGCAACTGCACGGTCAGCTGCATGCTAATGGGTCTGGCCGGTTTGTTCCAGCAAGACCTGATTGAATGGATGACCAGCATGACTTACCAGGCGGCTTCCGGTGGTGGTGCCAAACACATGCGCGAACTCATCACGCAATTCGGCTTGCTCAATGCATCGGTTAAACCCCTGCTGGACGATCCTGCCTCAGCCATTCTGGAAATTGATCGTCAGCTGCTGGCGGCCCAGAAAGATGATGCTCTGCCGCAGGAAAACTTTTGCGTGCCATTGGCCGGCAACCTGATCCCCTGGATTGACAAAGACCTTGAGAACGGGCAGTCCCGGGAAGAGTGGAAGGCCGAAGCCGAGACCAATAAAATTCTTGGCCGTGGTGAGGCTTTTGGTAGTGACCCCGTCCGCATCGACGGTTTGTGTGTGCGGATTGGCGCCATGCGTTGTCATAGTCAGGCTTTAACCATCAAGCTCAAACGCGATGTTCCCCTGGATGAAATCACCGATATCCTTAAGCAGGGTACACAGTGGGCCAAAGTCGTGCCCAATACCAAAGAAGCATCCATGGAATTGTTAACGCCGGTTGCAACTACCGGCACTTTGGATATTCCTGTTGGCAGATTGCGTAAAATGTCCATGGGTCCTGAGTACCTAAGCGCCTTTACCGTGGGTGACCAGTTGTTGTGGGGTGCTGCGGAGCCTTTGCGCCGTATGCTGCGTATTGCGATTGGTGAGCTGTAGTCATGAATTTACCAGCCTGGATGGCCAATGAAACGGCCGTCTTGATTATTGCAGTTTGTCTTGTCATGCTCATTGTGCCTGCGGTGGCGATTGCGGTCCTTAAAAAGAAGGCCGCACAGCAACCGAAAATGATGTCTGATGAACAATTAAAGGCTAAACTGGAAAAAATCAATCTTGACCTTGATTCTCCAGAGAGCAAGTAAGCCTGTTTATGGATATTCAAAACGAATCGCCATTAAAAAGGATCGCCTTGGGGGTAGCCTATCATGGCACCCCTTATTATGGCTGGCAAACCCAGCCAAACGGTCAAACGGTACAAGATAAACTTGAAGCAGCATTACGTCAGTTCACAACGCAGTTAACCCCCACTATTTGTGCCGGACGCACAGATACCGGTGTACACGCACTTTCCCAGGTCGTTCACATAGATACACAGGCTGTGCGTCGTGATGAATCCTGGGTCAGGGGGCTGAATGCTTTGTTGCCCGATAGTATTTCGGTACGTTGGGCCAAAGAAGTGGCTCCGGATTTCAATGCTCGCTTTTCCGCCCGTTCCAGGACTTATGTGTATGTACTCAGGAACGAACGCATCTTGTCACCGCATTGGGTCGGCAGGGCAGGCTGGGATTTTCATCCCTTGAACCTTGAGGCCATGTGCAAGGCAGCTGAACACCTGGTGGGTACGCATGATTTCAGCAGTTTTCGCTCATCCCAGTGCCAGGCGGCCAGCCCGGTCAGAACCATGGAATTGCTGAAGATAGAAAAGCAGGGTACTTTTATTGTCTTTACCTTAAAAGCCAATGCTTTTTTACATCACATGGTGCGCAATATTATCGGCTCTTTGGTGTATGTGGGAAAAGGGCGTTTTCCTAGCGAGTGGGTCGCCTCCTTGCTTCAGGAAAAAGATCGCAAATTTGCGGCGCCCACCTTTATGTCAGATGGCTTGTATTTGGCTCATGTTGATTACCCCGAAGAATATGGCCTGAATTCATTCAGTCAGTTCAATATTGACCAGCCTTTATTTTCTTTACTTCAGTCTTAAGGAAAACCCAAGCGGGGTGTATGTTTTCGTGAAAAAAATTCCATGGCAATTCTGGTTTGTCAAATTAAAATTGTGCCAAGGGTTAATCTCAGCTTACAAGATGTGTTTAATCAGTTATCATCTTGCATCTCCGAATGCATCCGAGGCAGGTTTATAAAATATATTCAGCAAGCATCTTTTTCAAGATGTTTACGCCTGGGTATCAATAGATTTATGTTTCACAATTGAGAGCTTTATGGGTTTTTTACTTTCCATTTCACGGCTGATTGATTCACTCAATACCTTTACCGGCAAGTTTGTTACCTGGTTAACGTTGGTGGTGGTGGTGATTAGTGCCGGAAATGCCGTTTTTCGCAAAGTGTTTCATCTTAGCTCCAATGCCTGGCTTGAGATTCAGTGGTATTTGTTTGGCGCCATCTTTTTGCTTGCCGCTGGCTACACTTTCCTGAAAAACGAGCACGTACGTGTTGATATTCTTTCACAGCGTATGTCCGAACGTGCGCAGGTCACTATTGACCTGGTTTGCGTGTTTCTGTTCATGCTTCCCGTCTGTGGCTTGATTATTTATCTGTCATGGCCGTTTTTTATGCTGTCATATGAGACGCTGGAGCAGTCTTCCAATACAGGTGGTTTGGTTCGCTGGCCAATAAAACTGTTAATTCCGCTTGGTTTTCTATTGCTGGCATTAGCCGGTATTTCCCATCTGATAAAATGCGCGGCTTTTCTTACTGGTCAGGGGCCAAATCCATTGGCTCGTCAAAACACCAAATCAGCAGAAGAGTTGCTGGCGGAAGAAATTGCCCGTGAAGCAGCACAACGTGATCAGCAGGCAGGAGCGAAATAAGCATGGAATTCATCATCAATAACATGCCGCCAATCATGTTCCTGACCCTGATTGGCTTTTTGCTGTTAGGCTTTCCGGTCGCATTTTCTCTGGCGGCAAACGGTATTTTGTACTGTTTGCTGGGTATTTTCATGGGAGAGTTTACCTTTGCCTTCCTTCAGGCCTTGCCTGAACGTATTTTTGGCATTGTACAAAATGACTCCCTGCTGGCGGTACCGTTCTTTACTTTAATGGGGCTTGTGCTTGAACGATCGGGGATGGCCGAAGACCTGCTTGAGACGATTGGCCAATTGTTTGGCCCCATCCGCGGAGGTCTTGCCATTGCCGTTGTTGTCGTGGGAGCCATGCTGGCGGCCACCACCGGGGTGGTTTCCGCATCGGTCATTTCCATGGGCTTGATTTCCCTGCCCATCATGTTGCGTTATGGCTATGATCGCAAGCTGGCAACCGGTGTTATTGCCGCTTCGGGAACCTTATCGCAAATCATTCCACCGTCTCTGGTGCTTATCGTTCTGGCCGATCAGCTTGGCCGTTCAATTGGTGATATGTACCGCGGCGCCATTGTGCCTGGCTTTTTGCTAACGGGCGCATACATTTTATATATTATTGTTTCATCCATTATCAAGCCCTCATCGGCACCCGCTTTGCCAGAAGAGGCACGTGTTTATAATGAGCCCAATGGCAGCCGGGGGCTTAAGTCCCTGCTGGTGGTCACATTAATTGCTTCTGCCGCTGCCTATTATCTGGATAGCATTCTGGTGAACGAGAGTGCACCCGTTGATGAAAAAGTGGTGGTTTCCCTATTGTTGTGGGGCGTGATTGCTTTTGTGATTGCCCTGGTTAATAAGTTTCTTCGTTTAGGTTTGCTGTCCCGTATTGCCGAACGGGTGATCTTTGTGATGGTTCCTCCCATGTTCCTGATTTTCCTGGTGCTTGGAACCATCTTTATCGGGGTGGCCACGCCAACAGAAGGTGGCGCGATGGGGGCGGTTGGCTCCATTTTGCTGGCCATGTCGCGGGGCAGGTTAAGTCTGGATCTTTTGAAACAGGCTATGGAAACCACCACCAAAATCACCAGTTTTGTGGTGTTTATTCTGGTGGGTTCAACCATCTTCACCCTTACTTTTACCGGGTTTGGGGGCCAGGTCTGGGTTCATCACCTGTTTGAGTCATTGCCTGGTGGGCAGTTTGGCTTTCTGGTTGTTGTCAGTATTGCCGTTTTCTTCCTGGCATTCTTCCTGGACTTTTTCGAGCTGGCTTTTATCGTGGTACCGTTATTGGGTCCTGTTGCAGAAAGCATGGGCATTGATTTGATCTGGTTCGGGGTGTTACTGGCCGTGAATATGCAAACATCGTTTATTCATCCGCCGTTTGGATTTGCCCTCTTTTACCTGCGTTCAGTGGCAGCCAAGGATGATTACATAGACAAAATAACCGGCAAGCTGATTACCAAGGTAACAACCGGGGATATCTACAAGGGCTCCATCGCCTTTATTGTTATCCAGTTGCTGATGGTGGCCTTGGTCATGTACTGGCCTGATGTGGTCATGCACTACAAAGGGCAGGGCTCCGGTGTTGATCCAAGTACGATCATTATTGATAGCGGTGCCGGTTCTTACGGTTCGGATCCTTACGGTTCACCTAGTCCGTATGGCGGAGACGGTTTTTCCAGTCCTGCCGATGCCTTCAAGTAGAAGCTGTCAAGCCGAGTGCCAGCCGGGTTCGAGTCTCTGTGCAGGCACCGGCTGGTCTAAGTAATTAATTTCAAATAAGTTTGTGGCTTTTTACAAAAAAAGCATCCTGGACATACATTCATTATGAGAACACGGGTAAAAATTTGCGGCTTGCGCAGCAAAGAAGACATCCATATGGTGGCTGATGCAGGTGCAGATGCCATTGGTCTGGTTGTTTATGCCAGCAGTAAACGGGCAGTCAGCGTGCAAGAGGCTGTTTTATTGCGTCGCGAGATTCCCGCTTTTGTTTCTGCCGTGGTGCTGGTGGTTAATGCCAGCCAGGCAGACATAGAACAAATCATTCATGATGTCAAACCCACTTTATTGCAGTTTCATGGTGATGAATCCGCTGAGTTTTGTGAGCAGTTCCGGTTTCCCTATATCCGGGCATTAAGGGTTGGCGGGGGTTCATTGCTTTCGCCAGACGCGGTTGCCCGAGAGGTACAAAAATACCCTAATGCCAGCGGTTTTTTGTTTGATGCTTACAGTGCAGGATATGGTGGTTCGGGCTTGACCTTTGACTTGTCTTTGCTGGAAAAAGTGCGTGAAATTCTGCCAGCCAGAAAAATCATCATTGCCGGTGGCCTGAATGCCGGTAATGTGCAGCAACTCATCAGGGATGTAAAACCCTACGCCATTGATTTGAGCAGTGGGGTAGAGTCTGCACCTGGGGTGAAATCAGCAGAAAAAACCCGTGTCTTCATGGAGCAGGTGGTAAACGCCTGAGTTGCTGAAAGCAAACCCTGGCATGTGCAAGGATTTCCATTCCCACGCTCTGAACTGACCCCAAAAAATTTGAATGGGGGTCCAACTTTTTGGGGACAGTTCACTCCCGCGTGGGAACGCATATTACATGGCAAGTGCTTCTATTTCTTCCTGCAGCATTAGCCATTCCTCTTCCAGCTCATTATGACGCTTGCTGAGTTCTCCATGCTCGTTAAGCACCTTAACGCGCTCATCGCGTCGCTCATCGGCGTAAAAAGACTCATCGGCAATGAGCAAGTCAATCTCTTCCAGCCGCTTTTGGCTTTTGATCATCTCGCTTTCCACTTTCTTGAGCTTGCTTTCCAAAGGCTTGCGCAAGGCTGAAAGGCGCTGGCGTTCTTCAGCTTCCAGTCGTTTTTGCGCCTTGCGGTCAATACTGTCCTTGCCGTTGTTTTCTGCCGCTTCCTGGCGGGCTTCGCTACGCTCAGCCTGGTTACGCTGGTTCAGCCAGTCACGGTAATCTTCCAGGTCACCGTCAAATTCCTGAACCTTGCCATCGGCCACAATCCAGAAACTGTCCACGGTGGTGCGTAAAAGGTGCCGGTCGTGTGAAACCATCAGCATGCTGCCGTTGAATTCAGCCAGGGCCGTGGCCAATGCTTCACGGGTATCAACATCAAGGTGGTTGCTGGGTTCGTCAAGCAAAAGCAGGTTGGGCTTTTGCCAGACAATTAATGACAGGGCCAAACGGGCTTTTTCACCACCAGAAAACGGGGCTACTTTGGAATTGACGCTATCACCGCCAAAACCGAAACCGCCCAGATAGTTGCGCAGCTCCTGTTCACGGGTATCGGGCGCAATCCGGGCCAGATGCTGCAAGGGCGTGGCGTCCAGATCCAGCATATCAAGCTGTTGCTGGGCAAAATAACCAATTTCCATCCCTTTGGACGGCTTGTATTGACCAGCCAGCGGTGCCAGCTCGCCGGCAATGGTTTTGATAAGCGTACTTTTACCCGCACCGTTAACGCCCAGTACGCCAATTCGGGCACCACCCCGGACCATCAGGGTGACATCGGACAGAACCGTTTTAGGTTCGCCATTTTCACAGGTGTAGCCGGTAGACAGTTTATCCAGCACCAAAAGCGGGTCTGGCATATTGGCCGGAGAGGGAATATGAATGCTGATCCCGGACTCCATTTGCAGTGGGGCCAGTTTTTCCATGCGGGCCAGTGCCTTGACACGGCTTTGTGCCTGTTTGGCTTTGCTTGCCTTGGCTTTGAAGCGGTCGATAAAGCCTTGCAAACGGGCGCTTTCCCGTGCCTGGCGGTCTATGGCGATTTGTGCCTGTTTCAGGCGTTCGGCGCGCTGTGTCAGGAAGTCTTCATAGCCGCCTTTGTAACGCACCAGCTTGCATTGGTCAAAATGCAGGATCACTTTGGCCACCGCATCCAGAAATTCGGTATCGTGGGAAATCAGCACGACCGTACCCTGGTAAGCGGCCAGCCATTTTTCAAGCCACAGCATGGCGTCAAGGTCAAGGTGGTTGGTGGGTTCATCAAGCAGCAGCAATTCGGAAGGTGCCATTAAGGCGCGAGCCAGGGCAAGGCGCATTTGCCACCCCCCTGAAAAGCTGTTGACCGGATTCATCCATTGGTCTGGCCTGAACCCCAGACCCGCCAGCAATTGCTCAGCGCGTGAGGGAGCGCTCCAGGCATCCGCTTCTATCAGGGCAGATTCCAGTTCGGCAATTCTTGTGCCATCGTGTTCATCCACCTGTGCGCGTTCAGCCTGCAAGGCACGAAGATGCGTGTCACCGTCAATGACAAATTCCCGGGCAGGCTGGTCACTGGAAACCACTTCCTGGCGGACACTAGCGATGCGCCAGGTGTCTGGCATTGTTAGCGAACCGGCATCCTGATCCAGCTCACCCTGTAACAGGGCAAACAGGGTGGATTTTCCGGCTCCGTTTTTACCGACGATACCTACCCGTTCTCCGGGGTGTATGACAAATTCGGCGTTATCCAATAATACTTTTGTGCCTCGTCTTAGTGTGAGGCCGGTAGAGCGAATCAAAATAAATCCAGATAAAAAGAAGTTTCTTATTCCAGGGTCAGCAACTGGGACCGGTTCAATAACAGGATGCAGTGTGAAGTTGTTGCCGTTTCAAGAAAAACAGGATCCAGGGTCGGGAAGGCATTGATGAAGTTTTCATATTCATGGCCAATTTCCAATACGATGAAACCATCATCTTTAAGGTGGCAGGGGGATAGTTTTAAAATCCGGCGGATAAGCGCCATGCCGTCCTCTCCACCGTCCAGGGCCAATTCCGGCTCATTCTGGTATTCAACAGGCAAGGTTTTCATGGAAGTGCTGTTTACATAGGGCGGGTTGCAAATAATAAAATCATATTGCTTCTGGCCTAGCGCTTCAAACAAATCGCTTTGTATCACATTTACCCGGTCTTCAAGGCCATACATGGCCACATTCAAGTGTGCCAGACGGATCGCATAGTGGGAAATATCAACCGCATCAACGGTGGCATTCGGAAAGGCCAGTGCCGCCAATATGGCCAGACATCCGGAGCCAGTGCACATATCCAGAATATCGGCGGTATTTTCAGGATCAATCACCCAGGGGGTCAATTGTTCTGAAAGCAACTCTGAAATGGGCGAACGGGGAACGATGACCCGTTTGTCGGCAATGAACTTGTGTCCTTGCAGCCATGCCTCACCAAGCAAATAGGCCAAGGGGATCCGTTTCTTGACGCGTTGGTCTATCAGCTTGAGGCAACGTTTTTTTTCTTCTTCGAGTAAACGCGCATCCAGAAACGGGTCCAGCGTATCAAGCGGCAGATTCAGGGTATGCAAAACAAGGTAAACCGCTTCATCCCATGCGCTGTCGGAGCCATGGCCAAAAGACAGCTTGGCTTGGTTGAATTGGGAGACCGCAAAGCGGATCATGTCCCGGACGGTTTTAAGTTCGTTATGAGTTTTTGTCATGAAGGGCAGTTAAGTGCAAAGTAAATAATTAAAGCAGAAGATGTTCGAGTGTGCGACGGTAAATGTTTTTCAGGGGTTCCAGCGTATTGATGGCGATGTGTTCGTTGACTTGGTGAATACTGGCGTTTATCGGGCCGAATTCAATCACTTGCGGGCAAATTTTGGCAATGAAACGTCCATCAGAGGTACCACCGGTCGTGGATAATTCGGTGTTGATACCGGTTTCATCCATAATCGCCTTGGCAATGGCATTGCTTAATTCTGCCCTTGGCGTCAGGAAGGGCTCTCCGCTGAGTGTCCAAGTCAGGCTATATTCTAACCCATGCTTTGTTAAGATTGTGTTAACCCGGTTTTTAAGCTGCTCGGCGGTGCTGGCGGTTGAAAAACGGAAGTTGAATAAAATGCGGGCCTCACCGGGCACGACATTGCTGGCGCCGGTGCCTGCATGAAAATTGGAAATCTGGAAGGTGGTGGGCGGAAAGTATTCATTGCCCTGATCCCATTCAGTCCTGGCCAATTCATCAAGGGCGGCTGCGCACAGGTGAATCGGATTGCGGGCCAGGTGTGGGTAGGCAACATGCCCCTGTTTTCCCTTGATGATCAGCTCTCCGTTGAGGGAACCCCGGCGCCCGTTTTTAACCACATCACCCAGTTGCTGGTCTGAAGTGGGTTCACCCACAATACAATAGTCAAGACTTTCATTTCGTGCCTTTAATGCGTCACAAACCTTGACGGTGCCGTTAACCGAAGGCCCTTCTTCGTCAGCGGTAATCAGCATGGCAATAGAGCCTTTGT
Source organism: Advenella sp. EE-W14 (assembly GCF_012923605.1). NCBI lineage: Bacteria > Pseudomonadati > Pseudomonadota > Betaproteobacteria > Burkholderiales > Alcaligenaceae > Advenella > Advenella sp. EE-W14. The sequence continues at coordinate 281,848 of NZ_JAAVNG010000009.1, read as the reverse complement.
GATGGGGATGGGCCTGCACAAACTCTTTGGTGGCCACCATAAAAGCGGCAATCGAGCTTTTCATGTCAGCGGCCCCGCGTCCGTACAAGATGCCGTTTTTTTCAGTTGGGGTAAAAGGATCGGTGTCCCATTTTTCAAGCGGGCCGGTAGGGACAACGTCCGTGTGCCCGGCAAATACTAGTACCGGAGACGCTGTGCCTTTCCTGAGCCAGAGATTGTCGACCTCTTCAAAGCGCATGTTTTCTGCAATAAACCCCAAAGGGGCCAGATAGGTGGAGATTAAATCCTGGCAATCCTGGTCTTGCGGGGTTACCGAAGCGCGGCTGATCAGATCTTTGGCCAGGTCAAGCACAGCTGTTGTCATGTCAATCAAGCCCTTAGCAAGTCGTTGATACTGGTTTTGGAGCGGGTTTGTGCATCAACCCGTTTTACGATGACTGCGCAGGCAAGGCTGTGTGAGCCATCGGCAGAAGGCAGGGAGCCAGGAACGACCACAGAGCCAGACGGAATGCGACCGTATGTGATTTCACCCGTTTCACGGTTATAAATTTTGGTGCTTTGGGAAAGGAATACACCCATGGCCAGAACCGAATTCTCTTCTACAATGACCCCTTCAACCACTTCCGAGCGGGCACCGATAAAACAGTTGTCTTCAATAATGGTGGGGTTGGCCTGCAAAGGCTCCAGCACACCGCCGATGCCTACGCCACCGCTCAGGTGAACGTTTTTTCCAATTTGGGCGCAGGAGCCAACGGTTGCCCAGGTGTCCACCATGGTGCCTTCATCGACATAAGCACCAATATTTACATATGATGGCATGAGGACTACATTTTTTCCGATAAATGCGCCACGTCTGGCAATGGCCGGTGGCACGACCCGGAAGCCGCCGTTGGCAAAATCCGTGGCGGTATGGTTTTGAAACTTGAGTGGCACCTTGTCATAAAACTGCATGGGTGCGTGATTCATGATTTCATTGTCCTGGATCCGGAAAGATAATAAAACGGCTTGCTTCAACCATTGGTTGACAACCCATTCTGTTTGTTTTTTTTCTGCGACGCGAAGGCTGCCGTTATCCAGACCGGCCAAGGCCGTTTCTATGGCATCTCGCACTTCAGGGCTGACATTTGATGGTGACAGCTCGTTACGGTTTTCCCATGCTTGTTCAATTGTGTTTTGCAATGCGCAGTTCATGATATTTTTCCCGGTGGGGAGGTTGTGTTGGAAAAGGGTGTCGAATAAATGGGTTCACATGCTGATGAGGCGTGCTTTCAACGGTTGTTTTTAATAAAGCGGGCCATCCGTTGCGCACCCTCAAGGCATTGCTCAAGAGGAGCAACCAGGGCAATGCGAATGCGGTTTCTGCCCGGGTTAATGCCATGGGCATCGCGTGCCAGATAGCTGCCTGGTAAAACGGTGACGTGCTCTTGTTCAAATAATTGCAGTGTGAATTCGTCATCGGGCATAGGGGTGCGTGCCCAAAGGTAAAAAGAAGCGTCGGGCATTTTTACGTCCAGGACGTTGGCCAAAATGGGGTACACCGCTTCAAATTTGGCTTTATACCGGGCGCGGTTTTGTGCGACATGCGCCTCATCATTCCAGGCGGCAATACTGGCGGCGCTGAATACCGGACTCATGGCGCTGCCATGATAGGTTCTGTATAGCAGGAATTTTTCCAGCAGGCGGGCATCGCCAGCCACGAAGCCCGAACGCATGCCGGGAACATTGGATCGTTTGGACAGACTGGAAAAACAGACCAGATTGGGGTAGTCGGGGCGTCCTGCCAGTTGGGCTGCCTGCAGGCCGCCTATTGGCTTGTTTTCATCGGAGAAATAAATTTCTGAATAACACTCATCTGAGGCGATGATAAAGCCATAGCGGTCAGACAGTGCAAACAGGGTTTTCCAGTCTTCAAGTGGCATGACATTGCCCGCGGGGTTGCCGGGAGAGCATACAAATACCAGTTCGGTTTTTTCCCAGACATCCGCCGTGACGCTAGACCAGTTGCTGCCAAAATTTTTGGCGGGGTCTGCATTCAGATAGTAAGGGGTGGCACCCGCGAGCAGGGCTGCTCCTTCGTAGATTTGGTAAAACGGGTTGGGGCAAACAACCAGGCTGTTCGGTCCGCCGTTGATCATGGCTTGCGTGAAGGAAAAAAGTGCCTCGCGTGAACCGGTGCAGGGTAGAACCTGGGTTTCAATATCAGGGGCAGGAATATCGTAGCGACGGGCTATCCAGTTGGCGATAGCCTGGCGTAAAGCCGGATCCCCTTTGGTGGGCGGATAGGAAGACAGGCCGGAAAGATTGTTTTTAATGGCCTCTTCAATCAGCGCTGGGGTAGCGTGTTTGGGCTCGCCAATAGATAGATTGATGTGCGTGTTGTGTGTGGGAGGGGTGGCATTGGCAAGCAATGTCCTGAGTTTTGTGAAGGGATAGGGCTGTAGTAAATCTAGTCTGGCATTCATGTGATTGAAATGTCCGTTTGGGTTGCAAGGTCTTGTTTTTTATTATGCAGGACACATCATTCTATCACTGGATTTGCTTTTGTTTTGTTTGAAAAAATGAATATGGCCTCAAAAAATAGGCAATTTGAAACACGCAGACTAAGGGGGGGCTGACAGTGACGAATGCACTGATAAGGAGAGGGTGTTTTTTATGATTTCTTATGGTGCGAGCGGAGAGACTCGAACTCTCACACCTTTCGGCGCTGGAACCTAAATCCAGTGCGTCTACCAATTCCGCCACGCTCGCAACAAAGAAGAAGTAATATAATTCATTTATCTGGTTTCTGGCAAGATAAAGTACTGAGAATATTGTGAATTTATGAGTTTTATTGATTTTTTGTGGTTAAAAAACAATAAATCACCTTGGTTTTAATGGATCAGGTCTTATTCGAGTTTTATGGTTTCAGATAAAAACCATAATATCCTGCACAAGAAAAATGGTTTTTCGGTATGTGGCATAGGCTAGGCTTGCTAGTGCTAGTCGCCAGTGCTGTCCAGATCCTTAATCAGGTTTTGTTCTTCAAGTAAATCCAGGTATCTTCGGTATTCAGATTGACTCAACCAACTTAAATTGCTTTTGGCCCATTCTTCTGTGTCTGGTTCCTGTTGAGCCTCATTCTCTTGTATTGTGTCTTTTTCATTCAGTTGCTCCTGGTTTTTTATAATGGGCCTCATAGGTGGTTTCTCGGTTTGATTTAGATAAGTTTTATTGGTTTCGTTGGTAATGACAATGCGTGACGGGTATTCGCACGGATATTGCCGCCAGTTTCATTATGCACTTTTATTATAAAAAAGCATGTTAATAAATATCAAATGTTTTCAAAAATTGATATTTGTTATGAAATACGGAAAAGGCTTTTGTTGAATAAATAAGCTTAACGGACTACTATATTCTTAATTCCCATTGTTTAAGGAGAAGTGTGATGAGTGATCATGTATATAAACAAATTGAATTGACGGGATCATCCAAGACAAGTATTGAAGATGCCGTGAGTAATGCCTTGGCAAAAGCCCATGAAACCATCAGGAATATTCAATGGTTTACCGTTACGGAAACGCGGGGGCATGTGGTAGAGGGTAAAGTGGCTCATTGGCAGGTATCCATCAAAGTGGGTTTCACGTTAGAGTAACGGCAGAAGGCCCGCCTGTTAAAATGGGGCAGTTTCCAAAGAAAAGGTCTGGTATAACACCAGACCTTTTTTGTTACCCGTTTGTCGGTCTGGCGGGCAGGTCGACACAATTGAACGAATGGTTTTTCAGTTCAAATTTTCCCGGAGAGCATTGTCAAGTTGATCGATCACTTCAGCCCAGTCGGCATCTTCAATTTTCTCTTCCCTGAGCAAGGCTGCCTGCGCTTCGTTCCAGAATGGGGCATCCTCGAGCAGAATATCGGGAGGCAGTGGAGAATGCTGAACCAGAAAATGGCGTATGCCCGCTTCATCGGACGGCAAACCAAGTTGGGCAAATAATTCCGAAAAACGGTGATATGACTTTTCCATGGTGATCCTTTATGAAGTTTGTCTTTACACGATCTTTTTAATACCTTTTATCGGGTTTGGCAAGCGCAGATGATGGAGATGGCAATGGAAAACCCCGCATGGTTATTGTTTCAAATGCTTGTCATAAACAAAATTGGCCTGATATCAATTCAGGCCAATTTTTCAAACATCCAGGCAATTTTCAGGATGCGTTAAGATTTAACAGCTACTTTTCGGGTTTCGTAAAACTTCAATCCCACCAAGGCAATGGCCAGTGCGGCAATAATACCCGGTACGGCAAAAGCCATGAAATTCTGGTGATGGGGCAGGCTAAGTTGCATCAATACACCGCCCAACATGGGTCCTACAATGGCGCCAATTCTTCCCACACCCGACGCCCAGCCCAGGCCGGTGGAACGGATATGCATGGGATAATATTGCGCCACATAGGTATAAAGCAGGATTTGTGAGCCGATCGTGGCTGCGCCGGCGATCATGACCAGAAAATACAGGAAATAGGTGTTGCTGCGAAAGCCAAGCAGGGTAATGGCGATGGCACCCAAAATGAAGAAGGTGACCAGTACGCTCTTCAGGTTGAATTTATCGGACATGTGGCCGCCCAGGATGGCACCTATCATGCCGCCAATGTTCATGGCAAACAGGAACATCAGACCTGATTTCAAAGGGTAGCCAGCGGTTTGCATTAATTTGGGTAACCAGGAGCCAAGGGCATACACCATGAGTAGGCACATGAAAAAGCTGATCCAGAAAGCAATGGTACTGATTGCCCGTTTTTCACTGAATAAGTCCAGAATGGGTATTTTCCTGGCAACCACTTCCTGGCGGACCAGTTCATATTGATGGGTGGCAACGATTTGAGGATCGATTTTGGCCAGAATCGTTTTAACCTGGTTATCTTTATTGTCCCGTAACAGGAAACCCAGTGACTCGGGCAGCAGCTTCATGATCAGTGGCAACAGAAGCAGTGGAATGCAACCCAGATAGAACATAATTTCCCAGCCCCAAGTTGGCACAATCCAGATACCCAGGCCGGCCGATAACATGCCGCCAACCGCATAGCCGCTAAACATGAGGGCAACCAGTGTGCTACGGATTTTTTTGGGCGCATATTCGGAAATCAGGGCCACGACATTGGGCATTACGCCTCCAATGCCCAGACCCGCGATGAACCGCATCACGGCAAATTGGCCGGGGGTTTGGGCAAAGCCGCAAAGAAATGTAAACAGGCTGAATAAAATGATACAGAGCAGAATCATTTTTTTACGCCCGAATTTATCGGATGCCGTACCCAATGTCATGGCCCCCACCATCATGCCGAACAGGGCAATACTGCCCAGGGAGCCCGCTTCAATCGGCGTCAGTTGCCATTGATCCATCAGGATCGGCAGAACCACACCATAAATAACCAGGTCATAACCATCAAAAATAATGATCAGGGTGCACCAGAATAATACATTCCAGTGAAACGACCTGAATTTTGCCTCGTCAATGACATGGTTTATGTCAACTTTCCTCATTTTCCTTCCTCCTTGTTGATATAACTGCAAATATTTTTTTAAAAGTGGTTACTGAAAAATTTTTTGTTACATTGAGTTTTTTTTATTTCATTAAGCGGTGTTTTAGTGATTGATACTCAGTGTTTTCAGGATGTTTTTTTGTCGGTTAAGGCTGTTTTGCTGTTCATGATGAAAAATGCTAGCAATCCGATAACAATCCCCCAGAAGGCCGAGCCCAGACCCCACATGGACATGCCTGAGGCAGTGGCCAGAAAAGTAATCAGTGAAGCTTCGCGGTGTTTCGTGTCTTCAATAACAATGGTCAGGTTGGCTGTAATGGCGCCAATCAGGGCCAGTCCGGCCAGAATGGTAATCAGTTCCTTGGGCAAGGCCGTGAAGAGCATCACGATGGTGCCCGCGAAAAGCCCGCCGATGAGATAGAAAAGCCCGTTTGAAATGCCAGCGACATACCTTTTACTCGGGTCTTCGTGGGCATCTTTACCGGTGCAGATGGCCGCTGTAATGGCAGCCAGGACAATGGTGATACCACCGGTAAAGGCAACCATTGCAGAGGCCAGGGCAGTAATAACAATAATGGCCTTGGCCGGTACCCGGTATCCCGCCAGATTCAGGATCGTCATGCCAGGCAGGAATTGGCCGGTCAGGCTGACCAGAGTGAGCGGGATGGTAAAGCTCAGGAATGTCGCCAGATCAAACTCGGGCGCAATCAAAACCGGCATGGCCAATTTTGGGGACAAAATGCCCAGGTTGGTTTTGTCCAGTAAAAAGGCAATGGTAAAACCCACAATGGCTACAATGACAATGTTGTAGCGGGGCAGGTAACGCCGGGACAGAATATAGGCCAGAATCATCCCCACGGACAGCAAGGGGGACAGGGCGCTGGCCTCAAAGGCCCGCAGCCCGAACTGCAATAAAATACCGGCAATCATGCCCGCGGCAATGCCCTGGGGAATCAGGCGAACCGCCTTGTCAAAGTAGCCGGTAATACCAATGATAAACAGCAGCAGGGCCGAACTCAGGTAAGCACCCACGACCTGGCCCATGGTAATTTCCGGGAAAAGGGATATCAGCAACACCGTGCCGGGGGCTGACCAGGCGGTGACCACAGGTACTTTAAGCCACCAGCTAAGAAAAATACCCGAAATGCCGGCACCGATGGAAATGCCCCAGACCCATGAAACCATCATGTCATTGGAAATATTGCCCATGGAGGCCGCCTGGAAAAATATAACCAGGGGGCCGGCATAGGAAATAAGTACGGCCAGGAATCCGGAAACGATAGCGGAAATTGACCAATCAGTGGTTTTTTGTTTTAAGGGATATTTTTGCCCGGTATGTACCTTGTCTAGCCTGTCATTCATGACGGTTTACCCCATTCCCAGGTCGCCGCCGCCAACAGGCAACACCGTGCCGGTGATGTAGCTGGCTTCATCAGAGGCCAGGAAAAGAATGGCGTTAATCTGTTCCTGTATGGTCCCATAGCGCTTCATCAGGCTGCTTGATACCGTCTGGTCAACAATGGCCTGGTACCAGACTTTCTCCTGTTCTGATAACGGTTTTGGGTTGCGGGGTATTTGACGCGGTGGCGCTTCGGTGCCTCCCGTGGCAATCGCGTTGATGCGAATGTTGTTTTCAGCATGCTCCATGGCAAGGCTCATGGTCATGGCATTGACACCGCCTTTGGCTGCCGCGTAGGGGATGCGATGGATACTGCGCGTGGCAATGGATGAAATGTTCACAATAACACCGCTTTTCTGGCTGATCATGGTGGGCAAAACGGCGCGGCAGCTCCATAGCGTGGGAAACAAAGAACGGTTCACTTCTGCCAGGATTTCGTCGGGCGCATATTCCTGATAGGGTTTGGCCCAGATGGTGCCTCCTACGTTATGAATCGAGACATCAATTTTGCCGTATATCTCAAGGGCACTATTGGCGACACCCTGGGCGCCTTCCCAGGTTTCCAGGTCAGCCAGCACCGCATGGGCTTGCCCGTTATTGTCATTGATGCGTTTGGCAACGTCCTGCACCAGCAGATTGCGGTCTGCCAGGATGACTTTACCACCTTCGGCAGCAATGGCAGTGGCCACGCCTTCTCCAATGCCCTGGGCAGCGCCCGTAACAATAACAACCTTATTTTCAAAGCGTGCATTCCGGTTCATGGATTAGGCCTCGCTGGGTGAAAATTTTTCATAATGGAAGTTTTTGGGTATCAGGTTTTCCTGTTCCAGCCAGCCGCGCACGGCTTCCACCATGGGGACGGGGCCACACAGGTAAATGTCAACCTCCCCTTCATTCAGCCATTCTTTTTCGATATGCTGGGTGACATAGCCTTTTCTTGGGTGCTGGCTTTCTTCGGCCACCACACAGGTTGTATAGTTGAACCAGTCGTGTTTCTCACTGAGACTGTCCAGTTTTTCAAGTGCAACCAGGTCATTATCATTGGTAACGCCAAACACCAGGTTGACCGGGTAATGGCAACCTGAAACCTCCAGGCTGTCCAACATGGACAGGAAAGGGGCAATGCCGGTACCACCTGCCAGGAACAGGGCAGGGCGCACGACCGGGCGCAGGTAAAAACTGCCATACGGACCGGTAAACGAGATGGGCTGGCCAACCTGGGCCTGCGTGGTCAGGTAAGTGCTCATTTTACCTTGGGGTACATTGCGTACGACAAAGCTGCTGTTCTTGTCCATAGGGGCCGAGCTGAATGAATACGAACGGGTCAGGTCCGTGCCGGGAATCTGGACGTTGACATATTGGCCGGGCAAGTAAATCAGGTTTTCCGGGTTGGGAAGATGAATGCTGAAGGCAATCGTTGAATCGGAAACTTTTTCAAGCGAAGAAAGCGTGCCTTCAAAACGGGTGACGCCTGTCTTGCAGGCTTCAGAGGAGGCGTTAATCTTGACCACACAGTCGGAAGTAGGTCGCATCTGGCAGGTCAGGACAAACCCTTGCTCCGCTTCTTCTTCAGTCAGAGCATCTTCAATATAAAGTTCTGCCGGCATGTCGTAATTGCCTGATTCGCAGAAGCTGCGGCATGTGCCACAAGCGCCGTCGCGGCAATCCAATGGAATGTTCAGCTTTTGGCGATAGGCGGCATCTGCCACGGTTTCGCCTGATTTACAGCTAATGAAGCGGGTTATACCATCTTCAAACTGCAGTGCAATAGTATGCTCCACAACATTTCTCCTGGGTTTTGGGATAGATGAATAAAATGCTTTCGGGCAAGCCTGTCCTTAGCCGGACAGGCACCGAATTTAAATGTGATAAATATCAATCAGCTGGTTGATGTAATCGTTTTTCAGAACCACATATTTGCGTTTTATGAGGGGTTCGGCATTGGAAAAATCAATCGTGTAACGGGACATGCCAAAATAACTGTAGCAGGTTTTGTAACGAAAGCTCAGTGTATGCCAGTTGAACCGGACGGTCACCACCTTGCCTTCCTGTGATTCAATTTCCAGGTTGGAAATATTGTGGCTGGTACGGGTATCAGGCAATGTGGCGCTGGAACGCTCTGTCTTGATCCTGAAAACACGGTCTTCCAGTCCACCCCTGTCAGGGTAGTAAATCAGGGAGATTTCCTGCTCGGGATTGGTGGTCAGGGTATCGTTATCGTCCCAGGCGGGCATCCAGAATTGCGCATCCTGGTCATAGCAGTTTAACCACTCATCCCATTGTGCATCATCAAGCAGGCGTGCTTCTTTGTACAGGAATTGCTGTATGGTTTCGTAAGGAATAGCGCTCATTAATTTTTCTCCTGTTGCTGTGCAAGAGCTTTTTTCATGACTTCTGACCAATATCTGTGCTGAACGGTATAAAGGCCTTCATCTTCGGTTTTCAGGCCGCTCAGGACCGGTTTCAGTCCCAGGGTTTCGGCTGCCTCATCGGGGCCATCGATCCAGTGTACGGAACCGCGGCTCATGTCATTCCACTCCATGGCAATGCCGTTATAGCCAGCCTGGCAGGAGCGGAACTCTTCCAGATCATCGGGGGTGGCCATTCCGCTGGCATTGAAAAAGTCTTCATATTGGCGGATGCGACGGGCCCTGGCTTCCTTGTTTTCACCCTTGGGGGCAATGCAGTAAATGGTGACTTCGGTTTTGTCAACGGACAGGGGGCGCAATACCCGGATTTGTGAACCGAACTGGTCCATCAGGTAAACGTTGGGGTATAGGCACAGGTTGCGTGAACGTTCAATCATCCATTTGGCTTTTTCTTCACCAAAATTCTTGATGTAGTCTTCTTTTTTGGGGAAATTGGGGCGGTCTTCAGGGTTGGCCCACTGTGTCCACAAAAGCATATGACCATAATCAAAAGCATAGAAACCACCGCCTTGCTGACCCCATTTTCCGGCGCTCATGGCCCGGATTTTGTCTTCCTGGGCTTCTTTTTCCTTGCGCTGGTTGGTGGTTGCCGCATAATTCCAGTGAACCGCTGTTACATGGTAGCCATCGGCGCCATTCTCGGCCGTCAGTTTCCAGTTGCCTTCATAGGTATAGGTTGAAGAGCCTTTGAGCACTTCAAGGCCTTCTGGCGACTGGTCTACAATCATGTCAATGATTTTTGCCGCCTCACCCAGGAATTCTTCAAGGGGCACGACGTCTTCGTTCAGGCTGCCAAACAGAAAGCCACGATAGTTCTCAAAACGGGCCACTTTTTTCAGGTCATGTGAGCCGTCCTTGTTGAAGCATTCCGGGTAACCGGCCTCAACAGGATCCTTTACTTTCAGCAGTTTGCCACTGTTGTTGAATGTCCAGCCGTGAAACTGGCAGGTATAGGTTGCCTTGTTGCCGCGTTTGAAACGGCACAATTGCGCACCCCGGTGCGAACAGGCATTAATGAAGGCGTTCAGTTCCCCCTGACGGTTGCGGGCAATAATTATGGGCTGGCGTCCCATATAAGTGGTGTAATAATCATTGATTTCCGGAATCTGGCTTTCATGGGCGAGGTAAATCCAGTTACCTTCGAATATGTGTTTCATTTCCAGTTCAAACAACTCCTGATTGGTGAAGATGCTTCGGTGGACGCGATAGTCGCCTTTTTCCTTGTCTTCAATCAGTAAATTGTCGATATTTATCTGGGTTTCCAGTGCTGCAGTCATCAGCTTTCTCCATTTTTAAGCAAAAATCTGGCTTGCCTGCGGCCAGGGGCGGCAGGCAATTGGAATTGAATGGGGGGTGTGGGCAGGAAAGCCGGGTGTCAGGCTGCAGCCCTGCGGCGCTCAACAACGGAAGAGGGGGCTTCCTGGATGTCTTTCAACAAATGAATATCAAAGACGATGTTTTTGTAGGGACGTTCAAGGCCGTTTTGTTTAATCAGGTCTGGATCGGTGATTTCATTAACAGGTGGAACCAGGCCTTCGCGGCTGGCAAAAGCAAAATCGTCCCACAGATATTCATCACCATCGATATTGATCTGGGTTGTCAGTTTGCGATGCCCGGGAGCCGAGATGAAATAATGGATATGGGCGGGACGATTGCCGTGACGGCCAAGCATATCGAGTAACGCCTGGGTGGTGCCTTCAGGAGGACAGGCATAGCCGACGGGCATGATACTTTGTGCCTTGTAGTGGCCATTGGCGTCGGTGTAGATGGTACGGCGCAAATTGAAAGCGGATTGGGACTTGTCAAAATAGGAATAACAGCCATTGGTATTGGCATGCCAGATTTCAACTTTGGCATTTTGCAGGGGTTTGCCGTCTGCATCATAAACCGTACCTTCGATGATCAACGGGTCAGCCTTGTCGCTTTCGGTGCCATCATCCATACGGGTAAATCCTATACTCTCGGGGGCACCGGCAACATACAATGGACCTTCAATAGTCCTGGGTGTTCCGCCAGTCAGGCCCAGTCTTGCTTCCGCTTCATCAGACCGAATGTCAATAAAGCGCTCCAGGCCCAGGCCTGCGGCCAGCAAGCCCAACTCATTGGCTTTTCCGGCATCCGTCAGGTATTCAATGCCTTTCCAGATTTCAGCAGGCTGAAGGTCAAGATCTTCAATGGCCTTGAAAAGATCGCCCAGCAAACGGACAACAACGGTTTGTACGCGATGGTTGACATCGCCTTCTGCCTTGTCCTGAATGAAGGTTTTAACCAGTTGATCTATTTGAGCGTGGTTCATGTTATCTCCTTTGACAAATCCAGTTAACTTTAAATTTAAATCAATATCTGTTATTTTGGTGGTGGTTTTTATTATTTTGACGTAAGGTTAATCTTGATCGGTTAGCTTGTCTAAGACTGTTTCAGTATGTTTTTCATACTTTAAAGGTATTGAGTTGGAATTAAGACATTTGCGCTATTTTGTTGCGGTTGCCGAGGAGAAGAATTTCACTCGCGCAGCTGAAAAACTTTTTATTGCCCAGCCGCCATTAAGCCGGCAAATCCAGCAGCTGGAAGAAGAGCTGGGCGTCAAGCTGTTTGAAAGGGGAGTCCGGCCCTTGAAAACAACCATGGCAGGGGAATTTTTTTATGAGCATGCCAAACAATTGCTGGTGCAGGTCAATGAGCTGAAACTCATGACCCAAAGGTTGGGCAATGTCAATGAAAGCCTGAGGGTGGCCTATGTGGCTTCGACACTGTATGGCAAACTGCCGCAAATCATCAATATTTTCCGGCAACGATACGGCAATATAGCGCTGGAGCTGTTTGAAATGACCACCATGGAGCAGATACATGCCCTGAAAGAAGGTGACATTGATATTGGTTTCGGGCGTCTTTACCTGCAGGATCCGAGTGTTCGGCGTATTGTTTTAAGAAAGGAGCCGTTGGTATTGGCCGTTCCGTTCAATCATCGGTTTATTGGCAGGAAAGAAATCACGCTTGATCAAATTGTCAGTGAAAAAATCATTATCTATCCCCAAAAGCCAAGGCCCAGTTTTGCCGATCAGGTACTGGAAATATTCAAGTTCATTGGCTTGCAACCAGAAAGGCTGTTTGAGGCCAGGGAATTGCATATAGCCATGGGCCTGGTTGCCGCCGGAGAAGGGGTTTCACTGGTCCCTGAAGGTCTTGCCAGGGTCAATGTACAGGATATCGCATTTATTCCCATTGTGGATGACCATGCGTTTTCTCCCATTATGATGAGCACCCGGACCAAGGATAAATCTGACAATATCAGGAATATGCTGAATATTATTTATGATATTTATGACCAGGAGAAAATCGCTTATATCCGTCGCAAAATATAAACGGGTATGCCTTGCTGGCATACCCGCTCCGGTTAGTTGATATTTTTTAGGTATGAATCAGGCCAGAGAAATTTCAGGCTTGAATGAAAGACTTGAGAAAAGCCTGCGTCCTTTCCTCTTTGGGTGAAGTGAAAACCTCTTCCGGGGGGCCTTCTTCCACAATATTCCCCTTGTCAATAAAGCAGATCCGGTCGGATATTTGCCTTGCAAACTGCATTTCATGGGTTACCAGTAACATGGTTAAATCATGCTTTTCGGCCAGGCGCTGAATAACACCCAGTACTTCACCAACCAGTTCAGGGTCCAGGGCAGAGGTGGGTTCATCAAACAGCATGATATTGGGGCGGGTGGCCAGCGCCCGCGCAATCGCCACCCGCTGTTGCTGTCCACCGGAAAGCTGGGAGGGGAACTTGTCTGCGTGTTCGCTTAAGCCAACCAGGTCCAAATATTCATCAGCCAGCTCATTGGCTTCTTTGTGGGATAACTTGTGAACATGGATAGGCGCTTCGGTAATGTTGCGCCTGACCGTCATATGCGGAAAAAGATTGAACTGCTGGAAAACCATGCTCATTTCCTTGCGCATCTGCCTGAGGTGATGCTCGCTGGCGGGAACTGTTTGGCCATTTTTGTATTCATGCCATAATGGTTTGCCGGCAACGTGAATGATACCATCATCAATGGTTTCAAGTGTCATGAGGATGCGCAAAATGGTTGACTTGCCAGACCCCGATGGACCGATGATGGTCACTTTTTCATTTTTGGCGACTTCAAAATTCAATTTGTCCAATATCGTGACATCGCCGAATTTTTTGGTCACATTTTCAAATTTGATGATGGCATCGTTCATTTCAATGGAATTCCTTCTTTTGGCAGGCGTTTGTCCAGATACCGGATGCCTGCCGAAGCCAGCAGGGTTAGCAACAGGTAAATAATGCCAACCATGGAAAGCGGTATGAGATAGTTAAAGGTACGGTCGCCAATAATCCTGGCCACATTCAGTATTTCCAGAATGGCAATAACTGAAAGGACCGGCACGTCTTTCATGATGGAAACCAGGTAATTGCCCAGCGCCGGGATAATGCGGGGGATGGCTTGCGGCAAAATGATAAACATGAAAGTGTGTAGGGGCGTGAAATCCAGCACCCGTGAGGCTTCGGTCTGGCCATGTGGGATGGATTCCAGGCCGGCCCGGTAAACTTCAGAAGTATAGGCGCTGTATTGCAGGCCCAGGGCCAGGGCGCCTGTCATGAAAGCCGGCAAAATAATGCCGTATTCGGGTAATACATAATATAAGAAAAACAACTGAACCAGCAGGGGTGTGTCCCTGATGAATTCGGTAATGAAATATGCGGGCCAGGAAATAATGCGTAACCGGGCCCCCTTGAGTGCGGCAAGTACCAGGCCCAGTATCAAAGCCACTAAAAAACCAACCAGTGTGGCCTGTATGGTAACCACCAGACCCTTAAAAAGGATGGGCAGGATAGACCAGGCAAAAACCCAATTGTTGGTGGTATCCCACTCTATGCCAAATAACATGTTAAATTTTCCTTGTGCGCCAGCGGCTTGCGTAGCGTTCAAGTATTTTCATCATGGCACTTAAGGCCAAGGCCATGCCAAAATACATGAACAGCAAGAGGGTGTAAATGGAAGTGCTGTCCTGGGTATAGTTGCGCAACTGTTCGGCCCTGAAGGTCATGTCGCCCAGGCTGATCAGCGAGACCAGGGCCGTGTCTTTCAGGTTCTGGATGGCAAGATTGCCGAAACTGGGCATCATTTCAGGAATGGCCTGGGGCAATACAATACGCCACAAGGTTTGCTTTGGGGTAAAGTCCAATGCCTTGGCGGCCTCGTATTGATTTTCGGGAACCGCCTGAATGGCGCCACGTACTACCTCGGCACCGTAGGCACCAATGTTAAGCCCCAGGGCGATGGTGCCGGCCAGTAAGGGTGGCATGCGTAAATCCACCCCTATTGCCTGTCCCAGGATGGGTAAGGCAAAGTAAAGCCAGAATAACTGCACCAGCAAAGAAGTGCCACGGAAAAACTCAATAAAGCAAATAGATAACCACCGGATGGCGCGATTTATTGACAGTTTGCCAATGCCCGCCATAAAGGCAACCACGCCACCCAAAATGGTGGAATAAAAGGTTAACTGTACAGTAACCCATGCACCATCAAGTAAAGGGTCTACATACGATAACAGGTTATCCATGCTGCTTACCTTGATTTATTCCTGTGTAATACTTGCTACCCATAACTGCGGTGTGGATTACTTTGCACATAGTTGTGCGGTTGTTTTTTTAGGTGATTCCTGAATATCGGTTTCGCTGAAACCGTAGCCGGACAGAATGTTTTTCCATTCGTCGGTTTTCTTGATTTCAAGCAGTTCTTTGTTGACGGCATCACGCAAATCGGCAGAGGCAAGCGAGAAAGTGAAACCGCCCCAGCTTCTGACCGGATTGCCATTAACCACAGGATCTGTAAAACCGCTGGCTGCTTCAACACGATCGCTTTTGGAGGCCAGTTCACTAACGGTCAGGCTGGTTGCGGCATAAGCGGCAGCACGTCCGGTAGCAATGGTGGAAATGGCATCAGCATTATTGGCGATGGTCACCATTCTGCTGTCATCCACTTTAAGAGCCTGCATCATTTCAAGCTGGTCGGCACCTGCCATGATGGCCACTTTGAGCTTGCTGTCGGTAAAATCCTCATATTTATGAAGATTCTCCGGGTTGCCTTTGGCAACCAGCAGGCCTTCGCCATACGAACTGTTGGGTTCTGAAAAATGCACTTCGGTACAGCGCTGGGGCAAAATGGCCATTTCCGCGGCCACCATATCAAAGCGGTCTGCTTTCAGGCCAGGAATAAGAGAGCCAAAATTGGTGGTAACCCAGCGAATTTCCTTAATGCCCAGTTTTTCCATGATCAGTTTTGCCACATCAGGACCAGCCCCTTTTGCTTCATTGTCGGGTGTCATGTAGCCGTAAGGAATTTCATTGGCTACGGCAATGCGGATGTAACCGTTATCCTGGATTTCCTTGAGGGTTGCTGCATTACTTGAAGCAGAGAATAATAAAGCGGTGGCGGTAAAAGATAATGTGGATATAAATGAAATACGGGATGTTTTCATCATGGTCTCCTGTTTTTTAAATTTAATATTTTTTTATTTAAAATAATTACGATCCACAGGAAAGTATATATTTGAAATAAAAAATAATATGAATGAACTCTTTTTTAGAGTAACAGAAAAGCATGGCTGATGAGCGGCTTAGGATGTTATGTATCCTGACTATATGTAATAAATAACTACAAAAGAAACAATGGTTACAACTTTTTTTCAAAAAATAAATATATAAATCAATCACTTAAGTGATTACAAAAAAATCACCCGAAGTGTTGGGTAATATGCACATTAATTATTCTTTACTGCCACTTATATCAAAAACAATATAATAAATTTTTAATTTTGATTGAATTTATTTGCTTTTTCTGATTGGTCAAATAAAATAACGGCTATATCTTTATTGATTATTTTTATTAATTAAACTGTTTTGCCTTAATGAATATTAGTGTTCATAAAACGACTAATAATATATATGGCACATGTGTTCATGGGATTAATTTCCACACATGGCAAATACACTACTACACTTGTCTAGAATCATGAAATCTCCCGAATTATTACTGCCTGCCGGTGGTCTTGAGCGCATGCGCGCTGCTTTTGATTTTGGCGCCGATGCCGTTTATGCCGGTCAGCCCCGTTATTCATTGCGGGCGCGCAATAATGAGTTTGTACGTATCGCCAAAATGCAGGAAGCGATTGATGAGGCGCATGCCCGCGGCAAAAAATTTTATGTCGCCAGCAATATCCTGCCGCACAATTCCAAACTGAAAACCTATCTGGACGATATGGTGCCGGTTATGGAAATGAACCCGGATGCCATTATTATGGCTGACCCCGGCCTTATCATGAAGGTAAAGGAACGCTGGCCCGATGCGGTCATTCATTTGTCTGTCCAGGCCAATACCACCAACTATTGGGGTGTGCAATTCTGGCAGAAAGTAGGGGTGGAGCGCATTATTCTGTCACGCGAACTGTCGCTTGACGAGATTGCCGAAATACGTCAGGAATGCCCGGATATGGAGCTTGAAGTGTTTGTGCATGGTGCCTTGTGCATTGCCTACTCGGGCCGGTGTCTGCTGTCTGGTTACTTCAATCACCGTGACCCCAATCAGGGAACCTGTACCAATGCCTGCCGTTGGGACTATAAGGTCCATAATGCGGCCCAAAGCGATGCCGGCGATGCGCAACTGTTAAGCGGCTTTAATTTCCAGCAGTCAAAAGAAGAGGCGGACGCCAGTTTTGCCTCTTGTGGCGGGGCGAAACGGCATCCATTGGCAGACCAGGTATATTTAATTGAAGAAGCCAATCGTCCGGGCCAGTTAATGCCCATTATGGAGGATGAGCATGGTACCTATATCATGAACTCCAAGGATTTGCGCGCGCTTGAGCAGATTGAAAAGCTGGTGAAGATCGGGGTGGACTCCCTGAAAGTGGAAGGCCGGACCAAATCAATTTATTACGTTGCCCGTGTTGCGCAAACGTATCGCAAGGCGATTGATGATGCGGTTGCCGGTCGTCCTTTCAACCCCGAATTGCTGGCAGACCTGGACGGCCTGGCCAATCGGGGGTATACGCCTGGATTCCTGGAGCTGCATCAAACCCAGGATTACCAGAATTACCTGCACGGTTACTCCATTTCCAAACAAAGCCAGTTTGCCGGTCTGGTGACCGAAGTGGATGAAAATGGCTGGGCCACGATTGATGTGAAGAACAAGTTTTCGGTGGGTGATACCCTTGAGATTATTCATCCGGATGGCAACCAGCTGATTCGCCTGGATACCATGCGAAATAATGGTGAGGCCATTGAGGTGGCACCGGGCAATGGCATTTTTGTGCAAATACCCAATATGCTAGGCAAGGAAAAAGCCTTGCTGGCAAGAATCATCAATCCAGCCGGTGAATAAAATCGCTTAAACTGAACCCGGTTCTTGATTCGTACCGGGTTCAGTGTGCAGGCATAATACGATGTATGACACGACGCGTTATGCCTGTAGCTGTCAAACCTTATTACTTGACAGCAACGGTAATGGATTTCAGGCCTTCAATGCTGGCAACCATGGTGTCACCGGCAACAACAGCGCCTACGCCTTCCGGTGTACCTGTCATGATCAGGTCGCCTTCTTTCAGTTCAAACAGGGTGGACAGATTTGCAATGGTTTCAGAAACCGACCAGATTAAATGGGTGATATTGCTTTTCTGGGTGGTTTTGCCATTAACGGTCAGGTGGATTTCACCACTGTTCAAATCACCGGTTTTGGCAATCGGCGTAATTTCACCAATAGGTGCGGAGTAATCAAAAGCCTTGCCAATTTCCCATGGGCGGCCTGCCTCACGCATTTTCATTTGCAGGTCACGACGGGTCATGTCAAGCCCAACTGCATAGCCAAAAATATGTTTGGCGGCATCTTCAACAGAGATGTTTTTGCCGCCTTTGCCAATTGCCACAACCAGTTCAATTTCATGGTGGTAATTACTGGTTTGCACAGGGTAAGGAATGTCTACGGTTTTACCATCTGCGACAGGCACGACAGATTCTGCATCATTGGGCTTGCAGAAGAAAAAAGGTGGTTCACGATCTGGATCAAAGCCCATTTCACGGGCATGGGCGGCATAGTTGCGTCCTACGCAGTAAATACGGCGTACAGGAAATAGATCTTCAGAATCGGTAACGGGGATACCGACAGTTTTCATCGGTTCAAATACGTAAGACATGTTAAGTTCCTTCCTTGTTAATGTCTGGTTTTTTCAGGGTATACAGTTTACAGGGTAAGCCTTACTCCAAAGGCTTACCCTGTTGTTTTTCATTACTGAAAATGCCTGTTTTCAGTCTGCGGAATAGTTTTTCGCTGCATCAAGGCAGTTGGAAACATTCCAGCCATACAGCCACTCCATGGCATCGTAGAACCGTTCGGTAGAACGGCCACGCCATAGATCATTGCGAATCAGTCGCTGGACACCTTCGGCATGATAAAGGCGTCCCATTTCACGGGATGACAAGACAATGCGTGCGGTTCTGGCAACACGCGCA
Organism: Advenella sp. EE-W14; assembly: GCF_012923605.1. Classification (NCBI taxonomy): domain Bacteria; kingdom Pseudomonadati; phylum Pseudomonadota; class Betaproteobacteria; order Burkholderiales; family Alcaligenaceae; genus Advenella; species Advenella sp. EE-W14. The sequence goes on along the minus strand of NZ_JAAVNG010000009.1, from coordinate 262,990 downwards.
CGCTGGTACAAATCGAAGGCCTTTTCAATATCATTGTCACAGGTACGCAGTGCCTCACCCAGGGTAACGGCATCTTCCATGGCCATGCAGGCACCTTGTGCCATGTATTGCGTGGTGGGATGAGCGGCATCGCCAAGCAGCGTGGCACGACCGTGAGTCCAGTTGCTGATGGGATCGCGATCTGCGGTAGACCAGCGCTTCCATGATTTGGGCAAGGAAAGCAACTGTTTGGCCTTTGGACAGATATTGGTAAAGTAGCTTAAGACTTCTTCACGGCTGCCATCCTTGACGCCCCAGACTTCCTGCTCGCGACTGTGGAAGGTTACCACAACGTTGTATTGTTCACCGCCTCGCAAGGGATAATGAACCAGGTGGCCTTTGGGGGCGGCCCATAAACTGGCGGCATTCCAGCGCAGGTTTTCAGGAAAGTCTTCTTTGTCAACAACGGCACGATAAACCACATGACCGGTAACGAGTGCGGGGTCACCCACATATTTCTCACGGACGACAGACTTTCCGCCATCAGCGGCAATAAGGGCAATGCCGGTATATGTATTGCCATTGGTGTCGGTGACCGTAACGGTTTTACCGTCCTGTTCGATGCCTTCGATACGCGTGTTGGTATGGATTTGAACCTCACCGGTTTCCTGTGCACCTTCAACCAGGCAAGCGTGGATGTCAGCACGATGGATGACGGCATAAGGGTTGCCAAAACGCTTGCGGAAGTTTTCATCAGTGGGGATTTTGCCAATCACGTACTCGTCTAACGCATCGTGCATGACCATGTAGTCTGTATAGACGGCACGTGAACGGGCTTTGTCTCCGATGCCCAGTGCATCAAAGGCATGAAAGGCGTTGGGGCCCAATTGGATGCCCGCTCCGATTTCACCAATTTCCGGTGCCTGTTCAAACAGTTTTACCTTGAATCCCTGTCGAACCAATGCCAGCGCAGCGGCAAAGCCTCCAATACCACCGCCAGAGATCAGAATAGGTAATTGTTCCATTTTTGTTTCCTCATTTAAATATATTTCTTGTATTGAATATTATTGGTTATTTGGACGTTCGGAGTAAAGCCCCAGTTTTTTCTGGACCGGTGACTCGTCGGCAATAAAAATGAAGGTGGGCTGATCGGCATTTTTATTGACAAAAGTGACGGGTGCAAAACACGGAACGCAGCTGGTGTCCGATTGTTTCATGTCAAAGTTGTTGTGGGTGGTTTGCACTTGTGCCTGCCCTTCGATCACATGGAATACCATGGCACTGGAACGTAAAGGCAGTGTCAGGGTTTCATTCGGGCGCAGCATCAAGGCAGAATAACCAATGATTTTCTGGCAGTCGTCGCCATTTTCAGGATTCACATAGGTGATCTGGATGGACTTTGCCTCTGGCTGGTTTTTGGCCATGCTTTCCAGCGCTTTGCGTGCATCTTTCCATGCGTAGCGTAACATGGGGTAGTGTGAGTTTTTACGTTCAAAAACAGGGCTTGGCACAATACCGGGACCGTAATCGGTGTCGTCCGAACTGCCTTGGATATTTTGGTGCTCGCCGGGTTGGACGTATGACGCCTCCATGAAATACACCAGTGGCAGGTCAAGCACGTCAAGCCAGACGACAGGCTCTGTACCTTCATGGGTGTGTTCGTGCCACATGCCGGTAGGTGTCAGGATCAGGTCACCGCGCTCCATGGGGCATTTCTGGCCATCAACAGTGGTATAGGCATCATTGCCTTCCACAATCATGCGTACGGCATTGGGGGTGTGGCGGTGTGAAGGGGCCCATTCACCAGGCAGCAAAAGTTGCATGCCCAGGTACATGACGGAACTGGCACGCATGTTTTCCAGACCATGGCCGGGATTGGCCAGAACCAGGACACGACGCTCGGCTTTTTCAATCGGGGTTAATTCTCCGGCCTGAAGCAATAAAGGGCGCAAGGCCTCATAGGACCAGAATACGGGTTTGGTTTTGGGCTGGGGAATTTCAGGGGGCAGTACATCACGCAGGCTGGGCCATAATGGCACCAGATTGAGTTTTTCAAGCTTATCCCGGTATTCCTGGGGCAGGTCTTCAAGTTTGGCTAATTGATCCACGATAATTTCCTTGCAAATAGTAATAAATTTTTTGATTTTTTTGATTATTGTTAATGAAATCGTTTATTTTTTAATTTAACAAGACTGTGCTATTTGATCTATACAATAATATAAATAATCTGTATTCTAAAATTTAATAGAGATGAATTTGAATAACCCTGAAACTCAGGGATAGCCCAGTCAAAGGCAGGCAGGATATGAAAGAGTCGGGAAAAATGGATATTCGTCAGTTACAGATCTTCCATGAGATTTATCGGGAGAAAAGTGTTTCAAAAGCAGCGGAAAGTCTTGGTATGGGTCAACCGGGAGTCAGCATAGAGCTTAACAAACTCAGAAAACATTTCAATGATCCTCTGTTTGTCAGGGTTGGCAATACGATGCAGGCAACGGCAGTGGCTGAATCCCTGAATGGGTATATCACGGATCTGCTTGATAAATGGAAACGCATCGATGAGTTTACCGGGGAGTTTGATCCCGCGATCTCAACCCGACGCTTTACGATCAGTATGATGGATATCAGCCATATAGAAATCTTGCCTAAGCTGGTTGCCTATCTTCATGCGAATGCGCCAAATATTGCGCTGGATATCGTACCCATCACCCCTGAAACTCCCGTGCAAATGTCCAATGGAGCGGTAGATTTGGCGATTGGTTTTGTGCCACAGTTAAAAGCCGGCTTTTATCAGCAAAAACTGTTTCGACAGCAGTATGAGTGTCTGGTCAGCAGTCACCATCCCCGTATACAGGGCACATTAAGTTTGGAAGACTTTGAGCGTGAAGGTCATGTGGTTTTTTATCATCAGGGAACCGGTCACTCCATTTTGGAGCAGCAAATCCGGCGCTTGGGCATACAGCGTAATGTTTATCTACAGCTTTCATCATTTTTGGGACTGGGACTGCTGATAGAAAAATCGGATCTGATCACGAGCATCCCCACGCGGCTAAGCAATATGTTTGCCCGTAATCCCAATTTGTGTTCGTATGCCTTGCCCTTTGAATCCCCCCGATATGCCATCAGACAGCATTGGCATGCCCGCTTTCACCAGGATGCAGGCAGCCGCTGGCTGAGAAAACTCATTTATGAATTTTTCAATACATCCGAAAATACGGAATGAATTACCGCCACCTAAGCAGTAAAGCTCAGGTGGGGGAGTGCGGCGGGATTTATTCAAACAATCACGGATGGATTGGCGAGAAAACCTCAGTTTCCTGGAGAAAAGTGTGGGCGGCAGGCGTTTTGTAGCTGTTGTTCTTGTACACGTTATAGGGCCAAATCGCATGTGCCAGGGCTTCTTTTGCCAGCGCTTCATCCAACCGGGACGGTTGAAACTTGTCAGAGGCCAGACAGGTAAACTGTTGCGGTTGCATGTGTGGATCCAACACAAGTAACTGGTCGTTCTTCAGGTAACCATAGCGATTGTCATATTGCATCATGGCCCGGTTAGGTGTTTGGCTTGTCAGGTCTTGGCCAATCATGGGATGCACGCAAGAAACACCCGCCAGGCAAAGCAGGGTAACCGGTAAGTCAATCTGGCTGATGATCCGCTCATCAAGTCGGGGGGTTATGCCTGCGCCCAGTATCAGGGCCGGAATATGAAAATGTTTCAGGGGGATCAGTTCGGCGCCAAATACGCGTGAATCATGGTCGGCAACCACCAGGAACACGGTATCCTGCCAGTAATCACGGGTTTTGGCAGTTTCAAAAAACTGCCCAAGGGCATGATCGGCATAGCGCACGGTATTTTCAACACTGGCCGCCTCACCCTGGGGCTGAATTCGGCCTGACGGGTATTCCCAGGGAGAATGGTTGGATACGCTGAAGGCCAGGGTGATGACTGGTTGGCCTCTGCTTTCATCTTCTTGCAGCAATCTGTCAAGCTGGTTGAACATGTCTTCATCACTGTAACCCCAGGTTCCCTTGAATTGCGGATTCTTGAAAGAAGGGCCGTCAATGACTTCCTTGAAGCCGTTACCCAGGAAAAAGCCTTTCATATTATCGAAATGAGCCTCTCCGCCATACAGAAAACGGGAGTGATAATTATATTGCTGTCCCAATGCATCGGCGATGGTGAAAAAGCCGGTTTGAGCGTTGGGCAGTTTGAAGACCGATTGTGTAATTGTGGGTGGGAAACCGGCAGACAGGGCTTCCAGTCCACGTACGGAGCGGGTACCGGTTGCGTAAGCACGCAGAAAGCCCCAGCCTTCCTGGTAGAGTCGGTCCAGGTTGGGGGTCAGGTTTTCTCCTCCCAGGGTTTTGACATACTGGGCGCCCAGGCTTTCTTCAACGATAATCACAATATTCCGGGGTATAACAGGGTGATTGCCAGACACTTGCCTGTGCATGGTGGCAATGGTATCTGGACACTGGGGGGCATGGATACCTGCGGTTTTACGAATCAGCAGGTTCATTTCATCTGCCGGCATTTTGCCATACACATCTTCGGCCGACATTTCGTATTTCATGGCATAAATTGCATATAACAGGCTGTAAATGGAATTGAGTGCCAGACTGTTGATCAGGCCATCGCCGGCAAAGGCGACGGTAGATGGATTGATGGGCCTTTTTTTCAGCGTGCCACGAATACACAGGAAAGCAAGCAGGGCATAAGAAAATGATTCGATGATGCTAAGCCAGACAGGCCCCGGCTGTACAGGTGCAAAACCAAAGAACAGCGAGTGGGCCATGACGGCCATTAAGATGAAAAGCAGTAACCCACCTGCCAGAACGCCCTTATAACCACGCCATAGCATTCCAAAAACTTCCTTGGGGTGTTTCAGGTATTCAATAAACAAGCGGTTGGGGCGGGTATCGTATTCGGTTATGAATTGCGGTGTGGCAATTTCCATGAAGGCAGCCAATAACCACCAGAAGGTGAACCAGATCGCAGTGATGTTCAGAAACAGTGGGCTGTTTTCCAGCCAGGGCATTAGCAGTGCGGGTAGTGAGGCGTAGGTGGCGATTTGATTGAGGTCTATGCGTAAGCCCCCCAGAAGAATGGGCCATAGCCCCCTGGCCTGTAGTACCCGCTGATATTGCCAGATCATCAGTAACAGGCGACTTAGGGTGAAAAGGGCAAACAGGGAGACAACAAACGTGATTAACTGGATTCTCAAATCTTAACCTGCATGACAAATCCTGATGGGGATTCAGGAGGATGGGTTGGGTGTGGTCATGCTTTAATAGTAGTGTTTATGCTGTCAATCAAATATCAATTAAATATCAAGAAAATATCAAAATCCGTCTTATGCAACAGGTAGGCAGCTTGGGTGAATGCCGGATTTGCAGCACTGGGTGCAAATGTAATCCATAAAGTCCGGATGGGCATATAATGGTTTTTTTGAACCCATGATAATTGTAAAGCGCTAAAAATGAGTATTGCCCATTCAGTCCGTGTCCCTCCCTTGCCAAAAGTAATGCTGGAACCTGTTGTTCGCATGGCCTTGTTGGAAGATCTTGGCAGGGCGGGTGATTTAACCAGCAGCAGTATTATCCCGCCACAAACCCAAACAACCATGAATCTGGTGGCTCGTCAAACGGGCGTTTTGGCCGGCCTTGAGCTTGCTTGCCTGGCGTTTGAGTTGCTGGATGAGAATATCAAGGTCAGTATTTCCCGTAGCGATGGTGCCCGCTTGAATCCCGGTGATCTTGTTGCCAGTATTTCAGGCCCGGCTGGAGCCATTTTAAGCGCCGAGCGTACAGCCCTTAATTTTCTGGGGCATTTAAGCGGGGTAGCAACGGCAACCGCTTCCATTGCCGATGCCATTCGCGAATATGGTACCAAGGTCACCTGTACCCGTAAAACCCTGCCAGGCTTGCGAGCCTTGCAAAAATACGCGGTACGGGTTGGTGGTGGCAGCAATCATCGCTTTGGCCTGGATGATGCCGTCTTAATCAAGGACAATCATATTGCCGTGGCAGGCAGCCTGCGTGAAGCTGTCTTGAGGGCGCGCGCCAATGTTGGACATATGGTGCAGATTGAGCTGGAGGTGGATACCCTGGCGCAATTGGCCGAAGCGCTGGAATTGGGAGTTGATGTCATCCTTCTTGACAACATGGATACCGACATGCTGAAAAAAGCGGTTGCCATGGTTGATGGACGTGCCGTTACGGAAGCTTCAGGCAGAATCAATGCGCAAACGGCGCCTGCGATTGCCCAAACCGGTGTTGATCTGATCGCTGTTGGCTGGATTACCCATAGCGTTTCTGTTTTTGATTTCGGACTTGATGCGGTTGAATAAAGCTTAAAAGGAAGTATGTGCATCATGTCCGATCAAATTGTGCTCCAAGTGATTCAGATGGGGATTCCACCTGAAGCGGTTCATACTGTTTATGGTGATCAGTACCAATGGTTTCAGTCGGCACTGTCCAGGGGGCCCAACCCCTTGTCGTTGGATCTTCGTGTTACCCGGCCCGATTTGGGTGAGACACTTCCGGAACCGGGGGATTTTGATGTGGCGGTTATTACCGGTTCCTGGTCCATGGTGACTGACCGGCTTGACTGGAGTGAGCGCACTGCTGAATGGGTAAGACAGGTCATTGCGCAAGAGCGGCCCTTGCTGGGTGTATGTTATGGTCATCAGCTTATGGCCCATGCCTTGGGTGGGGTGGTTGACTATCACCCTGATGGCCCCGAAATCGGCTGCAGGCCTGTCAGCCTTAATCCTGCAGGACAGGCAGATCCGTTTTTCAGCAGTTTCCCGCAGCAGTTCCAGGCTCATTTAACCCATTGGCAAAGTGTGCTGCAAGTGCCATCCGGTGCTGTTGTTTTGGGCTCGTCCGAGCATGATTCCCACCAGATCATTCGTTATGCAAAAAATGCCTTGTCGGTACAGTTCCACCCCGAATTTATGGAGGAATTGATGCGACATGTTATTGCCGGAAATAACAAGTCTTTATCACCTGAAAACAAAACCTCTTTGCTTGATGCGGTTGTTGATACCGTTTCCGCCAGAAATATACTCTTGCAGTTTGTGTGCCAGGCTGTTTGATTATGCGAGTGTTCCATGCTGTTTTTGAATAATGCCTGAAATGCCAAAAAAGCCGCCCAAACCGGACGGCTTTTTTGGGGTTGTAAGCTGCTTTAACGCATTTCAAAGGCCTCCTGATGGAAAGTGAATTTGCCATGCCACCATTTCTTCAGGTTTGATTTAATATTGTCAGCCAGGCTGGTTGGACCACAAAACCAGATTGCGGTACGATCTTTTTGCGCCAGTGCAAGAGCCAGTTTTTCTGCATTGAAGTAATTTCCTTTTTCACTTTCATGCACATGCAACCTGACAGAAGGCAGTGTCTCGCAAAGTTGCCGGATACGTTCAATGAAGGGATCTTTTTGCGCATTACGCAAGCAATAATGCAAGTCAGCTGAAGGTGTGGTGTCCGGCGATTTCTGAGATGCTTCCAGCCATGAAAGAAACGGGGTGATGCCAATACCACCGGCAATCATGGTATGGTGCGAGCTGGCATCCAGATGGCTCAGGTCAAAGCAACCGTATGGACCTTCCGCCTTGATTTTTTGACCAATCTTGATCTTTCTGGATAAGTGACGGGTATAGTCACCCAGTGCCTTAATCTGAAAACTGATACGTCCGTCATTCCCGGGTGCACTGGAGATGGTAAAAGGGTGTGCACCTTCGTGTCGATCAAAAGTCAAAAAGGCAAATTGTCCCGCATGGTGCGTCTTCCAGGAGGCATTCATTTTGCAGGTGATTTCCGTCATGTCTTCATCATGAACCCGAATGGACTCAATGGTGCCCTCTGATTGACGTGGTTTGCCGATTAAACCGGCCAGGGAAATGATGCTGGCAATACAGGCGGGTACAAACAGGATAACAAGCAGGATGCCGATGGGTTGTACCCAGTAGCTGGCTGGTGCAAGCACGATTGTGTGAAAGACCAGTAACAGAAAGAAAACCGGCATCACTTTATGGACATAACGCCAGAATTTGTAAGGGAATTTTTTCCACAGGGTGAGCACCAGCATGATAAGCAGGGCATAAATAATCAATTCACCACTGTCTTTGGCAAAAGAACGGAACATGGCGGCAAACTCGGTCAGGTCGCCCTTTGGGGGGCGTCCTGTTGTGCCAACCCAGGACTTGAGCAGGTCGCTGGACATATCCAGCAACCAGTGCAGGCCGGCCGCACAAATGCCCAGAATGCCTGCCCATTTGTGCAGTTGGTACATCTTATCCATGCCGCCCAGTGGCTTTTCAAGCCAGGCCGGACGAATGGAAAGCACCATGACCAGCGACATGAGTGCAATCGCCCACAGGCCGCTTAAATAAAGCCCCTGTCTTTGAATCAACCACGGCAAGGCTCCCTGCCGGAGCGGGTTCAGGTAAAATACATCATACCCCCAGGCCAGGGTGATAAGTGATATAAAGAAAATAAGCCGTGTTTTCATGCGCGCCACCTTTACGCTGATTGTTCAGGACAGGGATTCATCAATTTCATCAATCGTTATTTGTTTTTTGTTTTGGTTTTGATGATCTCTCCGGTTTTTGGATCAAGCTTGAGTTCCACGCGTTGATTCTCCTGGTTCCGTGCCTTGACCTCATAAACGTTATCATCCAGATCGATTTCGGTGATATTTGTATAGCCGGCCGCTTCCACCTTGTCGTAAATCTGTTTGATATTCAAACGTGACTGGGCGGGGGCGGTCTGCACTTGAGCTGTTGTGGTTTGAGCCAGAGCGGTATTCAGGGCAGCGCCAGAAAAAATCAGGCTGGAACCAAGGGTAAGGGCAGTTAATAAACGAGTTGTTTTCATGGTCATTCTCCGTAGTTTCGATATGATCGGTATTGATCATGAACGCATTATGCATGGAGATAAATGAATAGGATCTGAAGGATTTGTTCATGTTCCGTTCATCTTTCCTGTGATATAAAGAATTTGATGATTAATGAGCTCAAATGCAGGAGACACCATGAAAGGAACGAGGTTTTATAACGGAGTGCTGGGTGGCCTGCTGGCTTGTACCCTATTGTTTTCCGCGCATGCTTATGCGGACTCCGATGATCATGAACGGGCCCGACAGCTCTTGGCAGAGGGCAAAATCATGCCTTTGCGTACAGTGCTTGAAAAAGTGGAAAAAGAATTTGGCGGGCAGGTGGTCAAGATCGAATTTGAGCATGAGGATGACCATGATGATGACGACGATGACGACAGCGATGATAAAGGTAAAAGCCGCTGGCTTTATGAAATTAAGTTGGTCCAGGACTCGGGTCAAATGCTTAAATTGGTGATTGATGCCGAAAACGGTTCGATTTTGAAGAAAAAAGGCAAAAAAGTGTATAAAAACAGACAGGAAAACGACTAATGCGCATACTGGTTGTGGAAGATGAGCCGACCTTGTCCTTGCAATTGCAAGAAACACTGGAGAATGCCGGGTATGTGGTGGATGTGGCCATGAACGGAAAAGATGCCTGGTTCATGGGAGAGGTGGAAACATTTGATCTGGCCATTCTTGACCTTGGTTTGCCATTGATGGATGGTATTTCCGTGTTGAAAAAATGGCGTGAGGCCGGACTTGCCATGCCCGTCCTAATCTTAACCGCACGGGATAACTGGCATGAAAAGGTCATGGGTATTGATGCCGGGGCTGATGACTATGTGACCAAGCCTTTTCATATGGAAGAGCTGCTGGCAAGAGTCAGGGCCTTGTTACGGCGTACCAGTGGCCATGCCAATGCCATTCTTAAAAATGGCCCCATTGAAATGGATACGCGTAATGCCAGGGTCAGTGTCGATGGCGTGCCACTTGCCCTGACGAGTCATGAATTCAAGGTGCTGGAGTATTTTATGCATCATCCCGCGGAAGTGATTTCCCGTTCCATCCTGACCGAACATATTTATGCCCAGGATGCCGATCGTGATTCAAATACCATCGAGGTTTTTATTGCACGCCTGCGCAAGAAGCTGCCTGCGGGTACCATAGAAACGGTGCGAGGAATGGGGTATCGACTGGTCTAGAAAATCATGATGCCACGTAAAACCGCCTTGTCGTTCTGGTCATCGCTCAGGTTTCGTCTGCTGGCGGGCACATTGGCCTGGGTTTTGTTAACCATTATCGTTGCCGGTTGGGGGCTAAATAGCCTGTTCAAGCAACATATGATGCAGCAGGTAAGGGCAGAGCTGACCCTGCATCTTAACCAGCTGCTGTCTTTTGTAGCGGTTGATCCCGATGGCAAAGTCAGTGTTCCACATGCACTTAGCGATGCACGCTTTGATCAGCCCTTATCGGGCCTTTACTGGCAAATAGACCAGCAGGATGGGCAAGGGCGGACGGCAACCACAGGGCTGTTGCGTTCCCGTTCACTTTGGGACAATGTGTTGCCCACCTCGAACATTGGCAATACCAGTACGGCACTGCAGGATTTTACAATCACTGATGCCGATGGCACTGTACTGGACGCTGTGGGCAGAATTATTCAACCGGAAGAAGAGTCCCCATATCCCTTGCGGCTGGTGGTGGCTGTTAACCACGATATTGTCGCCTTGCCTGTCGAGCGGTTTCGCAATATGTTGATATTGGCATTAACCATATTGGCTATCGGTCTTATGGTGGCGGTGACGATACAGGTTATTTTGGGGTTGCGTCCCTTTGGCCGACTCAGGAAAAGCCTGGCTGATGTTCATGAAGGAAAAACGTCGCATATTGAAGGTGATTTTCCCGCAGAGCTCGAACCTCTGGTTAATGATTTTAACCAGGTTCTGGATGTGAATGCCAAGGTGATTGAAAGGGCAAGAACGCAGGCCGGTAATCTTGCGCATGCCGTCAAAACCCCATTGGCCATTTTATCCAATGCAGCAGCCAAAGAACAAACGTCCTTTTCTGCCCTGGTCCAGGAACAGGTTGCCATGGCACAGCGACAGGTTAATTATCATCTGGCCAGAGCCAGGGCTGCCGCTGCCATGCAGGCCAGCACCAGCCGCACACCGGTAAAGAAATCGCTGGAAGCCCTTATCAGGGTGATGCAACGCTTGTACGCAGAGCGCAATCTGGATATCCGTTTGCTTTTGCAGGAAGATCATTGTGCCTTCAGGGGTGAAGAGCAGGATTTTCAGGAAATGCTTGGTAATGTACTGGATAATGCCTGCAAATGGGCCAGTCATGCCATTAGCGTAACCGTGGCACAGGTCCGGAATGACATTGTCATCACGGTTGATGATGATGGGGAAGGGTTGCCGGAAAACCAAAAAGACCTGATTTTCCAAAGAGGGATCAGGGCGGATGAAAAAAAACCGGGCACCGGATTGGGACTGGATATCGTTCGTGATTTGACTGATTTGTATCAAGGGGCTGTCGTGACGGCTTCTTCTCCTTTTGGTGGGTTGCGGGTAGTATTAAGATTACCCGCCGCCAGTCTGGGGTTAAAACATTAAATTGCAATAATGTTCTGATATAGTATAACTATGTGACTGGGATATCCGCTATAGTTAAAACTAAACATGCTTATAAAAACAATAAATTATACATATTAACTGTATCGGGCTATACTGGTCACATATTAAGTTTTCTAACCAACAAATAAAGGAAGAAAGAAATGTCATTAATCAATACAGAAATCAAACCTTTCAGCGCAACGGCTTACCACAACGGCAAATTCATTGACGTTAACCAGGACAGCCTGAAAGGCAAATGGTCTGTTGTTGTGTTCTACCCTGCTGACTTTACATTTGTTTGCCCAACAGAACTGGAAGACTTGGCTGATCACTATGACGAGTTCCAAAAACTGGGCGTGGAAGTTTACGCAGTATCAACCGATACTCACTTCTCACACAAAGCATGGCACGACACTTCTGACGCGATTTCTAAAGTTAAATACCCAATGATTGGTGACCCAACCCACGTATTGGCCAACAACTTTGAAGTTCTGATTGCTGAAGAGGGTGTTGCTCTGCGTGGTACATTCGTTATTAGTCCAGAAGGTCAAATCAAAGTGATGGAAGTGCACGACAACGGTATTGGCCGTGATGCTTCTGAACTGCTGCGTAAAGTTAAAGCTGCCCAGTATGTTGCCGCTCACCCAGGTGAAGTTTGCCCAGCCAAATGGGAAGAAGGTGCTGCTACATTGACTCCTTCACTGGATCTGGTTGGCAAAATCTAATTAACTGTCAATTCAGTCAGTCATAATTGCAACCTGAATTTATTTCAGGTTGCCAGGTTCGGGTTTTGCCCGAACCTTATCCCCCAAAGCTAAATAAATCAAGATCCGGAGAGTTCATCATCATGTTAGATGCAAATATCAAATCACAATTAAAAACTTACCTTGCAATGGTTTCACAGCCTATCGAAATTGTTGCTTCACTGGATGATGGCGCTAAATCGAAGGAACTGAAAGAGTTATTGCAGGAAATCGCTTCTGTTTCAGACCGTGTTACTTTGAATGAACAAGGTACTGACTCACGCAAGCCATCTTTTACCATTAATCGCCCCGGAACCGATATCAGCGTTCAGTTTGCCGGTATTCCGATGGGCCATGAATTCACTTCACTCGTACTTGCCCTGTTGCAGGTCGGTGGGCATCCGATCAAACTGGATGAGTCCGTCATTGAACAGATCCGTAATCTCGATGGCGATTATAAGTTTGAAACCTATTTCTCATTGTCATGCCAAAACTGTCCTGACGTTGTCCAGGCATTAAACGTCATGTCAATCATCAACCCGCGGATCAAGCACGTTGCCATTGATGGCGCCTTGTTCCAGGATGAAGTCGATAGTCGCCAGATCATGTCAGTACCCACCATGTTCCTGAATGGTGAGCCATTTGGTCAAGGTCGATCCAGTGTAGAGGAAATTTTGGCCAAACTGGATACCAATGCAGGCAGCCGCAAGGCCGAAGAGCTCAATGCCAAGGATCCTTTTGATGTATTGGTGATTGGTGGCGGTCCTGCTGGTGCTGCCGCTGCGATTTATGCCGCCCGTAAAGGCATTCGCACCGGTGTGGCCGCAGAGCGTTTTGGTGGTCAGGTATTGGATACCATGTCTATCGAAAACTTTATTTCTGTCAAAGAAACCGAAGGCCCCCGTTTTGCCGCCCAGCTTGAAGAGCACGTACGTGCCTATGATGTGGATATCATGAACCTGCAGCGTGCCGAAGAACTGATTCCTGGCGATAAGGAAATTTCCGTCAGGATGGAAAATGGTGCCGTACTGAAAAGTAAAACCGTTATTCTGGCGACTGGTGCCCGTTGGCGCAACATCAATGTTCCCGGTGAACAGGAATATCGTACCAAGGGTGTTGCTTACTGCCCGCACTGTGATGGTCCATTGTTTAAAGGTAAACGGGTTGCCGTTATTGGTGGCGGTAACTCGGGTGTAGAGGCGGCAATCGACCTGGCCGGTGTCGTAGCCCATGTGACATTGATTGAGTTCGGAGACCTGTTGCGTGCCGATGATGTATTGCAACGTAAACTGCGCAGCTTGCCTAACGTTGATATCATTGTGTCTGCCCAAACCACCGAGATTCATGGTGATGGCAACAAGGTAAATGGCTTGTCTTATAAAGACCGCACAACCGAAACTATCCATAAAATCGATCTGGAAGGCGTATTTATCCAGATTGGTCTGGTACCCAATACAGAATGGCTCAAAGGTACTGTTAATTTAAGCAAGCACGGTGAAATCGAGATTGATGCCAAAGGCCAGACATCGGTTCCCGGGGTGTTTGCCGCCGGTGATGTAACCACGGTTCCCTACAAGCAGATTGTGATTGCAATTGGCGAAGGTGCAAAAGCTTCTTTGAGTGCTTTTGATCACATCATTCGTACTTCAGTGACCGAGGAAGAAACCAATTCCGAGGGTGTTGCAGCCTAGTTGCAGCTTATTCAGAAGGTAGTTTGAAATGGCACGTAAAAATACGTGCCATTTTTTATATTTTTTATCAAGCCAGTTGTTTAAGTGCCATTTGAACAATAGCCTGTGCGTTGACGCCAAAATGTTGACGTAATTCAGCGCGGGTATCGCTTCGGCCAAATCCGTCCGTACCGAGGGTGATGTATTTGCGTCCTGCCGGTACATAAGCACGGATTGATTCGGGCAGCATCCTGACGTAATCGCTGGCGGCAATAATTGGCCCTTTACTGTTTTGCAATTGTTCTTCAATAAAAGGCATTGCTGGCTGGTCGGAAGAATTGCTTGAATGTTCGCTGCGTTGGCCGTCACGGGCCAGCTCGGTCCAACTGGTAACACTGAAAACATCGCATGCAATGCCTTGTGAGGACAATTCCCCGGCGGCAGCCAGGACTTCGGTAAGAATGGCACCGGAACCCAGCAGTGTGACGGCATTCTTTTCTTGCGTTCCAGATACTGACTGTGCCGGGTAGTGCCTGAAATGATAAGCACCTTTAAGGACATTTTTACGCATCCCGGGTTTCAGTGAAGGTTGCGGATAGTTTTCATTCATGACGGTAATGTAATAAAACACATCTTTTTGCTCCGTCATCATTTCCTTCGTGCCCTGTTCAATAATAACGGCCAGTTCACCCGCAAAAGCCGGGTCATAAGATTTGCAATTGGGAATGGTGGCAGACCAGATATGACTGGAACCATCCTGGTGCTGCAAACCCTCGCCGCCAAGAGTGGTTTTGCCCGAGGTGGCACCAATCAGGAAACCACGCGGGCGCTGGTCGGCTGCCGCCCAGATCAAATCCCCAATACGCTGGAAACCGAACATGGAATAATAAATATAAAAGGGGAGTATGGGTGTACCATGGACGCTATAACTGGTTGCTGCAGCGACCCAACTGGAAATGGCCCCTGCTTCACTAATGCCTTCTTCCAGAATTTGCCCATCAAGCGCTTCACGGTAACTCAGGATAGAGCCAATGTCTTCGGGTTCATATTGCTGGCCTACACTGGAGTATATGCCGACCTGTTTGAACAGGTTGGCCATGCCAAAAGTACGTGCTTCATCAGCCACAATGGGAACAATGCGCTGGCCGATTTCATTATCTTTCAGGAGGTTGCCTAGCATGCGTACAAAAGCCATGGTGGTGGACATGTTTTTATTTTCGGCCTGCAAGGCAAAACCGGCCCATTGTTCTACCGGTGAAGCCTGGCGTGTTGGTGTATCGGTATAGCGCTTGGGTAAATAACCCCCCAGTTTTTGACGCTGTGCATGTAAATAACGTATTTCTTCGCTGTTTTCATCGGGTCGGTAAAAATCCAGGTTAAGGGTTTGTTCATCGCTTAACGGCAAATTGAAACGATCCCTGAAGGCAAGCAACTCGGTGTCCCCGAGTTTTTTCTGTGAATGGGTGGTCATTTTCCCCTGGCCTGCATTGCCCATGCCATAACCTTTTTTGGTATGGGCCAGAATAACCGTGGGCTGTCCCTTATGATTGACGGCAGCCGCGTATGCCGCGTAAATTTTGACTATATCATGACCACCGCGACGGAGCTTGTCGATTTGTTCGTCGCTCATACCTTCAACCAACCGTTGAAGTGCTTCATTTTGCCCAAAAAAATGCTCACGGTTAAAGGCACCATCGTTAGCGGCAAAGGTTTGCATTTGTCCGTCAACGGTTTCGCCAAGAGCTTTTGTCAAGGCACCCGTCAGGTTTTTGGCAAACAGAGGGTCCCAGTCGCTGCCCCATAGCACTTTAATGACATTCCATCCGGCACCGGTAAACAGGCGTTCCAGTTCTTTGATGACTTGTCCATTTCCCCTAACCGGGCCATCAAGACGTTGTAAATTGCAGTTGACGACCCAAACCAGGTTGTCCAGTTTTTCACGGGCAGCCAATGTCAGTGCGCTCATGGATTCGGGTTCATCCATTTCGCCGTCACCAAAAATGCCCCATACTTTGCGGTTTTCGCAGTTTTGCAACTGACGATGTGTCAGATAATGCATGAAACGGGCCTGGTAAATGGAACTGATGGGACCAATTCCCATAGATCCGGTGGGAAATTGCCAGAAATCAGGCATCAGATACGGGTGAGGGTAGCTGCATAAGCCTTGTGCACCTTCACGGTTGGCACGCAACTCTTGCCTAAAAAAGCTTAAGTCCTTTTCAGTCAGGCGGTTTTCAAGAAAGGCGCGGGCATAAACTCCAGGAGCACTGTGAGGCTGGAAAAATACCAGATCTCCCTTATGGCCGTTTTCTGAGTTTTCACGGGCCCTGAAAAAGTGGTTGAAACCCACCTCAAACAAATCGGCAGCACTGGCGTAACTGGCAATATGCCCCCCCAATTCACCATAGGCGCTATTAGCCCTGACCACCATGGCCAGTGCATTCCAGCGTATCAAGGCACCCAGTTTTTCTTCTATCTTGATATTGCCGGGATAAGCAGGTTGTTGATCAAGAGAAATGGTATTTACGTAGGAACAACTATTCACGGGAGCCGTTTTCTGTTGCCAGCTTATTTTTAATTGTTGGGCTAATACAGACAATTCATCCAGGATAAATGCGGCCCGTTCACGGCCATGGGTGGCGACCAGTGAATGCAATGAGTCTTTCCATTCCTGGGTCTCTTGCGGATCAATATCTGTTTGCAAAAGGGTCTTCATCATTGTCTCAATAGGTTTGGGTAATGGGGCATTCATACGATTCCCTCCTTTTTATTAGCCATTTATTTTAAATATCCTGCTTGATATTCTAATTAAAATACCCAAAAATGAGATGCTGAATTTTTTGAGTAAAAATAGCAATTTCAGCATAAAATACTGTAAATATTATTTATGGCAGCATTTTATGAAACTGGATTTGGTAGACCTTAGAATTTTGGATGAACTTCAAAAAGACGGCTCTTTAAGTAATGTGGAGTTGTCAAGGCGAGTGCATTTATCGCCTTCACCTTGTCTGTCACGTGTCAAGGCGCTGGAAGAAAACGGTATTATTTCCCGTTACGTGGCCCTGGCCAATCCTTCGACACTGGGACTGGATCTGAATGTTTTTATTTCTATCAGTCTGAAATCCCAGGACAAACAGGCACTTGCGGATTTCGAGCAACGAATTTCCGAGCACGATGAAGTCATGGAATGTTATTTAATGACTGGCGACTCTGATTATCTGATCAGGGTGGCGGTTACCAATATTGGGGCACTGGAAAGATTCATCCTGGAGCAGTTAACCCCAATACCGGGTATTGACAAGATCCGTTCAAGCTTTGCGCTTAAGCAGGTTTTGTATAAAACAGCCTTGCCCCTGACCCGGATACAGAATAAAACTGCTTAAGGAAGAGGCTTGGCTATTTTCAGGCAACCTTGCGCAGGCGTTTAAGCAGGAAGGGTACAAACAGGAACAGGAAAGAGAGGGTCAGGAAAATGATAGACATTGGACTCTCTACCAAGACTGCCGGATTTCCCTGTCCGGCAGCCAGTGCGGTACGCAGCTGGTTTTCTGCCATAGGTCCCAGAATCAAGCCAATTAACAGGGGAGGGATGGGAAAATCATACACCCTCATGGCATAACCCATTAAACCGATCAAGGCCATGCATGCCAGGTCAAAAACCGAGCCTGAGACCCCCCAAATGCCAATCATGGCAAAAACGAGAATGCCGGCATATAACTGTGGTTTTGGAATGAGCAGGAGTTTGACCCAAATCCCAATGAGTGGCAGGTTAAGCACCAGCAACATAACGTTGCCAATATACAGCGAGGCAATTAGCCCCCAAATAAGTTCGGGATTGCTGGTAAACAAAAAAGGCCCGGGTTGCAAGCCAAAATTCTGGAAGGCTGCCAGCAATATTGCGGCGGTGGCAGAGGTTGGCAAACCCAGCGTGAGCAGAGGTACCAGAATACCCGCTGCTGCCGCATTATTGGCCGCTTCCGGGCCTGCGACACCTTCAATAGCACCCTTGCCAAATTCATCTTTGTGCTTGGAGAGGTTTTTTTCAAGAGTATAAGAAAGCATGGTGGGTATTTCAGATCCGCCACCTGGTATCGCACCCATTGGGAAACCAATTACACTGCCACGAATCCATGGCATGAAAGAGCGTTTCCAGTCGGATTTGCTCATCCACATTCCGCCCTTGACGGAAATGATTTCATCTTTCTGGTTTTTATAGCGACTGGCCACGTAAATGATTTCACCCACTGCGAACAGGGAGACAAGAACAACAGTCAACTCCATACCATCCAGCAAATCCGCAAACCCTAAAGTCATACGGGGTTGACCGGTCATATTGTCAATACCGATGACTCCAAAGGCCAGTCCAATAAACAGGGAAATAAAACCACGAACCCGGGAGCTGCCCATGACGACAGCAACTGAAGTAAACGCCAGAATAGTCAAGGCAAAATAATCGGCAGGCTTGAAATAAAAAGCCAGTTCCGCAACATAAGGGGCCGCAAAAGTTAGCGCAATCGTAGCGAGTGTGCCTGCGACAAAAGACCCTATGGCTGCGGTAGCCAGTGCAGCGGCACCTCTTCCTGCCCGGGCCATTTTGTTACCTTCCAGGGCAGTCATCATGGAGCCGGCTTCACCGGGGGTATTAATTAAAATAGAGGTCGTGGACCCGCCATACATGGCTCCATAAAGAACACCCGCAAACATAATGAAGGCAGAAACCGGTCCAACGGAAACCGTAACCGGTAAAAGCAGGGCGATGGTAAGGGCAGGGCCAATGCCAGGTAAAATACCAATGGCAGTGCCCAGTGTGGAACCTACCAGTGCCCAAAACAGATTGGTAGGGGTAAGGGCAACGTCAAACCCATGAAGCAGTAAACCCAGTGTATCCATATTTAACTTGAATTATTAATGTGGCAGGAGGATTAAATGCCCAGCAAAGGAATAAAGTCTCCGAGCTGAAGCCCTAGCAGACTAAATAAATACCAGCTGGCCGAGCCAAGTATGAAACCGGAAATGAGGTTCAGCACAATTTGTTTTGAACCAAAAGCCAGTGTTACCAGGGTAAATGACACCATCGCGGTAATGGGAAGCCCCAAATGCTCAATAATCAAAACCGGAACAACGGCAGCTGCAAGGGCAATGAAAAACGCCCGTTTATCCATGGGCGTGTCACCTTCGGCATTTTCAGTATCCTGTGGTTCGAATTTCTCACCACGTGCTATTTGTATAAGTAAAAGCACGCCAAGTACGATCAGCCCGATACCGGTTCCGGTCACAAACAGGCCTGGGCCAATGGCAGAGTATCTGGCAGTATTGGCAAGCTCGTCGGCCGAATACAGGCAAACCGCACCCATGAATACAACCACCAGCCCCAGCCACCAGGGCTTTGCAGGTGGTTGGGGTGTTGTATTAGCGGATGGAACAGCTTTATTGGACAAGACCTGCATCCTTCAGAATGGTGTTAATACGCTCGCTTTCGCTTTTTATAAAATCACCAAATTCAGCGCCAGCAAGGAAAAACTGATCCCAGCCTTGAGTTTGCAGAACCTGCTTCCATTCTGCGCTGTCATTCAGTTGAGTGAAGCGATCCACCCAAAGTTTGTAATTGTCCTCTGGCATTTCCGGGGCACCCAAAATACCACGCCAGTTGGCAATTTCAACATCGAAACCGGCTTCCTTGAAAGTGGGGACGTCCAGGCCTTCCATGCGTTCTGCCGAGGTAATACCGAGGATTTTCACCCGATTTGATTTGGCAAACTGCTGGAATTCTGAAATGCCGGAAATACCTGCCTTGAGGGTTCCGTTGACAATGCCGGTAACGGTATCGGCACCACCGGCCTGTGGAATGTAATTCAGATCTTTGACAGGTACGTTACCAGCTTGTGCCAAGAGGGCCAGGGCGATATGGTCAACACCACCGGCTGAGCCACCACCGACGGGCGTTCCGCCTGGGTTTTCTTTGAGTGCTTTGACAAAATCATCCAGATTCTTGTAGGGAGAGTCGGGACGGACGGCAATAACCAGATATTCAGCCGTTAAACGAGCCACTGGCTTGAATTTGCTTAGGTCTATGGGGGATTTGTTTAGTGTGATGGATCCTACCGTAATAGCACCAAAAACAGCCAATGCATTGGCTTTGCCATCCTGGGTGTTTTGGAATTCCGCCAGACCGATGGTACCGCCAGCACCCCCTTTATTGGTAAAGTTAACGGGGCCGGTATAAATGCCCGCCTTGTTCATGGCACTAAATGCCTGGCGGCCGGTAGCATCCCAGCCACCACCCGGGTTGGCGGGTAGCATGACACTAACCTGTGCATAGGCAGCGCTGCTGAACATGACAGCAGCGGTAAAAAGAGTGCGCAAAAAATTGTTTCGTTTCATGTCTACTCCAGTAAATGTGAATTATTGTCTGTTACGCTTTTAAGCTAGAATAGGTTGAAGCTATTGCTTTGTCAATAAGGGTTAAACAGATAAACCCGCAGATAACCCCGGCGATTGTATTTTTCTGATTGTCATTTATTTTGTAATTTAATAATCCAATAATGGGTGAGCTTTGAGTATGAATAAGCTTAAACGGTTTAATTTGTTTTTTTGTATGGGTATGATTGCGTTTAATGTAAACGCTGCCAGCATTGATCCCAAAGTGCCTTATCCGGCAGCCAAGCCAGGCCAGGTGCGGCAAGTCATTGATCTTCCATCCGTGCCCGAAGAGGAAAATCTGAAAGTGCAATTGATGGTGGGCAAGACTTTAAAGGTTGACTGCAATCGGCAGTTTTTTGGTGGGGAACTTAAAGAGCACACTCTTGAGGGGTGGGGGTATCCTTATTACAGCATTGAGGCATTAAATGGCCCCATGGCAACCTTGATGGCTTGTCCTGATCAGGATTTGACCGAGCAGTTTGTTCAGCTTGGTGGCAATGACTTTTTGCTTGATTACAATAGCCGTTTGCCAATTGTGGTTTATACACCGTCTGATGTGGAAGTGAAATATCGAATTTGGCAAGCAGGTGATAAAGTGGAAAAAGCCACTCAAGAATAGCCGTCAGGCAAGCGCTGTTGGCATTATTTGTGTTACAGTCCAAGACAAAAATCTGGTTCGGGTTTATCGAGGTTCATCCCATAAATAATGGTTGTTAAAGTCAAAGGGTGTTGTCAAAGGAATTTTAACAACGCCCTTTTTTAATTTTTATGTTTCAATGCTCTTGTCCTGTTCTTCATCAGGGTCAGCAGTCAAATCAAGAGAGGCAGGAAACAGATCCCAGCATGAAATAAACAGTGCGGCCAATAAAGGACCAATCACGAAACCATTGGGACCAAAAACGGTCAGGCCACCGATTGTGGAAATCAGAATGACGTAATCAGGCAGTTTTGTATCTTTACCGACCAGTAAGGGTCGAAGTACGTTATCGGTAAGACCAATCACCAGTACACCGAAAGATATCAGTACCACGCCATGCCAGGTTTCACCGGTGACGAGAAAATAAATGGATACCGGCAACCAGATGATGGCAGCACCGATAGCAGGTAACAAAGACAGGAAACCCATGATGGTTCCCCACAATAAAGAACCCTGGATGCCCAATACACTGAAAATGAACCCGCCCAATGCGCCTTGGGTAGCTGCGACCAGAATATTGCCCTTGACGGTTGCCTTGACAACGGTGGCAAATTTATTTAACAAATGCTGCTTTTGTTCATACTCAAGCGGAATCATCGATTTGATTTTATTCACCAGATAGCCACCATCCCTGAGCAGGAAAAATAGCAAATACAGCATGATTCCAAAGGTAATCAGGAACTGGAAAGTGTCCTGACCAATAGTAAGGGCTTGATTTGCCAGGAATTTGCTGGCTTGTGCTGCCGCTTCAGTCAGTTTTTCCCGCAGACCGAAAAGACTGTGAATTTCATAACGGTCAAGAATATCCTTAAAGAAAGGGGGGAGGTTTTGGATGATTTGCTCAAAATACAAACCTAAATTAAGCTCACCGGATTGGACTCTTTGATAGAGCAATGAAATTTCTTTTATTAGGGAGGTGGTGATGGTAATGAGCGGAATGATGACCAATAGCAATGCACTTACCAACGTTATCAGGGCTGCAGTATTGGGCGACTTGGGTATTTTTTTTAGAAGCCATAAATTAAGGGGCCTGAACAGAACAGCGAAAATGACCGCCCAGAAAATGGCACCGTAATAGGGCAAGAGCAACCATATAAAGCCAATGGAAACACCAATTAGCAAAAGAAGAAAAAAGTGATACTGGGTACTGTTTTTATTTTGATTCGGCGACATCATGTGTCCGTACAATAACGGGTTGATAGGTAGACAAGAAAGAAGGCATTTTCCAAAGCCCGGTAAAAACGTCAGTATAGTTGATTTTGCTTATTTTTCCATAAGGTGATGTGGATGGTCAGCATGCATCCATTGCTTTACAATAATTATTATTCTTATGTATTACTTGTATTACAGGACAGTATGGATACCATCAGGGGTTTAACAAAAAACGGTATTTCTAAAATTGGTATTTGCGCATCGTTTTTATTGCTGCTATCGGCCTGCAGTACCACGCCTCCCGCCAATCCTGAGAACATCTGCGAGATTTTCCGGGAAAAACCGTCATGGCATGAAGCCGCACTTGACGCCAAAGAGAAGTGGGGTGTGCCGGTTCATGTTCCCATGGCCATGATGTATCAGGAGTCCACTTTCCGTCATGATGCCAAGCCGCCCAAAGATTATCTGCTTGGTATCATTCCCTGGGGTAGGGTAAGCTCTGCGTATGGTTATGCCCAGGCCAAAGATGAAGTATGGAGCGATTATCGTAAAGAAACCAATCGCTGGAGCCCCGACCGCGATGATTTTTCGGATGCCCTGGATTTTATGGGCTGGTATATGAGTAAGGCACAAAAGGTAAACGGTGTTTCGAAGTGGGATGCCTATGCCCAATACCTGAATTATCATGAGGGCTGGACAGGTTACCGTAACGGTACGCACCAAAGTAAAAAATGGCTGCTGAATACGGCACAAAAAGTCAAGGACAGGGCTTCACGTTACAGTGCCCAATATGCGGCCTGTTCAGGTAATTTATAATTTGAACAGTATCAATGATGATAACTTCGGATATTAAACTGTTTTTCCTTGCCTGAATAGTGTGAGTTGAATCAGGAACATGGTTAACCTCGCCTTTCAGGAAGAAAGCAGGCGAATGGTTTATATTTGGCTTGAATTATCGTTTTTTGCAAGACAGATAGTGATTTATTAGTGTTTCCCTGAATGTGTAAGCCGGGATATTCGTGTACTATCGGGAAAATGGTTAGTATTTAGCCATTGTACTCAACACATAGCGGGGATAATTCATGAATAAACTATTGAAAAAATCACTAAGTAAACGTTTTGCCCTGTCAGCGAGCGCGCTGACGCTGTTTTCAGTTATTGCCGCTCCCGGTGCAGCAATTGCCCAACAAAAATTTGTCAGTATCGGTACTGGGGGTGTCACAGGAGTGTACTATGCCGCTGGTGGTGCCATTTGCCGACTGGTCAATAAAGATCGTGCCGATCATGGCCTGCGTTGCTCAGTAGAGTCAACCGGCGGGTCCGTCTTTAACGCCAATACGATTAAAGCGGGCGAATTGGATCTGGGCGTTGTGCAATCTGATGTTGGTTACAATGCCTACAAAGGAGAGGGTCAATTCAAGGAGCCTTTCGAAAAACTGCGTTCCGTATTTTCCATTCATCCAGAGCCGTTTACCATTCTTGCCCGCAAAGAAGCCAATATCAAGTCATTTGATGACCTGAAGGGTAAACGTTTTAACGTTGGTAACCCGGGTTCGGGTACACGTGCATCCATGGAACAATTGCTGAAGGCAAAAGGCCTGGACATGTCATTCTTCTCCCTTGCCTCCGAGCTGCGCCCCGATGAGCATGGTTCAGCATTGTGTGACGGAAAGATTGACGGTTTCTTTTATGGCGTAGGTCACCCTTCTGCCAATATCCAGGATCCAACCACAACGTGTGGTGCGCAACTGGTTCCTATTACAGGCCCCGAGGTTGATAAACTGGTCGAAGACAATCCTTACTATGCCAAGGTTTCAATACCCGGTGGTCTTTATCAAAACAACCCGGATCCCACCGAAACCTATGGTGTATTGGCTACTTTTGTAACGTCTTCCGATGTGCCTGATGATGCCGTGTATAACGTAGTCAAGGCCGTCTTTGACAACTTCGAGGATTTCAAGAAGCTGCATCCGGCACTGGCACATCTTAATAAAGAAGAGATGGTCAAAAACGGTCTGTCTGCCCCCTTGCATCCTGGCGCTGAAAAATATTACAAAGAAAAAGGCCTGATCAAGTAATAATAAATAGTGTTTTTTAAGGTCACTGGTCTGGAATTTATCTTTAGAGCGTTCCAACAGTGACCTTTTGTTGTATATAGATGAAGGAAAATTATGAGTACTGATATAGACGCAACAAAAAATGCAGCACTCGAACAAATGGTCGCCGATGTTGACAGAGGTGGGCGACATGTGGGTGGTGTTGCGGGTGGCGTATTGGCTGTTGGCGCGCTTATCTGGTCATTTTTTCAGTTATGGTACTCGTCACCGCTGCCATTCACGTTTAATTTTGCCATTTTTAACGATACCGAAGCACGGTCAATTCACTTGGGTATTGCCATGTTCCTGGGGTATCTGGCTTATCCGTTCAATAAAAAAGCCGCCAATTACATGCCTTGGTATGATTGGGCCTTTGCTATTATGGCCGGTTTTTGTGGCGCCTATCTGTATTTATTCTATAACCAGCTGGCAACCCGTCCGGGTTTGCCAACAACGCTAGACGTGGTCTCTGCCAGTATTGGCCTGCTTCTGTTGCTGGAAGTGACTCGCCGTGCCTTGGGCGCACCCATGACGATTCTTGGTGCCGTCTTTTTGCTGTATGTGTTCCTGGGCCCGCACTTGCCTGATGTTCTGGCTCACAGAGGGGCATCGATAGAACGAATGGTATCCCATATGTGGTTGACCACAGAAGGGGTTTTTGGTGTCGCGTTGGGGGTATCGGTTTCTTACATTTTTATTTTCGTGTTGCTGGGATCCTTGCTTGACCGCTGTGGTGCCGGCAACTACATGATGCAGGTATCTTTTGCCTTGCTCGGACATTTACGGGGCGGTCCGGCAAAAGTGGCCGTGGTTTCATCCGCAGTTAACGGTATCGTGTCGGCCTCATCAGTGGCCAACGTGGTAACGGGGGGTATTTTCACCATCCCGCTCATGAAAAAGTCGGGTTATGGCGGCATACGTGCTGGGGCGATTGAAACCGCTTCCTCCGTGAACGGTCAAATCATGCCACCGGTCATGGGGGCAGCCGCTTTTCTGATGATTGAATATGTCGGTATTCCTTACACCGATGTCATCAAGCATGCGCTTTTACCCGCCAGTATTTCCTACGTGGCCCTGTTTTATATCGTTCACCTTGAAGCCCTGAAATTAGGGATTGAGCCCATGATGAGTGGGGGCAAGCCCAAAACCGTTACACAAAAACTGACCGGTTGGGGGTTTGGTATTTCGGGTACCCTTATCGTCATGGGTCTGGTTTACTGGATAGGTGTGGGTGTGCAGCAAATAGCCGGTGCGGCCGCTATCTGGATCTTGCTGACCCTGTTGTTGGTGCTGTATGTTTTGCTTTTGCGCATTACCGCTTCACATCCCGATTTACCAACGGAAATTGATATTGCCAATCCGGTCAGACCAGAAGCATGGCCAACAGTGCGTGCAGGCCTGTATTTCCTGATTCCTATCGGTATTTTGGTATGGTGCCTTAGTGTAGAGCAGCTTTCCGCAGGCCTGTCTGCCTTCTATGCCTGTATTTCAATGATCTTCCAGATGCTCACGCAGCATCCGATTATTGCCTGGTTTCGCAAGAAAAACGTGTCTTCCGCTGCCAAACAGGGGGTTTCCGAAACTCTGACCGGTCTTGAGGAAGGGGCTCGCAATATGATTGGCATTGCAATCGCCTGCGGTACCGCCGGCTTGATTGTAGGGGCCATTACCTTGACTGGACTGGGGCTGCGCATGACTGCGTTTGTCGAGTTGGTTTCTATGGGCAACGTGCTGATCATGCTGTTTTTTACCGCTGCTGTCTGTTTGATCTTGGGATTGGGCATGCCAACCACGGCCAACTATATCCTGATGGCAACCCTGATGGCTCCGGTTGTGGTTGAACTGGGTGCGCAAAATGGCATTATCATCCCCTTAATTGCCGTGCATATGTTTGTGTTTTATTTTGGCATTATGGCCGATATTACACCGCCGGTAGGCCTGGCCACATTTGCCGCAGCGGCAATTTCCGGTGAAGATCCCCTTAAAACCGGGATTATGGGCGTTACCTATGCCATGCGTACCGTCATTTTGCCGTTTATCTTTATCTTTAATCCCCTGATTTTGTTAATTGGTATCGGAAGTGCGTGGGAGCTCATTCTGGTGGTTTTTGGTGCCACGCTGGCTTCGCTTACTTTTGCAGCGGCAACCATGTTCTGGTTCAGGATTAAATGTAATTGGCTGGAGGTCATACTGCTTTTGCTGGCGACTTTCCTGTTGTTCAGGCCGGATTGGTTCATGAATAAACTGGCAGATGAGTATGTGTCTCGTCCCGTGTCGGAACTCTACACGGTAGCGGCAGATCTGCCTGAATCCACCCGGTTTGTCGCCGTTCTGCAGGGTTTCAGTATTGAAGGAGATGAAATTGTCAAAACCGTGGCGGTCAATTTGCCAGCCCTGGCTGAAGACGATGACCTCTCCAATAAAGAACTGGCAGGCAGAAAACGTCTGAACGGTGCCGGACTTAATTTCATGGTATTGGGAGACCAGGTTCAGTTGGCCAGTGTCCGTTTTGGCAGCAATGCCCAGAAGTCAGGCTGGGATGCAGGGTGGGATGTACTGGAGCTTAAAGTTCCAAACCCGGCTCGTCCTTCTGAACTGTGGTTCTTTGTACCTGCGCTCATTATCATTTTGCTGGTTTGGCTGGCGCAGGGAAGAAGGATGAAAAGGTTGCCTGGTCACACCGACAGAGTCCGAGTCACTATGGCTTAAATGGCTGGCAACGTTTATAAACCTTGAAATAAAGCACCATATTCGGTTATTGATAATCAGGATATGGTGTTTTGAATTTTATGGGCATTTCAGGTATAAGGGGAATACAGGTATCATGCTGCAAAACAAGCCATTTTTTTCAGTTCTGGAATATTTTTAATCAATTAAAAAGGAAGTAACTATGTCCGGGTTTCCCTATATGAACAGGCAGTATCTGTTTGACCACTATCCCAATGTGGTGGTGACCTCTGAGTGCTTTAAGCTGCATGATGAGATTATTTCCCAAATTGATGAAGGGGAAATCCTGGTGCGTAATCACTATCTGTCCCTTGATCCCTACATGCGCGGCAGAATGAGCAAAGCCAAAAACTATGCTGCCGGGCAAGAGCTGAATACAGTCATGCAGGGCGGAACAGTGGGTGAGGTGGTTGAGTCTAAACACGCTGATTTCAAGGTGGGGGATACGGT
This sequence comes from Advenella sp. EE-W14, assembly GCF_012923605.1. Lineage (NCBI taxonomy): Bacteria > Pseudomonadati > Pseudomonadota > Betaproteobacteria > Burkholderiales > Alcaligenaceae > Advenella > Advenella sp. EE-W14. Next base: position 235,563 of record NZ_JAAVNG010000009.1, on the reverse strand, counting down.
TATTTGTACGGGTGGCTGGCAATTGTATTATCGTACCGCGCCCACCATGGATAGTAATCATGTACGAAAAATAGATGTTTCACGTATTCCCATGAGTGTTTATTTGGGTGCAGCGGGCATGCCAGGGATTACCGCTTGGTATGGCCTGAATAAAATCATCAAACCACAGTCCGGTGAAACGCTGGTGGTCAGTGCCGCTTCGGGTGCGGTGGGTAGCGTGGTCGGGCAACTGGCCAAGCAAAAAGGGTGTCGCGTAATTGGTATTGCCGGTGGTCCGGAAAAATGTGAGTACGTGGTTGAAACCCTGGGGTTTGATGATTGTATCGATTACAAGGCCTATCCTGATGCTGAAACCCTGTCACATGAGCTCAGGCAGCTGGCTCCCAATGGCGTGGATGCTTATTATGAAAACGTGGGCGGCTATATTATGGATGCCGTGCTTGATAATCTTAACGCGTTTGCCAGGGTTGCCATTTGTGGCCTGATTGCCGGTTATGACGGTCGCGCCATTCCAATTAGTAATCCAAGGGCCATTTTGGTTGCCCGCGCCAGCATTACCGGTTTTATTATCTCGGATCATATGGATATTTGGCCTCAGGCACTGGCTGAACTGGCCGAAGCGGTTGCCAATGGCGTGCTTATTTTCAGGGAATCGGTAAGCGTCGGGCTTGAAAGTGCGCCCGATGCGTTTATAGGATTGCTGCAAGGACATAACTTTGGCAAGCAACTGGTCAAGCTGATTTGATTATTATACTTTTCAAGCTGGCTTTTTTTGAAATTTAAACCGACATGGTTCTTGAAGCTTGAAGAACCATGTCGATATGTTTTTTTAATACGCCATTAGTTCAGGTTGTGGGTTCTGATAAGGCCTACGGCTATGCCTTCAATCGTGAATTCCTGGTTTGGCCGCACAATAATAGGTGCGAAATCGGGGTTTTCAGGTAAAAGTTCGATATGCGAGGTTTTTTTGATGAAGCGCTTGACGGTGACTTCGTTTTCGATTCGAGCCACGATGACCTGACCGTTGCGCGCTTCCGGATATTTTTTTACTGCCAGCAAGTCGCCATCAAGAATGCCGATATCTTTCATGCTTTGGCCTTTGACCTTAAGCAGGAAATCGGGTTGTTGCGTAAAGAGGGCAGGGTCTACGTTGATTTCACGATCAATATGCTCTGCCGCCAGAATAGGATTACCGGCTGCCACATGACCTATTACCGGCAGCAGTATTTGGGAGACCTTTTCCAGAAAGGATTCTTCCTTGTTGATATTTGAGTCGGGATTGGTTGTTGCCAGGCGAATGCCACGGGATGCACCTGCAGTCAGGATAATGGCACCTTTTTTGGCCAGGGCCTTCAGATGGTCTTCAGCGGCATTGGGAGATTTGAAGCCGAGTGTTTTGGCGATTTCAGCACGCGTGGGTGGGAAACCGGTTTTTAGGATATTTTGCTGGATTAAATCCAGGACCTGTTGCTGTCTTGCGGTTAGTTTAATTGTCATGCTGTATATGCCATAAAATCGGACTGTATATTCATACAGCCCGATTTTGCTTCATTTACAGCTAAATTGCAAGCGCTTGTTTACAGTACCTGTGCAATCGCCTTGGCAACGTAATCAATATTGCGGCTGTTAAGTGCGGCAACACAGATACGGCCGCTTGATACGGCATATACACCGTGTTCAGTGCGCAAGCGATCTACCTGGTCTGAGGTCAGGCCAGAGTAAGAAAACATACCGCGCTGAGACAGGACAAAATCAAAGTTTTGTGTCACGCCGTGCTCTTTCAGCTTGGCCACCAGTTGTTGGCGCATGTCACGAATACGGTTACGCATCCCTGACAGTTCTTCTTCCCACAGGGCAAACAACTCGGGAGAATTCAGGACGCTGCTGACAATGGTGCCACCATGGGTGGGCGGGTTGGAGTAGTTGGTGCGAATGACACGTTTGACCTGGCTTAAAACACGAGTGGATTCATCGGCACTGCTGGTGATCAGGGTTAAGGCGCCAACCCGTTCTCCGTAAAGGGAGAATGATTTGGAGAATGAAGAGCTGATAAACATGGAGATGCCCAAATCCGCAAACAGACGAACCACTTTTGCGTCTTCTTCAAGGCCGTCACCAAAGCCTTGGTAAGCAATATCTAGGAAAGGAATAAGATCTTTTTCCTGGATAAGCTGGACAATTTGTTTCCATTGTTCAAGGGTGGGATCAACACCGGTCGGGTTGTGGCAGCAGGCATGCAAAACAACAATTGATTTTGCAGGCATGTTTTTAAAAGAGGCCAGCATACCTTCAAAATCAAGACCGTGAGTGGCGGCATCATAGTAGGCATAGGTTTCTACCGGGAAGCCCGCACGCTCGAACAGGGCGCGATGGTTTTCCCAGCTGGGGTTGCTGATGAATACTTTTGAATCGGGCGTGATTTGTTTAAGGAAGTCTGCGCCAATTTTAAGGGCACCGGTTCCGCCCAGTGCCTGGAACGTTAAGGTGCGTCCTTCTTTGGCCAAGGGCGAGTCTTTGCCCAGTAGCAGTTCCTGGGCACCCTTATTGTAATTCTTGATGCCTTCAATGGGCAGGTAGCCACGTGCCGCAGCCGCTTCAATGCGGGCCACTTCTGCTTTATGCACTGCTTTCAACAGGGGAATGCGTCCTTCGTCGTCATAATATACGCCAACGCCCAAATTGACTTTGGAAGAGCGGGTGTCAGCATTATATTGTTCGTTCAGGCCAAGAATAGGGTCGCGAGGAGCCAGCTCGACAGATTCAAAAAGTGTGGTCATCTTCAGATATGCGGCGGATTTGCCGGAGTTGTTAAATAAAGAGGATAATGTATGATTGCAAGTTTGTTTTCAATCAGATCATTAAAGTAAAAGTCTAGCATGAGTGAACCAGGTTTCATAGAATATCCGGGCAGTCCTTTCAAGCTGTATCAGCCATACCCGCCCGCCGGAGACCAACCCAAGGCCATTGAGTCCTTGACAGAAGGGATTCGTGATGGCCTGATGTTTCAGACTTTGCTGGGCGTGACGGGATCAGGCAAAACCTACACAATGGCCAATACCATTGCGCAACTTGGCCGGCCTGCCTTGGTTCTGGCACCCAATAAAACTCTTGCCGCACAATTATACGCTGAAATGCGCGAATTTTTTCCGCATAATGCGGTTGAATATTTTGTTTCTTACTACGACTATTACCAGCCTGAAGCTTATGTGCCCACCCGTGATCTGTTCATAGAAAAAGACTCTTCCATCAATGAACATATCGAGCAGATGCGGCTTTCAGCTACCAAAAGCCTGCTTGAAAGGCGGGATACAATTATTGTCGGGACGGTCTCCTGTATTTATGGTATTGGTAATCCGGCCGATTATCATGCCATGGTGCTTATTTTGCGCGCCGGAGACCGGATTCCCCGACAAGAACTGTTGGGCAGATTGGTTGCCATGCAATATGAGCGCAACGACGTTGATTTTGACCGGGGCGCTTTCAGGGTACGTGGCGAAGTAATTGATATTTTCCCGGCGGAAAGTGCCGAACTGGCCGTGCGCTTGACGCTTTTTGATGATGAAATTGAAACGCTTGAGCTTTTTGATCCTTTAACGGGCAAGGTCAGGCAAAAAGTACCGCGTTTTACAGTTTACCCCAGTTCGCATTACGTGACGCCACGAGATACGGTATTGCGTGCGATTGAAACCATCAAGGCCGAGCTGCGTGAGCGGGTGCAGTTTTTTATCGATAACCATCAATTGGTGGAAGCGCAAAGAATAGAACAACGCACCCGGTTTGATATAGAAATGCTGCAGGAACTGGGCTTTTGCAAAGGCATCGAGAACTACTCTCGCCACCTGTCTGGTGCGGCTCCTGGAGATCCGCCACCCACCTTGATAGATTATCTGCCCGAAGATGCCCTGATGTTTTTTGACGAAAGTCATGTCATGATGGGGCAGTTGCGGGCCATGTATCGTGGTGACCGCTCGCGTAAGGAAACGCTGGTGCAATTTGGCTTCAGACTTCCTTCGGCGCTGGATAACCGTCCACTTAAAATGGAAGAATTCGAGCAGCGCATGCGGCAAAGTATCTTCGTGTCCGCCACCCCCGCCGATTATGAAAAAGAGCATTCCGATAACATCGTAGAGCAGGTGGTTCGTCCAACCGGACTGATCGATCCGGTTGTTGAAGTCAGGCCGGCAAGCACCCAGGTTGATGATTTGCTGGGCGAGGCCAAGTTACGTATTGCCCAGGGTGAGCGGGTTCTGGTAACCACCTTAACCAAACGCATGGCCGAAGACTTGACCGACTACCTGACTGAAAACGGGCTTAAAGTCCGTTATCTGCACTCTGATATTGATACTGTTGAGCGGGTTGAGATTATTCGCGATTTGCGCCTGGGGCATTTTGATGTGCTGGTGGGCATTAACCTTTTACGGGAAGGACTGGATATTCCTGAGGTATCTTTGGTTGCCATTCTGGATTCAGACAAAGAAGGCTTTTTACGTTCCGAGCGAAGTCTGATTCAAACCATTGGTCGGGCCGCGCGTAACCTGCATGGCAAGGCGATTTTATATGCAGATCGAATTACCGATTCCATGCACAAGGCCATTAGTGAAACCGAAAGGCGTCGTACCAAGCAAATGAAGTATAACGAGGAGCATGGTATTACGCCCAAAGGCGTCAGCAAGGCTGTCAGGGAAATGATTGATGGCGTGATTTCCAATGCCGCACAGATCAACCTTGATAATGAATTGGAATTCATGGATGTCATTGGTGATGAAAAATCCCTGGCCCGTGAAATCAAGCGCCTGGAAAAGCAAATGCATGAGCATGCCCGTAACCTTGAGTTCGAGCAGGCAGCGGCAGTGCGCGATACCCTGACCCGGCTCAAGCAAAAGGCGTTATTAAGTTAAAGGGCTTATTTATTCATGCACCGTATTCTTTAACTTGAATAAAGACGTCGTTGTCGGCGTTTTTATTTCGTTGGTTTGAGGTTTCACTTACTTCATTCCCAACCGTTTGGCCAGCTTATGCAGGTTGCTGGCATCCATGTCGAGCAAACGTGCCGCATTGGCCCAGTTTTGTCCGCTTTGCGCCAGGGCTGCCTGAATAAGGTCCTGCTGAAAAATTCTGAGCGCTTCATTCATGGGCTGTACGGCCGGTGTGCGACTGGCAGGTGGTGATATGAAAGAGGTGGATTGTATTTCCGCCTGATTGAATATGATCGGCTGATGATTAACGATGTCCAGGTACTGGGGCTCGATGCTTAAAATGCTATTGCGCGAGGCACCGCTTCCCAGCATTTTAATCGCTGCCCGGCTGATGATGTGTTCAAGCTCCCTGACATTACCGGGCCAATCATAGGACATTAATGCCTGTTCGGCCTCTTTGGTAAGCCGAATGCCGCGCAGACCCAGCCGGGCCCGGTTGAACTCCAGAAAATAGCCGGCCAGCATCAGGATGTCCTTGCCTCGCTCACGCAAGGGGGGGATATGAATAGGATAAACCGACAGACGGTGATACAAGTCTATTCTGAAGCTGCCATCCATTGTGCTGGCCTTGAGGTCACGGTTGGTGGCGGCAATAATTCTTACATCCACTTTTTTCGATTTGTCAGCGCCCAGGCGCTGGATCTCGCCATTTTGCAGGGTGCGTAACAGCTTGGCCTGAATATTCAGGGATAACTCACCCACTTCATCCAGGAAAATTGTACCACCATGGGCGGCTTCAAAGCGACCGGGGCGCTCTGTTTCCGCACCTGAGAAAGCACCTTTTACATGCCCGAACAATTCACTTTCCGCCAGGTTCTCGGGCAGGGCAGCGCAGTTGACATGAATCATGGGCTTGTTGTTACGTTTTGAATGACGGTGGATATGTTGGGCAAACAGGTCTTTGCCCACACCGGTTTCACCCAACAACAAAACCGGCAGGTTGGCATCGGCAATGACATTGAGTTCCTGCATCAATTTGCGGATAGGGTCGCTTTGCCCAATGATTTCCTGTTCGACCTTAATGACGGTATTTTGACCGGAAGTCATGCTGAGTTGGCGCAGGCTTTTATTGTCTTTTTCAAGTTGCGTCATACGGATGCAGGTTTGAATCAGCACGGCATGGCGGGCAAGAATATCCATGGATTCTTCGGTAAAAGTGTCTTCTATGGCATCCAGGGTGATGGCACCCCATGGTTTGCCTTCCACATGCAGGCTCATGCCCAGGCAATCATGGACCAGAAGGGGTTCACCGGCCCGGTCATCCAGCAGGCCATCATAAGGGTCGGGCAAAGGCGTGTGAGGATCGAACAAAATGGGTTCGCGCCTGGACAAAATGGCGGCAAAGCGGGGGTGTTCTGCAATTTTGAAGCGGCGACCCAGTGCTTCATGAACCAGACCCTTGGCAGAAACCAGTTTGAGGGCATCATCATCAATGGCCAAAAGCCCAACTGCACCGCAATTAAACTGGGTTTTGATGGTTTGAACCAGTTTTTCAAGCCTTAATGCGCCGGGCAATTCATCGTTCATATCGGCAAGGACACTATATAGCATGGTATTTTTTACCTTTCATGGTTAATTTTACCCTAATTGAGAAGGGTATTATATACCATCAATTTTTCAACTTATTGATATTTCGTTGAAAAAAATAATGGCATGAATATTGCTTAATGCTCCGTGTGTAATTGCGACAGGAGTCTGCACGATGAGTGCCTTACTAAAAAGCGAAATGGAATCGGATCAGGTGCCTTCTATTCTCAAGGTATTGAAACTGGGCAGTGATCAGCCGGATGTATTGATTTCTTACATTCAAATCAATTTTCACGATAAGCATCGAGCTCAATTGCCCGCATTGATCGAGCTGTCTAAAAAAATAGAAATGGTCCATGAAAATGATCCGGCATGCCCGACAGGGCTGTCCGATGTTCTGGCGGGCATATGGCAGGAACTGGACAGTCATATGTTGAAAGAGGAAAACGTTTTGTTTCCCATGTTGGGCAGGGGGATGAAGGAAATGGCGAGAGTACCGATCTCGGTCATGTTACTTGAGCATGAACAGCACGAAGAGGGAATTGACAGCTTACTGGCGTTAACCGGGAACCTGTTGTTGCCGGATAGCGCCTGTGGTTCATGGGAAAAATTATATTCTGGAATAGGGGAGTTTATTGAAGATCTGCGATTACATCTAGCACTTGAAAATGAAGTCTTGTTTAAATAAAAGCGAATTTCTGGCTGATGCTGGCTATTGATGAAACATAAGGCCAATACAGTTAATTTAAGGAATTAAAATGGGTAGTTATAAAAAATTATGGTGGATGTTAATCGCGATTCTTGCGGTAACGTTCAGTATTCTGGGATATTTCGGTGTCGAGGTATATCGCAATGCACCCCCTATTCCCGGAAAGGTTGTGACGGCTTCCGGTGATGTTCTGTTCACCAAGGAAGATATTCTTGATGGCCAGAATGCCTGGCAACATGCAGGTGGTATGCAGGTGGGGTCTATTTATGGTCACGGTGCATTACAGGCACCCGACTGGACTTCAGACTGGCTGCATCGCGAATTGATGGCCTGGCTGAATCTGGCTTCTCTGGACGAATACGGTATTCCCTATGAGCAAACGTCAGAAGAACAAAAAGCGGTTCTGAAGGTCAAGCTTAAAGCTGAGTATCGTACCAACACCTATGATCTTGAAAAAGATGAAGTGACCGTGTCCGATCGTCGTCTTGCCGCCATGAAAGACACGGCCAACTATTATGTGGCCCTGTTTGGTGATGATCCGGCACTGGATGGCTCTCGTGAAAGCTTTGCCATGAAAACCAATACATTGCCTGGCGAAGAGGATCGTTTTGATCTGGCCAAGTTCTTTTTCTGGACAGCATGGACCGCATCAACCGAGCGTCCTGATTACAATAATGCCACTTATACCAACAACTGGCCGCATGAGCCTTTGATTGATAATGTGCCAACCGCTGAAAACATCATCTGGTCCATTATTAGTGTGGTGGTCTTGATTGCCGGTGTCGGTTTCCTGGTATGGGGATGGGCCTTCCTGCGCAAAGAGGATCATGAGGAACATAAAGCACCTGACCGTGACCCCATTACAAGACTGGTTCTGACGCCATCACAAAAAGCTTTGGGCAAGTATTGTGTTCTGGTTGTGGCTCTGTTTGTCTTCCAGGTATTTATGGGCGGTGCCGTTGCCCACTATACGGTAGAAGGTCAAACGTTCTATGGTATTGAGCTTTCAAAATGGTTTCCGTATTCACTGCTAAGAACCTGGCACTTGCAAAGCGCGCTATTCTGGATTGCAACCGGATTCCTGGCTGCCGGCCTGTTCCTTGCTCCTATCATTAACGGTGGAAAAGATCCCAAATACCAAAAACTGGGTGTTGACATTCTTTTCTGGGCCCTGATTGTGCTGGTTGTGGGTTCTTTTATTGGCAACTACCTGGCTATTTCCAATATTATGCCGCGTGAACTGAACTTCTGGTTTGGTCACCAGGGTTATGAATACCTTGAACTGGGCCGTTTCTGGCAAATCGTAAAATTCATCGGTGTGGCTTTCTGGCTGGTCCTGATGCTGAATGGCATAGTCGGTGCGCTTAAACAAAAAGGTGACAAGCACCTGTTGATCCTGTTTACCGCATCATGTATTTGTATTGGTTTGTTCTATGCCGCCGGCCTGTTCTATGGCGAGCGCTCTCATATCACCGTCATGGAATACTGGCGTTGGTGGGTGGTTCACCTGTGGGTTGAAGGCTTCTTTGAAGTGTTCGCCACCACAGCCCTGGCTTTTATTTTCTCTTCCATGGGCCTGGTTTCAAAACGCATGGCAACTGCTGCCAGCCTGGCTTCTGCTTCATTGTTCATGCTGGGTGGAGTTCCCGGTACTTTCCACCACATGTATTTTGCGGGTACAACCACTCCTGTCATGGCTGTTGGTGCTTCTTTCAGTGCACTTGAAGTCGTTCCTTTGGTGGTTCTGGGTTACGAAGCCTGGGAAAACTGGAGACTGAAATCCTTGGCCCCATGGATGGAAAACCTCCACTGGCCATTGGTCTTCTTCATTGCCGTTGCTTTCTGGAATATGCTGGGTGCAGGTGTGTTCGGTTTTATGGTTAACCCACCTATTGCCTTGTATTACATCCAGGGTCTGAATACAACGGCCGTTCACTCTCATGCAGCACTGTTCGGTGTGTATGGATTCCTGGCGCTTGGCTTTGTTTTACTGGTCCTGCGTTATATCCGTCCAAACATGGTGTTTAGTGCCAGTTTGATGAAAACCGCTTTCTGGTGCCTGAACCTGGGCCTGGTGGGCATGATCGTAACCAGTTTGTTGCCAGTGGGGCTTATTCAGTTCCATGCCAGCCTGAGCGAAGGTATGTGGTATGCTCGCGGTGAAGCCTTCCTGCAGCAGGGTATTCTTGAAACCTTGCGCTGGATCCGTACCTTTAGTGACGTTGTGTTCATCATAGGTGCCCTGGCCGTTGCGTGGCAGGTATTTATTGGTGTTACCGGCAAATCCGGCCAAGTGCAAGCCCAAAAGGCTTACGCTGCTTAAATTATTAATAGTTAACGTGATTTGATGAATGGCCTGATCCCTGGGGATCGGGCCATTATTATTCATATATTATTCAAGGAATAATAAAAATATGTTAGATTTACGCGTTTTCCGATTGCATTGTTTTTGAATTTAATCGGGTTTATTTTTAATTTTGTTTTTTATAGGGACTGAATCATGGAGCTGGCAGGTCAGCCAACGGGGAACCCCATCTTGAATTTTATAAAAAATGGCAGTCTGGTGCTTCAGATTGTTATTGGTCTGGTGGCGGGTATTCTACTTGCTATCATCTGGCCTTCGGCCGTTCCTTCAATAAGTATTTTGGGAACCCTGTTTATCAATTTGCTTAAATCGATTGCACCCATCCTGGTTTTTATACTGATTATGGCTGCCATTTCGGGTCATCGGAAAGGTGCGGAAATCCAAATCAAGCCAGTGCTGCTACTGTATGTGCTGGGAACCTTTCTTTCTGCCTTGGTGGCGGTGATTGCCAGTCTGGCCTTTCCTTCCGTGCTTAATTTGCAGGTTGAGTCGGCCCAGTTAAATCCGCCCGGTAATGTACTTGAAGTACTTAGGAATCTGGCGTTAAGTATTGCGACCAATCCTGTGCAGGCTTTGCTGGAAGCAAACTATATTGGCATCCTGGCCTGGTCTATTGCATTTGGTATGGTTCTGCGTCATGCCAGTGACAGTACCAAGATTTTCATTACTGATTTTTCCAATGCGATAACCGCCGTGGTTCGAATAATCATTCGTTTGGCTCCGTTGGGTATCTTCGGTCTTGTGGCCACCACGATTGTTGAATCAGGTGCCGGCGAATTGCTTCGTTATGCTCATCTATTACTGGTATTGCTTGGATCGATGCTGTTTGTGGCTTTGGTGGTTAACCCGGTCATTGTTTTCCTCAAACTCAGGCGCAACCCATATCCTTTGGTGTTCCAGTGCTTGCGTGAAAGCGGTATTACGGCCTTCTTTACCCGCAGCTCGGCCGCCAATATCCCGGTTAATATGGCTCTGTGTGAAAAGCTTGGCCTGGATAAGGAAACCTATTCGGTTTCGATTCCCCTGGGGGCAACCATTAATATGGCGGGGGCTGCCGTTACTATTACAGTACTGACTCTGGCTGCGGTAAATACCCTGAATATCAGTGTTGATTTTCCAACGATTGTATTGTTAAGCATTGTTTCTACCCTTTCGGCATGTGGTGCGTCAGGTGTGGCGGGAGGTTCCTTGTTACTCATCCCGATGGCCTGTAGTCTGTTTGGCATTCCCAATGATGTCGCCATTCAGGTGGTGGGGGTGGGTTTTGTAATAGGGGTATTGCAAGATTCAACTGAAACAGCCCTTAACTCATCTACGGACGTGCTGTTCACGGCAGCGGCCATGTTATCCAAAGACCCGTTAAGATAACTGGCTGAATTTACCGGGAATGCGTATTTTCAAGCGGGGAACTGTTCAGGGGCGATATATTGATGTAGACTTTTGCCCTTGCCACTTTAAAAAGGTGGCGTACCCCGTACGTATTACTTAAAAGCACTTATATGCATTTTTCAACGTTTTCCAAAGTTCTTATAGGAATTATTATTGTTTTTACTGTTGCCTCGGTGGTGGTCGTTGGCAAACTGGAAACGCATTATGCTTCTGAGGCTGTGAAAATGCAGCAGGAAATCGAACTGACGTCTAAGAAACGCAATGAAGCCATCATCAATTCATTGACCAATATGACCCAAAACGTTAGTTTTTCTGATGAAGAACCTGCCATGGTTTATACCGGTTATATTATGGGGGCAGGGTACTCGGCTTATCAGTTCAGGGCCACGCAAGACCAGACATTGCGGGTCAGTCTCAAAGGAGATGATTTTCTGGATATTGTTTTATTCGGCCCAGAGACCAAAGTGCTGGAGCGGGATGCCGACTTTATTATTCCTGTTGAAGGGCTTTATGAGCTGCGGGTCATGTTCAAGGAAAGTATGGAAATCCAACAGGAAAAAGCTGCGCTTGAAAATACAGCGCAGGCAGTTCCCTATACTATCACTTTAACCCTGAAGTAGCGACTTATTGCGGGCCGGCTTTTTTTTCGCCACCCAGTGCACCCACCAGGTCATCCAGTAAATTTGCCAGTTCGGCACACATCAATGTCATGTCGGCATCAAAGCGCTCGGCATCATCCATATTGGAAAAATCGCTGCCTTCCGTCAGGATATCCAGTGGTGCGACGCGTTTGATATCCAGTGATTCGTTCAGGATAAATGACACTCTGTCTGCCCAGGTAAGCGCCAGGCGAGTGCATTGTTTGCCTGCCTCTATGTGTTTGGTGACATCTTCTTTTTCAGGCGTCTGGCGCACATAGCGGACGGTGGCACGGTTTTCGGCACTGGAGCGCAACTCGACATCCTGGTCAATGCTAAAGTTTGCAGGGGCTTCATCCTGGAGCAGCCACTCGGTCATGGCGGCAGATGGGGACAGTTCGGTGAACAGACTTTGAACCGGTAAGGGGTCCAGTACTTTTGCCAGCATGCCAATGACCTCATCGGATTTGGCTGCCGCGGCAGCGTCAATAATTAACCAATGGTTTCGGGTGTCTATCCATACTTTGGTGTCACGAAAAATACTAAAGGCCTTGGGCAACAACTCTTCGGTAACCTGTTCCTTGATTTCTTTAAGCTGTTTGCGCCCCGGGCGGTAGCCTTGCTGCTCTTCAATTTCCTGGGCTTTTTCCTTGGTGAACTGATTAATGACGGTTGCTGGCAGCAATTTTTTTTCAACGCGCAGTGCCAACAGGTACTGACCGTTTAACGCATGTACCAGGGCACCATTATTACCGGGTGAAACCCAGCCCATGTTCTGCATGTCCGACCGGTTGCCGGGCTGAAAAAGCTGTTTCTCGAGCTTGGCCTCGAGATCCTGGACAGAAAGTTGCCAAGCGGGCGATAAACGAAAGACTTTCAGGTTTTTGAACCACATATTTTTCTGCCAAAAGTATCGATTTTAACGTATGAAGGCAAAAAAAACCTGCCAGGGTTGCTGGCAGGAAAATACGGGAACGTGTACAACGCAAAAGTTGCGGGGCGTTGCACAGCGATGAGAAAAAAACTGTTGACAAATAGGTGCTTGAAATTTGACCAGGCAGTTTATTCCCATTTCCTAACTATAAAGATATCATCTGACAATGTCCTGAATTGCCAGGATAAACAGGTTAATATTTACTGTTTGGTGAAATTATGCAAATATTATCACTACTGTCTATGCATACAGTATAATTTAATGCGATAATATCCAATTGAGTTTATTTTGAAGTCACCCAATTAAGGACCCTCCATGGACGACAAACAATCCAAAACAGCATCAGCAGAACGCGCGAAGGCCCTGGCGGCCGCCTTGTCTCAAATAGAAAAACAGTTTGGCAAAGGCTCTGTCATGCGCTATGGCGACAACGAGGTGGCGCACGATATCCAGGTCGTTTCCACTGGTTCCCTTGGCCTGGATATTGCACTGGGTGTTGGAGGTTTGCCACGCGGCCGTGTTATTGAGATTTACGGCCCCGAATCTTCCGGTAAAACAACGCTTACCCTGCAAGTTATTGCTGAAATGCAAAAATTGGGCGGCACCTGCGCTTTTGTTGATGCCGAACATGCCCTGGATGTCCAGTATGCTGCAAAATTGGGTGTTAACCTAAGCGATTTGCTGATCTCCCAGCCAGATACCGGTGAACAGGCGCTTGAAATCACCGATGCCCTGGTGCGCTCCGGTTCGGTCGATCTGATCGTTATCGACTCGGTGGCGGCCTTAACGCCTCGCGCCGAAATTGAAGGCGATATGGGCGACAGCCTGCCAGGCCTGCAAGCCCGCTTAATGAGCCAGGCCTTGCGTAAATTAACGGCCTCCATCAAACGCACCAATTGCATGGTTATCTTTATTAACCAGATTCGCATGAAAATCGGCGTCATGTTTGGCAGCCCGGAAACCACCACAGGTGGTAATGCCCTCAAATTCTATGCCTCCGTTCGCCTGGATATCCGTCGTATTGGTTCCATCAAGAAAGGCGATGAAATCATTGGTAATGAAACCCGGGTCAAAGTGGTTAAAAACAAGGTTTCTCCGCCTTTCAAACAGGCCGAATTCGACATCATGTATGGGGCAGGCATTTCCCGTCAGGGTGAAATTATTGATCTGGGCGTTCAGGCCGGTATTGTGGACAAAGCCGGTGCCTGGTACAGCTACAATGGCACTAAAATTGGCCAAGGCAAAGACAATGTTCGTGAGTACCTTAAAGAAAATCCCGACCTTGCCTTTGAAATTGAAAACAGGATCCGTGAAAACCTGGGCATTATTTCCCAGGCACAATCCGTAGCGCCCACCGACGATGAGGCTGAAATCGAATAATGGCTCGTATCGAATGCGTACTCGTTTACTCAATCTTACGCTCTTAGGCTCTCATTCCCACGCTCCCGCGTGGGAATGCATATCAAATGAATCGCCATTACTTTAATGATTTAGATGATGATAACGATGACTTTGAAACGGTTCGTGTTTCAAAGTCACCGCCTGTGCCTGAAGCATCAAGCGCTGCCAAGGCAGGGCGTTCAGGTGACTCTTTCCAAGGTAAGGGGCTGTTTACCCGTAAGAACAGCCAGCCACCACACAACAATAGTCAGGAAACAGTACGAACTTCTGACTTGCAAAAAACAAAAAAAGCCACCCAGGCCGCCAATAAAAAAACGGGCCTCTCTTTGCTGGCAAGGGCAGTCAATCTGCTTTCCCATCGCGAACATTCAGAGCTTGAATTAGGCCGAAAACTGCTTCCCCATGCAGCATCCCCTGAAGAAGTTGAGCAGGTATTGGAACGACTGAAAAAAGAAAACTGGCAATCCAACCAACGGTTTACCCAAGTATTTGCACAGCAGAAATCATCAAAATGGGGAACGGCAAAAATCCTTCAGGAATTAAAACAGCATAAACTTAATGCTGAAGATATTTCCAACATCAAAGAAGAACTGGAACAAACCGAGCAACAACGTGCTTACGAAGTCTGGCTCAAGAAGTTTCGGGGAGTAAAATATGAAACCCCCCAGGAATACGCACGACAAATGCGCTTTTTACTGTCCCGGGGGTTTAGTTCTGATGTGGTGCGGAAGATAGTGGATGGAGATTATTTTGAGGATTAATCTCGCCAATAAGCCATTGAAACGCTAAGGCCTTTTCTTCCGGAACATTTGTCGTTCAGCCATCAGTTGCGGGTTTCTGCCAGAATACGCTCGGCTTCCTCTTTAACCCTTGCCGGTGCTGTTCCACCAATATGATTGCGTGAAGATACGGAACCTTCCAGCGTTAACACTTCAAACACATCCTCTTCAATGCTGGCATTGAATTCCTGCAATTGCTCAAGGCTTAAGTCAGCCAGGTCACAACCGGACTCTTCACATTTTCTGACGGCCAGTGCAACAGTTTCATGGGCATCCCTGAAAGGCAGGCCTTTTTTAACCAGGTAGTCAGCCAGATCGGTCGCTGTGGAAAAACCCTGCAGGGCAGCGGCACGCATGTTTTCAGGCTTGACCTTGATGCCACCCACCATGTCAGCAAAAATGGTCAGTGTGTCCCGTAAGGTATCGGCCGAATCAAACAGGCCTTCCTTGTCTTCCTGATTATCTTTGTTGTAGGCCAGGGGCTGGCCTTTCATCAGGGTTAGCAAGCCAATCAGATTGCCGTTGACACGTCCGGTTTTGCCTCGGGCCAGTTCGGGTACATCGGGGTTTTTCTTTTGTGGCATGATGGAACTGCCTGTGCAGAAACGGTCTGCCAGTTCAATAAAGCCGACACGGGGACTCATCCACAGAATCAATTCTTCTGACAGGCGTGAAATATGGGTCATCACTAATGAAACAACGGCGCAAAACTCGATGGCAAAGTCACGATCGGAAACCGCATCAAGCGAGTTGCGGCATACGCCCTCAAACTGCAGGGTATTTGCCACGCGTTCGCGGTCAATCGGGTAAGAGGTGCCAGCCAGGGCAGCAGCGCCCAAGGGCAGTTGATTGACCCGCTTGCGGCAGTCTTGCAGGCGCTGGGCATCGCGGGCAAACATTTCGGCGTAGGCCAGCAGATGATGGCCGAAAGTAACGGGTTGGGCAACCTGAAGGTGGGTAAAGCCGGGCATGATCGTATCGTGGTGCTCTAGCGCAACGGTTGCCAGTGCCTGGCGCAGTTGCACCAGCAACTGGCTGGAAATATCAATTTCCTCACGCAGCCATAAGCGAATATCGGTGGCTACCTGGTCGTTTCGTGAGCGTCCTGTATGCAGGCGCTTACCCGCATCTCCGATCAATTCAACCAGACGTTTTTCAATATTCAGGTGAACATCCTCAAGATCAAGCAACCACTCGAACTGGCCCTGTTCAATTTCAGTCAGGATTTGCTGCATGCCTTTTTGAATATCGGCAAGATCTTGAGCAGAAATGACCCCAACATGAGCCAGCATATCAGCGTGGGCCAAGGAACCCTGAATATCAAAGCGTGCCAGCCGTTTGTCAAAATCAACCGAAGCGGTATAGCGTTTGACCAGATCGGAGACCGGTTCGCTGAAACGGGCAGACCAGGCCTGTGCCTTGTTGTCAAATTGATTTTGCGAAGATGTATTGTTGGTCATAATTATGCGGGAGTATGAAAAAAAGTAAAAAATTGGAAGAAGAAATTTATACTAATTATAAGTATTTTATTCGTTGAGAAAGCACAACTGTGTTTTAATTAAAAGTTTAATGGATATTTGATTTTTCTATCATGGAAGCACCTATTTTAATCGGTTTGGCTCAAATTAATGCAACGGTGGGGCGTTTTGCAGACAATGCGGCGCTTATCGTGCAGGCGGCACAAAAGGCTCATGAGCATGGTGTGGATATCCTTGTTTTGCCTGAACTGGCGCTGGTGGGCTATCAACCTGAAGATTTGCTGCTGCGACCCGAATTCATCCATGCGCAGGCTTCCGAGTTCGAGAAATTATGTGCCAATCTGGCAGGCTTTACCAATCTGCATATATTAATAGGGCATGTTTTCAAAACCCCCAAAGGCATACATAATTGTGCTTCGCTGGTGGTTAACGGCAAGGTAGAAGGGGTTTATTTCAAGCAGGAATTACCCAATTATTCCGTCTTTGATGAAAAGCGTTACTTTACTGCCGGCACAGAACCTTTTGTTTTTACGCTTAAGGGCCATTGTTTTGGCGTGGCTATTTGTGAAGATACCTGGTTGCCTACCGTGCCCCAACAGGCTGCCCAGGCCGGTGCCCAAACATTGCTGGTGTTGAATGCATCACCTTACACCATGAATAAAGATGATCTGCGTATTGAAGTCATGCAGGGAAATATCTGTGAACATGGTATGTCTGTTGTTTATTGCAATATGGTAGGTGGACAGGACGAGCTGGTTTTTGATGGTAACTCTTTTGTGCTCGATGCACAGGGCCAGCTTGTTCAGGAACTGAATACTTTTGTCCAGACTCTGGGTATTGTGGAATTAAAAGAAAAACAATTAACGGCAGCACAAGCCTTGCCACTGGCCCAAGTGGACAATAGCCTGCCATTCAATAGCTTGCTCAAAAACAATGATGAACCTCTGGAGTCCGAGATCTGGCGCGCATTGGTGCTAGCCACGCAAGACTACCTTGGCAAGAACTTTTTTAAAAAAGCCTTGCTGGGTTTGTCAGGCGGCATTGATTCAGCCGTGGTGCTTGCTGTTGCTGTCGATGCCATTGGCGCCCAAAATGTGCAGGCGGTCATGATGCCGTCAGAATATACGGCAGATATTTCAGTGACTGATTCCCAGGACATGGCACAGCGATTGGGTGTTAGTTACCATGAAATTGCCATTGCCAGCATGTTTGAGGCTTACCTGAACGCCTTGTCGCCCATTTTCAACAGTCTTCCTGTTGATACAACGGAAGAAAATTTGCAGGCACGTATTCGTGGCACCCTGTTAATGGCACTTTCCAACAAGTTTGGTTCGGTAGTTTTAACCACTGGCAACAAATCCGAACTGGCAACCGGCTACTGTACCTTGTACGGGGATATGGTGGGTGGTTTCGCCATGCTTAAAGACTTGCCCAAAACCTGGGTTTACCGCCTTGCCCAATGGCGTAACACTATTACTTCAGTCATTCCTGAAAGAATTATCACCCGTCCTCCATCAGCAGAGCTTAGGCCCGATCAAACCGATCAGGACAGTTTGCCCGAGTACGATATCCTGGACGGCATCATTGAACGCATGATGGAACAAGACCAGGCGTCAGAAGAAATTATTGCGGCCGGCTATGTCCGTGAAGAGGTTGAGAAAGTGGCCCGTCTATTGAAAATCAATGAATACAAACGTCGCCAGGGTGCACCTGGCCCGAAATTAACGAGAAGGGCATTTGGACGTGACTGGCGCTATCCAATTACCAATGGATATCGTTTCTAGCATCCTCAAATAACCTGCTCAGGTTAAAATTCAAAATAATGAACATGATAAAAGGACAGACAAGGTGAAATTAGTAACTGCAATAATCAAACCTTTTAAACTCGATGAAGTACGCGAAGCCTTGGCTGAAATTGGGGTGAGTGGCCTGACGGTAACTGAAGTCAAGGGCTTTGGTCGCCAGAAGGGACACACTGAGCTTTATCGGGGTGCAGAGTATGTTGTAGATTTTTTACCCAAGGTGAGAATCGAACTGGCCATCCCCGACAGTCAGGTTGACGCGGCTCTTGAGGCCATCGTAAAAGCGGCCCGCACAGGAAAAATTGGAGATGGCAAAATTTTTGTCACTCATATTGAAAAAGCAGTCCGGATTCGTACGGGCGAACTGGATGACCAGGCACTCTAGAAAATATAATGGCCTGGTATTCAAGCCCAGGCATTTTTATGCTACATTCTGTTTTTTGTTTTGACTTGCAGCAGGAATGATTTCATTCCAGAATGCAGGTAAAAAACACTCGGTTACCAATAGAGGCTGCCCGTTTTTCCAGAATGTAGACCGTCTGGCAAGTGTTGGTCTGGCTGGTACAGGATGTAAAACCTTGGCCAGCGTGTTGTAAATGGGCATGGTTCTTTTAACAAGCCCGCATTCAAAGTTTGACCGTACGATGGCCCGATCAGTGTAAAGAATGTCCGCCAAAGGACGGGTTCTTAATTTCCTGATGCCTTGCCAAACGCCATGCGAGGCTTTTAATGGAGTCAGACTGCGTGCGGCAACAGCCGGAATGCCATTGATGGACATTATAATTTCACGGACCCATACAGGACTGGATGCAAACTGCCTGCACGTGCCTGCCTCATCATAGGGCAGGCTTTGTATGCATTCTTTCAATATCCTTATCTCAACAATGCCAAGTTGTCGCAAACCGCCTGTGAGTGCGCCCGGTCGAAACAACCATTGCTTTTGCAAGCCTTCAAGTTTTGGAGGGGGAGCGGATAACCAGTTGGGAGTATCTGTATAAGTGTTCATTACTACAATTGTTCATTTTTTATAAATGGAATATATCAATAATTCACTCAGCATTGAGTTGAAATGCTAAAAAAATTGAGAAATAAATGGAAAAAGCAAGAATTTCTAAACTCATGTCCGAAAAAGGGATGTGTTCACGCCGTGAGGCAGATGCCTACATTGAACGCGGGTGGGTAAAAGTGGATGGCAGAGTGGTGGGACTGGGTGACAAAGCCTATCCCAACCAAACGATTACACTTGATAAAATGGCGCAGGCAAGACAAACCGCAAGGGTAACCATTATCCTTAACAAGCCGGTTGGCTATGTGTCCGGACAGGCTGAAGGCGGGTATCGACCCGCTGCCAGCCTGATCACCCCGGAACGCCAGTTTGATAAAGGCCGTCAACGGTTTGAGCCCTCTCATCTTCGAGGTCTTGCGCCTGCAGGCAGGCTGGATATCGACTCACAGGGCTTGTTGGTATTGACCCAGGATGGTCGTATTGCCAAGCAGTTAATTGGTGAAGACTCAGAGGTGGAAAAAGAATATTTGGTTAGGGTTGAAGGTAGAATGATGGGTAATGGCCTGAGTCTGTTGAATCATGGCCTGACTCTGGATGGTCAGGCCTTGCGCCCGGCAGAAGTTTCATGGTTGAATGATGATCAGTTAAAATTTATTTTACATGAAGGCAAAAAACGTCAAATTCGTCGCATGTGTGAATTGGTTGGCCTGAAAGTGGTTGGCCTTAAACGGGTGCGTATGGGCAATGTCACTCTGGCAGACTTGCCGGTAGGGCAGTGGCGATACCTGAAAGGACACGAACGCTTCCTCTAACATTGATTGGTAATAGTATGAGTATAAAAAAATTTGTAAAATTCACTATACTTGGATCGACTGCTCTGCTTGCCGGTTGCGAGACCGTAGAGCTATTTCCTGATGGTCGCCAAGGAGGAACTTTGCGGAGCGATGTTCCTGTATTGCCTGCCGAGCAGGTGCCTGTCGTGCAGCCACCTTCGTTGCCTCAACAGTCCCAGGTTGCCTCTTCCCTGGTCATTTATGTGTCATCCATGACGCCGCTGGCGGGCTATATCCCTGTTCAACAAAGTGGTCAGCTTGTTTATGTGGATCCAACCCAGACTTTAGTCCGGAATGACTTGCAAAATGCCATTGCCAAACAGGATAGTGCGGGCAATGTTTTTGTTGATTTGCATTTTTCCCCTCAGGGTAGTGCAAAACTTGCCGATTTTACCAGTCGCAATATTGGTAAAAATCTAACCGTTACCATGAATAACAAGCTGGTTTCCATCCTGGCCATTAGCCAGGCTATTGATACAGGGCATTTGTTTGTACCCATGAGTACTGCTGCGCAAGCCAGTGATCTTGAACAGCGGATACAGGACGGTGAATAATTAAGCGATATCAGCTTGTCAATAAAGGCAAATGTGCCCAGCCACGGGTTGATTGACCGGCAACGATAATGGCCTGAGTTGGATATTTTGACAAACTCAGGCCATTTACATTAAATGTCGATGGTGGCGATGACCGGGGTATGATCGGAGGGTTGTTCATTCCGGCGTGGTTGTTTATCTATCACGCATTCAGTACATAAATCCCGCAATGGCTTTGAAAGCAGAATATGATCAATTCGCAAACCGGCATTGCGCCGGAATCCCATCATGCGGTAATCCCACCAGCTAAACGATTTTTCTTCCTGCTCGAACAGTCGAAACGAATCGCTTAACCCCAAATTGAGCAAGCGCTGGAAAGCCTCACGTTCAGGCGGCGAGACCAAAATGTCACCACTGTATTTCTCATGGATATCACGGTCCTCCGGAGCCACATTATAATCGCCCAAAACCGCCAAATTGGGATATTTCTGAAGTTGTTGTTCCAGGTATTGATGCAAGGCCTTGAACCATTCAAGTTTATAGGCATATTTTTCACTGTCCAGTGAGCTGCCATTTGGGCAGTAGGCACAAATGATCCGTATGTCTCCGATTGAAGAGGGGACGGTAATGCTGACCAGTCTTTGCTGTTCATCAGGGAAAAACGGGTTGTTCAGCGTGATATCAAATGGTTTCTGTCTGGAAATAATGGCTACACCGTTATAGGTCTTCTGACCGGTCCAAGCACATTCATAGCCCAGTTCTTTAAAGGCATCAAGCGGAAATTTATCGGTTTCCTGCTTCAGTTCCTGAAGACACAGGGCATCAACGGGGTTTTCCTGTAGCCAGGCAATCACTTGTGGCAATCTTACCTTTAGTGAGTTGACGTTCCAGGTTGCAATTTTCATGTATGAATAAATCCTTTGAGATAGAAGGCGATCTGGGTTAAATTTAAAGGCTATTTTAGTTCAAAATAATGTTTACGTTTTTTTTTACCCAAAGGAGTGAAGAGATGAGCGGCATTTTCGTGGTTTCTGGTGTTAGAACGGCTATTGGCACTTTTGGTGGTTCCTTAAAAGATGTGCCGCCCTGCGAATTGGGTAGCACGGTAATTAAGGAGGCGCTTGCCAGGGCAAATCTTGCCGGGTCCGATGTGGGGCATGTTGTCATTGGTCATGTCGCCAATACCGAGCCCCGTGATATGTATGTTTCCCGTGTGGCATCCGTAAACGCGGGTGTCTCCATCGAAACTCCCGCGCTCAATGTGAACCGTCTTTGCGGATCGGGATTGCAGGCCATTGTATCTGCCGCGCAAAGCATCATGCTGGGAGATACATCGGTGGCCGTGGCAGGCGGTGTTGAAAACATGAGTCGTGCTCCCTATATACTGCCGGCCCATCGTTTTGGCGCCCGTATGGGAGATAGCGTTGCCATGGACATGATGACAGGGGCTTTGTCGGATCCTTTTGAAAATATCCATATGGGGGTCACCGCCGAAAATGTGGCAAAGAAATTCGAAATCACCCGTGAAGAGCAGGATGCCTTGGCTCTGGAATCACATCGCCGGGCCATTCATGCCATTGATAACGGTTACTTTAAAGAGCAAATTGTTCCAATCGTACAAAAATCACGTAAAGGTGATGTAATATTCGATACCGACGAACATGTGCGCCGCGATATCACCCTTGAAGGCCTGTCAAAACTAAAACCGGTTTTTGTTCGCGAAAACGGTACGGTAACCGCAGGCAATGCTTCAGGCATTAACGATGGTTCTGCGGCTGTGGTGCTCATGAATGAGGAAATGGTCAGGGAACGCAATGCCAAGCCGCTTGCCCGTCTGGTGGCTTATGCGCATGCGGGCGTAGAGCCCGGGTTAATGGGAATCGGTCCGGTGCCGGCAACGCAAAAAGCATTGGCCAAGGCCGGTCTTACCATTAATGATATGGATATCATAGAGGCTAATGAAGCTTTTGCGGCACAAGCCTGTGCCGTCAGCAAAGCGTTGGGGTTTGATCCGGCAAAGGTCAATCCCAACGGCAGTGGCATTAGTCTGGGGCACCCTATTGGGGCAACCGGCACTATTATTACAGTAAAAGCCTTGTACGAGCTGCAACGTATTCAGGGCAAGTACGCACTGGTTACCATGTGTATTGGTGGTGGTCAGGGTATTGCAGCGATTTTTGAGCGAGTTTAATGGCAAGCAGAAAACTGGAACCCCATCCTGTACATGATACACCTTCAATGTCAGAACAGGATGGCATACGTTATTTACATTTCGACAGTGTCTGGATGCAAGGTGCCATGCAGGTTTCCAAACCTTCACGCCTTGTTTTTGAATATACCGAGCAAATGATGGCCTGGTTGCTGTTCCTGTCTCCACCCAAAGATAAAAGCATTGGCATTTTGGGTCTTGGAGCAGGGGCATTAACGCGTTTTTGCCTCAGGCATACGCAAAGCCAGGTAATCACTGTGGAGTGGAATCCGATGGTGACGGCAATATGCCAGTCTTATTTCCGTCTGGGCCATCACAAAAGGCACTCCATGATTCATGAGGATGCCCATGAGTGGGTGACCGATCCCCTCAACCATGACAGCTGTTCTGTGCTCATGGTGGATTTATATGATTACACCGCCCAAGGGCCGGTATGCAATTCATTAGTGTTTTATCAGGGATGTCACCGCGTGTTGGGTGATTTGGGTATTGCTGTCATCAACCTTTTTGGACATCACCCCAGTTTCCATTCCAACATCAGGAATATCAATAAAGCTTTTGCAAACAGGGTGATCATGTTTCCTGAAACCGAGGATGGTAACCGGATCATTCTGGCTTTTACCGGACCAGCGCTGGAAATTGAGGCAGAAGTGTTGGCCGCACGGGCGGTCGATGTCGAGCGTCGTTATGGTCTGCCTGCAACAAAATGGATAAAGGCTTTGTCTGTAGAGCCTCAAGCTGATGGTTTATTGAAGTTTTAGGCGATGTCTTGGCACATGCTGGTTTTTACCAGTGTTACGGGTAAATGGCATGTGTGAGAATTTGGAATTATTATTTAGTCTGTGGAGTTGTCATGTTGGTGAAAAAATTTAAATTGGGTTTTGGAACTGCTTTATTGGCAGCCGTATTGGCATCTAATATGGCTTATGCCCAGGAAAAATCCGTGGCCATTACTGCCATTGTTGAACACCCCGCACTTGATTCGGTTCGTGATGGCGTGATCGAGGCACTTGAGAAAAATGGCTACGTAAAAGGTAAAAACCTGGACCTGGATTACCAGAGCGCACAGGGCAATACAGGTACGGCAGCACAAATTGCACGTCAGTTTATCGGTGACAAACCTGATGCCATCGTAGCGATTGCCACACCTTCTGCCCAGGCTGTTGTGGCCGCCACCAAGCAAATTCCTGTAGTGTACTCCGCAGTTACCGACCCGGTAGCGGCACAACTGGTTTCAACCGTCGAAGCTTCTGGCACGAACGTGACCGGGGTGTCTGATGTGCTTGAGCTTGAAAAACAGGTGGATTTGATCAAGCGCGTTGTACCCAATGCCAAGAAAGTGGGTATGGTGTATAACCCTGGCGAGGCCAATTCTGCGGTTGTTGTAAAGCGCTTGAAAACTTTACTTCCCATGGAGGGTATGGAGCTTGTTGAAGCATCAGCTCCCCGGTCTGTTGATGTGGGCTCTGCCGCACGAAGCCTGATTGGCAAAGTGGATGTTATTTATACCAACACCGACAACAACGTGGTATCTGCCTATGAGGCACTGGTTAAGGTTGGAAATGAAGCCGACATTCCCCTGATTGCTTCCGATACTGACAGCGTCAAGCGTGGTGCCATTGCTGCCTTGGGTATTAACTATAAAGACCTCGGTATCCAAACAGGTGAAATTGTAGCCCGCATCCTGAATGGGGAAGATCCGGGCACCATTCCTTCACAAACCAGCTCAAAACTGGAGCTTTATGTGAATCCTGCCGCGGCTAAAAACCAGGGTATTGAACTGCCTGAAGAGCTCCTGAAATCGGCTGCTGTTGTTGTGGAGTAAAAATGACTGAATTGCGAATCCCGTTTTTAACGGGATTTGCAATTCAAGCTGGAATTTAACGGTATTGATGTGTATCGTTGTACTTTATCCGACCAATAATTACTCATAAAACATGTCCTTATTTTCCTCTCTTGGTGCATTTGAACTGGGTTTCATTTACAGTCTTGTGGCACTTGGTGTATTTATTTCCTTTCGCATCCTTCGATTTCCAGACCTGACTGTAGACGGAACGTTTGCCACGGGTGGCGCCATTGCGGCACTGGTTATCAGCATGGGAGGTGATCCTTTTTTGGCAACGGCGTTAGCCATGCTGGCCTGCGCGTTTGCGGGCATGCTAACTGGTTGGCTTAATGTAAAACTGGGAATCATGGATTTGCTGGCCAGTATTCTTATGATGACTGCCCTGTATTCCATTAACCTGAGGATAATGGGGGGGCCGAATATACCGCTTATTACCAGTGATACCGTCTTTTCTCTCTTGCAGCCCGCTTCCCTCGAAGAGCATTTCTGGCGCCCACTTCTTTTATTATTGATTGTGGTCATTGTCAAATTGCTTTTGGATCGCTATTTTGCCACTCAATCAGGGCTGGCCATGCGTTCAACCGGTTCAAATCTCAGGATGGCCAGGGCACAGGGTATTTCAACCGACCGCATGGTCATGTTAGGCATGGCCATTTCAAACGCCCTGGTCGGGCTGGGTGGCGCCTTGTTTGCACAATCGCAAGGCGGATCCGATATTTCAATGGGAATAGGCACCATTGTGATCGGCCTGGCAGCAGTTATTGTTGGACAAAGCATCATTCCTGCCCGTAGGTTTGTTTATGTAACGCTGGCGGTGATTATTGGTGCTGTACTGTATCGTTTTTTCATTGCCCTGGCCTTAAACAGTGACTTCATCGGGCTCAAAGCGCAAGATCTTAATCTGGTGACTGCCTTGCTGGTTACATTTGCACTGATTTTGCCCAAACTTAATAAAATGCTGAAAGCGAAAAAAGGTTAATGTCATGCTGAAAGCAGAAAATTTACGAATCACTTTTAATCCAGGCACACCGATTGAAACCCGTGCCTTGCAAGGTATGTCCTTAACCATCCCGGAAGGTCAGTTTGTCACGGTCATTGGTTCGAATGGTGCCGGGAAATCCACTTTCTTGAATGCCATTGCCGGTGAAACCATGGTGGATTCCGGTCGCATACTGCTTAATGATATTGATGTCACTCGTGTTCCAGGCTGGCAACGGGCCGGCAATGTGGCGCGTGTTTTCCAGGACCCGATGGCAGGCACCTGCGAAGACCTGACGATCGAAGAAAACCTGTCTTTGGCTTATAACCGGGGGCAGTCAAGGGGACTTGCTCCTGCCATCAAGCCGTTCATGAAAGCACTTTTCAGGGATCGCCTGGCCATTCTTGGATTGGGGCTTGAAAATCGCCTGACTGATCGTATCGGTCTGCTTTCAGGTGGGCAACGGCAAGCGGTCAGTTTATTGATGGCAGCCTTGCAACCGAGCAAGATTTTATTGCTTGATGAGCATACGGCGGCACTAGACCCAAGAACCGCCCATTTTGTGCTTGAGTTAACACAGAAACTGGTCGCGGAGCAAAAATTAACCACCATGATGGTAACCCATAGCATGAAACAGGCTCTTGAAATTGGCGAAAGAACTGTTATGCTGCACCAAGGTCAGGTCGTGCTTGATGTCAGTGGGGAAAAGCGCAAAGGAATGAGTGTTTCCGACTTGCTGCAAATGTTTGAAAAAGTCAGGGGTGAGCAGGTTTCTGATGATGCCCTTTTATTGGGCTAGTCAAAACAATTTCATTATGCTGATCTAAAATGTGCGATTATTGCATCGATAAGCATTTTTTTGCCTGTTTACGCCATTTATCCATTTTTTTATATTTGAATAACCAAATAAATACCTATAGAGTTTAACTGTTGCTTAGGCAATTGTTTTTCTTGTGGCGAACAGAATGTTGCTTAGGCAATTATTTTTCCACTATAATTTGCAGTATCTTTTAATCGAATCAACATTTTCAATAAAAATATCCTTAAGGGTATTTTTCGGGTCACAGTCAAATGAGAATAAAATCAACCTTTGCCAATCATAAAATCGCGGCATTGCTTGCATGTTCGGTGCTTCTACTAAGTGGTTGTGGAAAAGAAGATGCGGCCGATCCCGCTGCAGCCGGAGGCCCTCCCGTGTTTCCGGTTTCCACCATTAAAGTAGAGCCCGCTGAGGCCCGTATTTACACCACATTATCTGGCCGGGTAGCGGCCATTAAAGATGCCGAGGTTCGTGCCCGGGTCACTGGCATTATACAAAGCATTGAATTCAAGCAGGGCAGTGTTGTCAAAGAAGGGCAGTTACTGTTTAAAATAGATCCGGCCACCTATCAGGCTGCGGTCAATCAGGCTGCCGCGGCGCTTGAGCAGGCAGAAGCCAATGCGCAAAGTGCGCGGTTACTGGCAAAACGTTATTCAACCCTGGTCAAATCTGCGGCGGTAAGCCGTCAAGAGTATGATAATGCGATTGCCCAGGCTGCCCAGGCAGAAGCAGCAATCAGTCAGGCCAAGGCTGCCCTTGATGCCGCCCAAATCAATCTTGGTTACACGGATGTCACCTCACCCATTGATGGAATTATTGGTGAGGCATTTGTCACTGAAGGTGCTTTGGTGAGTGCGGCCAGCGGCACCCACCTTGCTACTGTGCAACAGATTGACGAGGTTTACGTAGATTTCTCACAAACCACTGGGGAGTTAAGCAATCTGCGCAAGGCCCTGGCCGAGGGTCAGCTTAAACAGAGTGAAACAGGCATGGCCGTTGTCCAGCTTGAAATGGAAGACGGCTCTCTTTATCCGGAAAATGGCAAACTGCTTTTTACCGGTGTCACTGTCAACCCGACAACCGCCCAGGTTACCTTGCGTTCTGTTTTTCCTAACCCGCAACATCTCCTGTTGCCGGGCATGTTTACTCAGGTCAGGCTTGAGCAGGGCGTTAATTCACAAGCATTGATGGTTCCAAACCAGGCCTTGCAACGCACACCAGACGGTTTGGTAAAACTGTTGTTGGTTAAAGACGATAAGGTCGTCTCAGTCGCGGTTGAAGAAGGTAACTCAGTCGATGGCAAGACCATTATCAATAAAGGCCTGAGTCCCAATGACGAAGTCATTGTCGAGGGCTTTCAGAAAGCGCAGCCAGGTGGCACGGTAAAACCCATGCCCTGGAAAAAAACGTCGGATGAAGAAACTGCCGACTCCAATAAATCTGCCGAAAGCTGAGAAGATATATGTCCAACTTCTTTATTAATCGCCCGATTTTTGCCTGGGTTGTTGCCATTATCATTTTCTTCGCAGGCGTGATTGCGATTCCGTTCATGCCGGTAGCACAATACCCGGAAGTTGCCCCGCCCACCATTAACATTAGTGCCTCTTACCCTGGCGCTTCTGCTGAAGATGTAGCGCAACAGGTTACCAGCGTCATTGAAAATGAGCTGAATGGAGCGGAAAACCTGCTTTATTATTCATCAACCAGCGATGCTTATGGCCGTTCAGACATTGATGTCATTTTCAAGCCGGGTACCGATCCCAATATGGCCCAGGTTGAAGTGCAGAACAAAGTGGCCAACGTCTCTTCCAAACTGCCCCAGGCCGTTATGGATCAAGGCCTCAGGTTCAGCAAGAGTTCAGCCGGTTTCCTGCTGATTGTTGCCCTTAGTTCTACTGATGGGTCGACCTCGGCGGCCGAGTTGGGTGACTACATCACCCGGAATATTCAAAACTCGATTTCCCGGATTGAAGGGGTGGGTACTTTTCAGCTGTTTGCCGCACCCAGGGCCATGCGTATCTGGACTGATCCTGCCAAACTGACCAGTTATGGCATGACCATGACCGATGTGAGTGCCGCTCTGGCAGCACAAAACAGGGCTATTTCAGCCGGTACTTTGGGTGCCCCCCCAACACCTGAAAACCAGACAACCAGTGCCATTGTTTCCACCAACGGCCAGTTGGAAACCGTTGATGAGTTTGCCAATATCGTTTTGCGTGCCAACCCTGATGGTTCTGTCGTTCGTGTGAAAGATGTGGCCAGGGTTGAGATCGGCTCAGATTCCTATCAGTTCAGCTCTCGCCTGAATGGTGCACCATCCGCTTCGTTTGCCATTTCCCTGGCCCCCAATGCGAATGCGCTTTCTACGGCAAAACTGATCAAGGAAGAAATGGAAAGCCTGTCACGTTATTTCCCCGAGAACGTGACATACAGCATTCCTTACGATACGGCACCTTATGTCGAGGCATCCATCACGCAAGTGGTACATACGCTGGTAGAGGCCATGATTCTGGTGTTTATTGTCATGTTCGTGTTCTTGCAAAATGTCAGGTATACGGTCATTCCTGCTGTCGTTGTGCCCATTGCCCTGATGGGAACAGTGACCACCTTGCTGTTTCTGGGTTACTCCATTAACACGCTTACCATGTTTGCCATGGTTCTGGCCATTGGTATTTTGGTGGATGATGCGATTGTGGTGGTTGAAAACGTCGAGCGGATCATGTCTGAAGAAGGGCTTTCACCGAAAGATGCCACCTATAAGGCCATGCCACAAATTGGCGGAGCCATTGTTGGTATTACATTGGTCCTGATGACGGTATTTCTTCCGCTGGTTTTCATGAGTGGCTCAGCCGGCGTTATTTACCGCCAGTTTGCCGTATCCATGATTGTCTCAATCGGTTTCTCGGCTTTCCTTGCTTTAACCTTTACCCCTGCTTTGTGTGCAACTATTCTGAAACCCGTAGCCAAGGGGCATCATGAAGTCAAAAAAGGTTTTTTTGGCTGGTTTAACCGCGTCTTCGATAAAACAACCAACGGCTATTCCGGTTGGGTGGGTGCCTTTATCAAGCGAGGCGGACGCATGATGTTCATCTATCTGATTCTTTCAGTTGGCATGGCATATATGTTCCTGCGTTTGCCCAGCTCATTTCTTCCCGATGAAGACCAGGGCTTTATGATTGCCAATATTGAATTGCCATCGGGTGTTTCGGCCAACCGAACCATGGAAGTCATTGATACGGTAGAAGAATATTTCTCAAAATTGCCTGAAACGGAAAATATCATTACGGTTCAGGGGTTCAGTTTTAGTGGCACGGGTCTTAACTCGGCGATTGCATTCGTTCCACTGAAAGGATTTTCCGAACGGCAGGGGCCCGGACAATCTGCTCAGGCACTTTCAGCCAAAGCAACCGGCAGTCTGTTATTTGGTATTCCCGATGCCATGGTATTTGCCGTTATTCCACCTGCGATTCCCTCGTTGGGTACAGCTACCGGTTTTGATTTAAGGCTGCAGGACAGGGGATCACTGGGTCAATTGGCTTTACGTGATGCTGCCAATCAACTGTTGGGATTGGCCCAGAAAAGTGACATCCTCACGCAAGTGCGCATTTCAGGCCTGGGGCCAGGGCCACAGCTTAACGTGAATATTGATCGTGAAAAGGCGGCGATATTGGGCGTTAATATGACTGAAGTTGCCAATGTGCTGGGCAGCGCAATCGGTTCGGGTTATTTGGGTAAATTCCCCAATACCGGATGGATGCAAAACGTTTGGGTTCAATCTGACGCCCAATTCCGCATGACCCCCGAAGATATTCTCAAGCTCAAGGTGCATAACGCCTCTGGAGAACTCGTGGACATGTCTTCTTTCGTCAAGCTTGACTGGACCCAGGGACCAACCCAGGTCAGCCGCTTCAACAGTTTTGATGCCATCACCATTAGTGGTCAGGCCCAACCGGGCTATTCCAACGGTGAAGCCATGGCTGAAATCGAGCGCCTGATTGCACAATTGCCTTCTGGCATTGGCTATGAATGGGCGGGCTTATCATTTCAGGAAATTCAGGCCGGTAACCAGGCCCCCATTACCATGGCCCTGTCCCTGATTGTGGTTTTCCTGGTTCTGGCTGCCCTGTATGAAAGCTGGACCATTCCGGTGTCTGCCATGCTGATCGTTCCTCTGGGTATGCTCGGTACCGTTGGCCTGACGACCTGGACAGGTATGTCCAATGACATTTATTTCCAGGTGGGCATGATCACTGTTATTGGTTTATCCGCCAAGAATGCGATTCTGATTGTAGAATTCGCCAAAGATGCCTATGCATCGGGCAGGGATCTGATCGAATCAACGATGCAGGCGGCCCGACTTCGTTTCAGGCCTATTCTCATGACCTCTTTTGCTTTTATTCTTGGTGTGTTACCGTTGGTATTGGCAGATGGCGCCGGTGCCGCAGGTCAGCGTGCCGTTGGTGTTGGTGTGATTGGTGGAATGCTGGCTGCCACGCCTTTCTCTGTACTCTTTGTTCCCGTCTTTTTTGTTGTCGTCATGAAAATTTTCAAAACACGGCCACGTTTATTAGGCGAGCAAGCCCAGTCTTTCGAGACTGAACAAGAAGCGTACGCTTACCGGCACGAGATTTATAAAGATGTTGCCGAAATAGAAACGCTGGATCCCTCAGATTCAGGCGAAAACAAAGATCAACCTACTGAGAGTAACCCTGAAAAATGAATATCGTGAAACATTTCTCTCCCAAGTTGTCGGTAGTCTTGTTGGCAACTGTATTGACCGGGTGTTCTTTAAACCCCAAATACGAACGTCCTGGGCTGCCAGTTCCTGACCAGTTTCCGGGACAAGACAGTTCATCCTCACAGTCTGACGGTCTCCAGCATACGGCTGACCTGGGATGGGAAACTTTTTTCAAGGATGAACGCCTGAAAGCGCTGATTCCTATTGCGCTTGAAAACAACCGTGATATGCGGATAGCAGTTCAGCGGGTCGAAGAGGCTCGTGCCCTGTATGGCATTCAACGCAGTGACCAATTTCCTCAAATTGGTGTCAATGCACAGCAAACGGCTCAGCGCATGCCTGAGGATATGCGTGCGGGTGGTGCTTTGGCGCCCTCGGTATCCCGCAGCAATGTCGCAGGTATTGGCATGACCAATTTTGAACTTGATTTTTTTGGTCGACAAAGAAGTTTATCTGAAGCGGCCTTTGAACAATACCTGGCAACGCAACAGGCCCGCACCACCGTTCAAATCAATCTGATCGGTCAGCTTGCATCCACGTACTTTACGGTCAGAAATCTTGAGGCGCAAAAAGAACTGGTTAACAAAACCATCAAGTCGCGTCAGGGAACGTATGATCTGGTTCAAAGTCGATACAAAGGTGGTGTTGCCACAATACTTGATGTCAATCAGGCAAAAACCACACTTGAAGGGGCCAAAGCGATCCTGGCTGAAATTACCCGTGCTGAAATGCGTGCCAGAAATGCCTTGCAGCTAATTCTTGGTCAGCCCATTCCTGACAATTTACCGCCAGCACCGCCTTTTACCGGTGATGTTGTCATGGCCAAATTGCCCACGGGACTACCTTCAGATTTGTTAACCCGTCGACCAGACATCCTTGCAGCCGAGAACAGGTTGAAAGCGGCCAATGCCAATATTGGTGCAGCCCGGGCAGCCTTTTTTCCATCCATTTCCTTGACGGGACTCTTGGGTATTGCCAGTCCCGATCTGGGTTCCCTGTTTGATGGTGGTAATGGTATGTGGTCATTTAATCCTGTTATTAATATTCCCATATTTACCGCTGGAAAATTAAGCAATAACCTTAACCTGGCTGAAATACGCAATGATATTGCCGTGGCCGAATACGAAAAGTCGATTCAGACCGCTTTTCGTGAGGTGCTTGATGCCCTGGCAGGTGAGTCTACTTACCAGTCACAGCTTGATGCTTTGAGAGCACAGCAGGCTTCTGCCTATGAAACGCTTAAAATTGCCAATTTGCGCTATTCAAACGGTATAGACAGTTTCTTGCAGGTACAATCAGCAGAGGTTGCTTTATTTGCTGTTCAGCAAAGTTTTTTGCAAACCGGGTTTGATTCCATTCAGAACCGTATAGAACTTTATAAAGCATTGGGTGGCGGTTGGACACAAACCTCCATTATTTCAAAATAAATTTTGTATTCCGTATTTTATGATTGATTTAGGCGTAAATATTGATCACGTGGCGACTCTCAGGCAGCAACGCCATAGCGTATATCCAGACCCTATCAAGGCAGCTCTGTTGGCTGAGCAGGCTGGGGCAGATGTCATCACATTGCATTTGCGTGAGGATCGTCGCCATATTCAGGATAAGGATGTTTATGCCATTCTTCCGTTGCTCACCACCCGGATGAACCTTGAGTGTGCCATCACTCCTGAAATGCTGGATATTGCCTGTGATGTCAAGCCGCACGATATTTGTCTGGTACCCGAACGTCGCCAGGAATTAACCACGGAAGGTGGGTTGAATGTAATTGAATCCTTTGAACAGGTTAAATTGGCTGTTTCAAGATTGCATGATGCCGGCTCAAGGGTTTCCCTGTTCATTGATCCCAATATCGATCAAATTCATGCAGCTGCCAAGGCAGGGGCTACCGTGATCGAATTGCATACGGGTACCTATTCCGAGGCAAGGGGAGAGCAGGTAGAGGCGGAATTGGAACGTCTAAGGATTGCGATTGCTGAAGGACTTGGAGCTGGCCTGAAAGTACATGCCGGTCATGGTTTGCACTATCAGAATGTTCAGGCCATTGTTGCACTTGGAGGTATCTCAGAGTTGAATATCGGTCATGCCATCGTGGCTCAGGCCATTTTTGACGGTTGGGAAAAGGCAGTTCGCGACATGAAGGCGTTGCTGCGTTAATCCCTCCTTAACTGAATAATATTTATACAGGTTATGCCATGAATGAAGCAATTAATTATCTTCTGAATCGTAATTCCATGAAAATGGTTACCGCTCCGGCTCCTTCTGACGAGGAGCTGGCACTTATACTGCAAACAGCCATGTCGGCGCCTGATCATGGTGCGCTTCGCCCATGGCGATTCAAGATTATTCGTGGCGAAGCCATTAAAAAGTTTGCCGATTTTTCCATTGCTTTAAAACAGGCCAGTGCCGAGCCATTTAATCCCGATAAGGAAGCGGCTACACGTCAATGGCTTGCGGAAGTACCCCTGATCATTGCAGTTGCTTGCCATATTGATTACAGCAATACGAAAATCAGTGAGTCTGAACGTATGCTGGCAACAGGCGCGGCTGTTACCAATATTTTGAATGCGACACATATGCTGGGATATGGTGCGTTCTGGAGTACAGGTATTGCCACTTATATCGATGAGTTCCAAACCGGGTTGGGATTTGATGCACTTGATTATCGGTTCATGGGCTTTTTGGCTATTGGTACCCCCAAAATGCCTGTGCCGCAAAAAGAGCGTTTAAGTTACGAGCTTTTTACCGAAGAGTGGACAGGTCCGATTACTGAAAAGAACTAATACTAAGACTAAGGGGGAATGCCGCGAGCTTAGATTATTCAGGCATTGCCCCTGTCACGCCAGACCATATCAGAATGGGCTTTATTCATATACAATTTTCTGACAGGTTCTTGATAAGCGGCATTTGGCTAATCAATAAACAGCACAGTACCTGTTTCAGTTCACATTTTCTCGTGTCGGGTTAATTTGTTCAATTTGCAAAGGCATGCTTAACAGGATGCTTTCCTGATGAAGCTTGTTGATTATTTCAAATAACAATTCGCTTTTGATACGTCCTGCCAGGCGCGGACTGATCACGAAGCAAGTCGCTACCATGATCAGGCTACCGCCTTCGATGCCATCAAGACGAATGTAGGGTTCCAGGCCCTGATCGTCAAGAACATCCTCGTTATTTTCAAAAATTGCCAGGATGATGTCCCTGACTTGTGCTGGATTGACTGACAGTGGCAGGGGAAGACGGATTTGCACACGACCTTCGCTTTTACTAAGGGTCATGTTTCTGACGGACTTGGTGATAAACTCGGAGTTGGGGACAATCAAAGTAGAGCGGTCTCCCAGTTGAATTTCAGTAGCCCTGACGTTGATGCGGCGAATATCACCTTCTTGTGTGCCAATAACCACCCAATCACCTACTTTAACCGGTCTTTCAACCAACATGATTAAACCGGATATGAAGTTTTGCACAATGGCCTGAAGACCAAAACCGATACCCACAGAAAGGGCACTGGCAATCCAGGTCAGTTTTTCAAGACTGATTCCCAGGGTGGATAACATGAGGCTTACGGTAATAATGGCCACAATGTAACCCAGAACGGTCACAATACTTAAGCGTACGCCCGTATCAATATTGGTATTGGGGAAATATTTACTGACAAGCCAGTTTTTAAGCAGGCGGCCAACAATAATTCCACCCAAAACGATCATGATTGCACTTAACAGCATACCTGGCGTAATGAAATTTTGCCAGGTATGCAAAAAATTATCCAGCTTGCCATCCCGGTTAAATAAACCGGCCAGGCTGTTTCCAAACGGAACCAGCAAAACTATCACCAAGGCATAAAACAGCAGCAGCTTTGTCAGGGCGGACAAAATGGTGGATAGTTGATTCAGGAAATTGGGTGTAATGTCATATTGTTCAATCAGGTGTTTACCAATAAGCCCCTGGGCTGCGATACTGGCCTGGAATAAATCCTCACTGAGTTTAAATAAGATATAAAAAGTTGACAGGATGATGACATTCCAGAGCAGCTGGGTAATAAGGAAAGAGCCCAGTGCAACGAATCCAACGAGTGTAAATACCAATGTGCCAATAACAATCATCCAGCACAGAGTACGAAGAACATAGGGCCATACCGTGCCAGGCACCTTATTTTGCTCATTCTGATTAGCTTGGGGAGTAATCCGGTAATAGCGGGAAATTTTGCCTAAAACCAGAAAACCCAGCACCGCCATCGTAAGGTTTGAAATAACCCTGAGTCCCACTTCTGTACCAAGAGAAATCCCAACCTTTGAGCTGCTGATAATGATTGCCTGGTGAATCACAATGAGGGTGGCAATTAACCAGGGATAGGGTTTGAGCGCATGGACCAGGGTGTCGCTAAGCGGAGGCAGACGCCAGGACTGATGACGGACCGAGAATAATGCATTGCCCAGACCGGTGACCAGTGAAGCGAAAATGATTGTATAGATCAGGGAAACCAGGTATTCATGAATGTCCGGGCTGACAATCCCGTTCCAGTTAAGACCGGCATATAAAAAATACGTGGATAAACCAGTAATAATGACATTGTTAAGAATAATTCCAAAGGCAACCAGGGAACGTCGTGCCCGACCTGTCGGTATTCTTTCCATTGCAATCAGGCGAATCAGATTTTGCAAAAGACGGTTAAGCACAAAAGCGGTCATTAATGAAAGAAAAATGCCCGCATAAAAAAATTTTTTATTTTCCGGTTCAAGGGCTTTCACAAAAATAGCCAATACAGAATCTGTAAATTGCTGTACTCGAGGAAAATCCGAGGACCATGAGCGTGAAAAGCGTTCCCAGAATGACAAAGTAAGTGGAGATCTGACCCTTTCAAACAATTCAGCCTGAAACTTGGCCCTGCTTTCCGCCATTAATTTAAAGCTTCGCTGGTCGGCTTCACTAATCAGCAATTTGGCGAGTTTGATATTGGCATCCAGTCGTTCACGTTCTGTTTGCAAGGCACTGCGCTGCGCCTCAATGTCTTTTGCCTCAGGGGTAAGGGGGCTTTGCGATTCATCAGGTTTTGGGGTGTCGGCCAGGTTGCTTAACTTTGTATCAATGTCGGCAAGTTCCTGGGTTTTGGCATTAATAATTTGCTGCGCGCTAGCCTGGATGGCTTTTAATTTATCCAGTATTTTTTGAATATTGTCATTGTTTTCAATTGACTTGGGAAGTTCCGCAAGGCTTGCCTGGATCTCTTCAAGAGCCGGTGCTTTTTGCCCATTTTCCGCATAAACGCTTGTACTGAATGACAGGAAAACGATCAAAATAGACAGAATCAGTCTGGGCAGCATGGTATTTGAATAAAAGAGTTATTTTCCGATACGTTCCAGGCGCAGTATATAAGAACGCATTAACAGCATCGCAGTGACGGGGGAAGTAAGAAATAAAAAGACAACAATTAATATTTCGTGAAAGAAAACCCGGTCAGCCAGATGAAAAGAAACCAGTATAGACGCCAACAAGGTAAAGATGGCACCAAACGTGTTACCCAATGTAGGGGCATGAATACGACTTTTGAAATCTTCAAACCGGAGCAGTCCGATTGATCCAATCAAAGTAATAAGGCCACCCGTCACTAAAAAAACAGCAGCGGGAATTGCGATCCAGGCAGGAATATCATTCATGGCTCGATCACCTCACCACGCAGCAGGAATTTTGACAGCGCTGAAGAAGACACAAAGCCCAATAAACTGATGAGCAATGCAATGTCAAAGTACCAGGACGTTCTGTAAAGCATGCCCAGCACGATGATCAGCAACATGCCGTTGATATACATAGTATCAAGACCCAGCACCCGGTCTTGGGGTGTTGATCCCTTGACGAGTCTGATAAAGGCACAAAAAGTGGCCAGTGAAAAGCAGCAAATGGCAAAGTAACATGCCCAGGTCAATATCAAGTTCATTCAAATATCTCAATCAAATTTGCTTCGTAACGATTCTTGATGGTGTGAATCCAGTCGGACTCCTCTTTCAGGTTAAGAACATGAAGGCGCAGGATGAAATCATCTTCAGTCAGACCAGACCAGACCGTACCAGGTGTATAAGTGATAATGCACGATAAAATGGCCAAACCGTGAGGATCGCGGATGTCCAGTGGAATATTGATGAAACCTGGTGTTCGGTGAGCACTTTTTCCTTTCAGGATTAATATTCCCACCACCCAGTTGGAATAAGCAATATCAACAATAACCAGGCAAATCAATTTCAGGATAGTTAAGGTTTTTTTAGGGTGACCGTGTAAAGGCCGCAAGCGCTGTGATGCCAGAACAAGCCCTAGTGACAGTATTGAACCGAGCACAAACTGGCCGATTGTCAGTGCATTGGCCAACAGCATCCATATAAGCAAAAGAAATGCAGACATGGGAAACCAGAAAAAGAATTTTCTCATTAGTGTCCCCCTACCATGGTTTTGTTGGATGCCTGTGTAATCACTGCATTGATATACTGATTGGGATCATCAAGCGAACTTGCCGTTTCAGCCAGAAAATCCATGACAGGTCCGGCAAAAATTGAAAGCGCAATACAGCTTAGCAATAAAACACTAACGGGAATAGCTTCTCGAATACTAAGTTTAGGCGTTTGCAACGTTTCCGCATTCCAAAAAAGCCTTACGCCTGATTTACCCAGAGCAATGACAGTGGCAAGGCCGGATGCCAGCATGGCAATTACCAGTAGCCAGGCGCTGAGGGAAGGTCCCGATAACTTGTTATCGGTGAGTTCAAGTGCAGAAGACAATAAGGCAAACTTTGCCACAAAACCGGAAAACGGCGGCATACATGCAATCAGAATGGCGCAGGTA
The DNA here is from genome assembly GCF_012923605.1 of Advenella sp. EE-W14. Taxonomy (NCBI): domain Bacteria; kingdom Pseudomonadati; phylum Pseudomonadota; class Betaproteobacteria; order Burkholderiales; family Alcaligenaceae; genus Advenella; species Advenella sp. EE-W14. Next base: position 197,773 of record NZ_JAAVNG010000009.1, on the reverse strand, counting down.
AAAAATGACAGACCAAGAAAGGCCAGTGCGGCTGGAATTGCGACACCAACAACGTCACCGGAATAATCGGTTGTTTTGTCCTCATCAAGGCCAAAAGCTTCAAAACTGACAGAAAGCACGTTGGAACCAAAGGATTCTGTGCGTTTGATCAACTCAACCAACATGAAAAAAGCACCGGTGGTAAGCACGGAACTGATCAGGTAAAAAAGGGAAGGACCTGTTAAAGTCACACCCGGCATTCCCAACGCCGTAAGCAGGGTGCCGGAAGACAGAATGATGCTATAGCCAACCAGTCGTCCTGTATTTTTTTCGGCCAGAATACCTAAAGTACCAAATAAAAGGGTACCCAGACCAATGGCGTACATCCAGTCGCCACCAAAGGCGGCAGGAGCTCCGGTGGGTAAAAGCAGGGAGCCCATTCTGACCAAAGCATAAATGCCTACCTTGGTCATGATGGCAAATAGCGTGGCAACAGGAGCACAAGCGGCCGCATAAGCATTGGGTAACCAAAAATTAAGTGGCCAGGCCGCTGCCTTGACTAAGAAGGCAATGCCCAGAATGGCACAGGCGGTTTCGAAAAGTTTGCGATTTTCAGCATCCAGCATACCGGCTTTGATACCAAGATCGGCCATGTTGAGCGTACCGGTAACCCCGTAAATAAGGGAGATGCTGATGAGCAGTAAAGAAGCGCCAATTAGGTTGACGGTAATGTAATGCAAACCTGAAGAAACTCTTCGGGAGCCAGAACCATGCAGCAGCAAACCATACGATGCAGCCAGGAAAATCTCGAAGAAGACAAAAAGATTGAACAGGTCACCGGTTAAAAATGCACCATTAAGCCCCATCAGAATGAATTGGAATAAGGGGTGGAAATGAATGCCAACCCGATCCCAGAACGCGGTTGAGTAAATAAGCGCACATATGCCCAGCACAATAGTAAGAACCAGCATAACCGCTGAGAGCTTATCCACCACGAACACAATACCAAAAGGGGCTATCCAGTTACCCAGCAAATACACGCCAATATCATTGTTCCAGTCGCTGGAAATATCGCCTGCTGTCATGAACAGCAAGGTTACTGCAACAGCAAACTGAATGGTAACCGACAGGAAAGCCAGCCCGGTAAGGGCCTTGCGACGGGAGTCTTTCAAAAGCAGCATGAGGGCGCCTGCCATCATGGGCACTGCAACAGGTAAAATGGGTAAATGATCCAACCAACCCATCATGAATTGAACTCCGTACCATCGACGTGATCGGTATTGGACAGCCCGCGCAAGGCCAGTAACACGACCAGATATAAAGCCGTTGTGGCAAAACCGATAACGATAGCGGTCAGTACCAGAGCCTGGGGAACGGGATCGGCATAATTGGAAACATCAGCAATCGTACCTGATTCAATGATGGGAGGAGAGCCAACAGATAATCGGCCCATTCCAAATATAAACAGGTTTACGGCGTAGGAAACCAGGGTAAGCCCCATAATGACCTGAAAGGTACGGGGTCTGAGCAAGAGCCAGATGCCCGAGCCGGCCAATACCCCTATGGCTAATGAGTAGATAATTTCCATTTAATTAACTCGATCTGAAAAATTCAATTGTGTCCCGGTTCCTGCTTTGGTTTCCGATTCGGCAACCGGTGCTTTACGATAGAAACGCAGGGACTGGTGAGCAAGGGCAACCAGCATAAAGGTTGTTGCGCCCACAACGAGTGCATAAACACCAATATCAAAAAGGATAACGCTGGAAAGATGCAGCTTCCCGATGACAGGCAAGTAAATATCCCAACTGATGGCTGACAGGAAAGGTTGACCTACCCACCATGCAAGCATGGAAGAGCCACCGGCAATTAACAAGCCAACGGAAATCCAGTACTGTGGCCGAACCCTTGAGCGTGTTTCAACCCAGTGAATGCCACTGAGCATATATTGCAGGATGATTCCGGTTGCAAAAATCAACCCGCCTACAAAACCACCGCCGGGCAGATTATGGCCGCGCAACAGGAAATACAATGAAATAAGGGTAATAACTGGCAGCATTAGCCTTCCCAGTACATTGGGAGCCAATAAAATACCTTTGGGCAAACTGTGCTCATTGGTGAGGCCATTGCCATCAATGGTTTGAATTTCATGACGGTTTTCAAGGGCGTGGATACTTTCCTGTGGCGGACGGAAGCGACGCAGCAGCGCATAGACGGTAATGGCCACAATGCCCAGAACACTGATCTCACCATAGGTATCAAAGCCACGGAAGTCGACCAGAATGACGTTAACTACGTTATTACCACCGCCTTCAGGCAAGGCTTTTTCCAGGAAAAAGGCAGAAAGACCCTCTGGTTTATCGCGAGTCAGCATGATATAGACCAGTGCAGACAATCCCAGTCCGCTACATATTGCAATGGCCAAATCACGGAACCGGCGAATAAATGACCGTAACGGTGTTATCTGGGACTCTTCAATGACACGACGTGGCAACCAGCGCAAGCCCAGCAAAATAAGAACAACGGTAACCGTTTCAACCACCAATTGCGTCAGCGCCAGATCGGGCGCTGAAAGCCATGCAAAAGTGATGCAGGTAACAAGCCCGGCTCCACCAGAAAGCACCAGGGCACGGAAGCGATTGTACTTGGCCAGATAAGCCGCTCCTATGGCGCAGGCACCACCAACGGTCCATAGAAGGGCAAAAGCCGGATCAAAAGAAAACGGTTCTTTTAAATGCAACCAATTTCCACCAAGCAGCGGCAGCATGCCGACCACCACGGTAATTACCACAATCCACAATACCTGTGGTTGCAAACGTTTGCTGGAAAACCATTCAAGCAGGATATAGGCAATGCTATCGATGCCATTCATGACGGCATCAAAAGACTTTCTACCATCAAAACGGTATAAAATCGGTGTCTGCCCGGGATATGAGCGAAACAGGGGTTTAAGCACATATAGCAGGGAAACACCACCAACCAGGGCCAGGATACTCATAACGAGCGGAAGGTTAAAGCCGTGCCAGATAGCCAGGCTATAAGCAGGCAAGTGGTCTCCCAGAATGGAGGTGGCCGCCAGTTTGAGCGTTGAGCCAATGATTAGTTCGGGGAAAACACCGATAAGAATACACAGCAGAACCAGAACAGCACTTGGAAAAAGCATCCAGTGGGGGGGGTCATGTGGTTTTCGAGGCAGATCGGTGGCGGGTTTGCCAAAAAACACCTGAATGATAAAGCGCAGGGAATAAGCAACGCTGAATGAACTTGCCAAAACAGCCAGGCTTGGCAACCAGTAACCGGCATAAGAGGTTTGGTTTACAAAGAGTGTTTCGGAAAAGAACATCTCTTTGGAAAGGAAACCATTAAGCAAAGGCACGCCCGCCATGGCGGCCGAAGCCACAATAGCCAGGGTGGCCGTGATAGGCATGGCCTTTCGCAATCCTGAGAGCACCCCCATGTCACGTGTTCCGGTTTCATGGTCAACAATCCCGGTTGCCATAAACAGGGAGGCCTTGAAGGTGGCATGGTTGATCATGTGAAAAATGGCGGCAATCAGGGCCAGTTCGCTATTCAGACCCAAAAGCAGGGTGGTAAGACCCAGATGGCTGATTGTGGAATAGGCCAGCACACCTTTCATGTCCTGCTGGAAAGTGGCGGCAAAAGCACCTATGAGCAATGAACACATTCCGGCACCGCCAATGATCCAGAACCACTGGTCGGTACTGGCAAGCACCGGCCAGAAACGGGCCAGGATAAAAACACCAGCCTTGACCATGGTAGCCGAATGTAGATAAGCGGATACCGGAGTTGGCGCAGCCATGGCATTGGGCAGCCAGAAATGGAAAGGGAACTGGGCACTTTTGGTAAGTCCGCCCAAGGCAATCAACACCAGAATGGGAATATACCAGGGGTGATTGCGGATCAGGTTGCCCGAAGCCAGTATTTCATTTAGTTCATAACTGCCGACAATATGGCCAATCATTAACATGCCGGCCAACAGGCAAAATCCACCTGCGGCAGTAATGGTAAGTGCCATGCGTGCACCGCGACGTGCATCTTGCCGGTGATGCCAGTAAGCAATGAGCATGAATGATGAAAGACTGGTCAATTCCCAGAATATGACCAGCTGAATAACGTTGCCCGAAAGAACGACACCGAGCATTGACCCCATGAATGCCAGGAAAAATGAAAAAAATCTGGGTACCGGATCGGCTGGGTCCATGTAATAACGGGCATACAGAACCACCAAGGCTCCCATTATGGTGACCAGAAGCGAAAATAACCAGGCAAAGCCATCCATTCTGAATGTCATATTGACGCCCATGGAAGGCAACCAGCTTATTGTCTGGACCAGTACCTCTCCGTTAAATACGGCAGGTGCGGCATAAATAACCATTCCTGCACAGACAAGCGCAATAATGCCAGCAAGCCAGGATTCCTGGTTTCTGGCATTATGAGGCAAAATGGCAGCCAATATACTGCCAAGGAAAGGGAGTACGACAATTAAAACAAGGGGCATTTGACAAGGGGATCAAAAATTGAATTGTTACAACCCTGATGATACGATATTTTCATATGTTACTTGTCTCAGATTTGCATAAAATTCAAAATATTTTTCGTATAAATCATTTTTCAGACAAAGTTGCAGTTATTTATAGAGATTTTCACGTTATTTGATGACGATTGTGATGAACTCATGACAAATCCGTTATTGCTCATGCCCCATAAGTGCTACTTATTATATTAATTACTCACATCAACCAATCTACCTTGATACAAAATAGACCCGGTTGGTTTGCCTGAAGGGGAACCACCAGCCGCTTCAAGACTGATTTGAAAAAGTTGCCCGGGCTTCACTTTACCCAACATTTCCGGAGTAAGCGTGATAATGGCATTCGATTTAATAGCGCCCAGTGAGCGATAGTCGTTGTTGCCCGTGTCTGATTGTGTCCAGATTTCCATTTCAAGATTGTCGGCAATGTTTTGCTGAATCATTGGTTTGATCTGTGCGATGCCTTCCTGATTAACTTTTACCACCCAGGCAGGCTGGCTATTTTGCCCGGGCGCTGACAACACGGCAATCATTCTGGTCATATTGGAGGTGGATGGAAAAATAATCACAAGAAAAAGCAAGGCAGTCGCCAGTACCAGGCTGGATATTTGCCATAGTCTTAGGTTTTGGCTGAGTTTTTTGCTTAGTTCCTTGATGCGCGCCTGCAAACCGGAAAACCCGGACATGTCATGATCTTGAATGGCATCAAGAATGCCACCGACTTCCTCGGTGTTTTGCATGTTGTGCTTGATGCTGCTCCATAAGCGCGGATGCAAAGGCTGTTCGGGCAATTGATCCAGGTAATGGGTGAAGTGATCCTCCCAGATCAGGGCAATGCTGGCTGCGGTGCTGTCCTGATTGAAAAGCTGAAGTACATAACGTTCTTCTTCGCCGCTTAGCCCACCCAATACATATTCGCCAATTTTTTCATTATCAATGTGATAAGGAAAATTACCCAACTTTTTGGATAAATGACGCAAGCCCAATAAAATATTTTCCTTGAAACGGCCCAAAGGCATATTAAGCAGGGTGGCGGTTGAGGCTTGCTCACCTGAACTGAAATACATGTTGATCAAACAGCTTTGTGGCTCAAGTGGCAATTCTTCGAGAAAAGCATGAAAACCCGTATGTGGTGCGTGAGAAGCATGTATGTCGGCCTGCAAAAGACTAAGCGTTTCAACCAGTGCAGAATCCCTGTTTTGCAAAGTCGCCTGGATCTGTTCGTAATTTTGCTTGTACAGGACACCGATATGGTAGCGCAAGATGCTGTAAATCCATCCTTTGGCCGGGCCGGCTTCTTCGTTATATGTATTGGCATTTTTCCAGATAGTGACAAAGGCACGCTGAACCGCCTGTTCCGCATAGTTTAAATTGCCAAAAATACGGAATGCCAAGGCCAGCATTTGAGGAGCATCGTGTTTATATAAGCTTTGTATGGCGCTTTTTTGTCCTTTTCCGCAGGCTTTTAGCGTCTTTTCATATTGAAAAGAAGTAGACTTGTTAAACATGTTCTTTTCCCAGTCTTTATATTTAAATTACCAAAATATTTTTCAAGTTTAACCTTAAAAACAATTTTATCGTATGTCTTTCAATACTGACACCCATTCCTATCTGAAACAATTTAATCTGGATGACAAGGTCACCTTCTTGACCGGCTCAACAAGAGGGTTGGGTCTTGAAATTGCCAAGGCAATGGCGCAAAGTGGTGCAACCGTGATCATCAATGGCAGAACACGGGAAAGTGTCGCTGAGTGTATAAAAAAATTGGCTGATGAGGGAATCACCGTGCGAGGGATTTGTGCGGATATGTCTGATTTTGCACAAATAGACGCTGCATTTGAAAAAATAACACAGGATTACGGTCGCTGCGATATTCTGGTTAATAATATGGGAATGCGCATTCGCAAGTCTCTTGCTGAAAGCACCTTGCCAGATATTCTGGCGCTCACTCAAGCTAATCTGACTGCAGCCGTTTACACTTCCAAGAAAGCGGCCGAATTAATGACTAAAAACGGTTTTGGACGAATTATTTCCATGACATCCATAGCGGGTGAACTGGCGCGTTCTGGTGATGCTGTATACCCGGTAACAAAAATGGGCCTGACCGGCTTAATGAGGTCTCTGGCCGTGGAATATGCCCGCCAGGGCATTACCAGCAATGCGATTGCTCCCGGTCCTTTTGCTACTGAAACCAATAAATCCCTGGCCGAAGACAAAGTAAAAGGTCCGGCTTTCGTGGCTCGGGTACCCATGCAGCGCTGGGGCAAGCCCGAAGAGATCGCTGGCGCGGCGGTTTTTCTGGCTTCGGGCCTTGCTTCTTATATCAATGGACAAGTTATTACCATTGATGGTGGGATGTCAGTTAATTTTTAAATCGAGTTTTTTAATCAGCGGCTCCCAGCGAGCTTTTTCCTGCTTCATGTACTCCCTGAACTGCTCGGGTGTACCTGGAATCGGGTCCATATACTGGGCCTGCAACTTCTCTTTTACGACAGGGTCATTCAGTGCGTCAACCAAGGCATTGGCCAGTTTGTCCTGTATGGCTTTATCCACTTTTGATGAAATAATAAAGCCTGACCAGGCTGAGCCTTCAATGCCCGGTATGCCCGCCTCTGAAACAGTGGGGATCTCGGGCAGGGCACTGACTCGTTCTGCCGTTGTTTGAGCCAAAGCGGTTAAGCGGCCATCATTAACCAGTGGCAGCACGGCAATGGGGGCCAAAGCGGTAAACTGTGTATCGCCCGCCAGTAAAGAATTCATGGCATTAGGCGAAGAGGCATACGGCACAGCCGTTGCGACACCATTGAAAGCCTGCAGCATCAGCTCCATGGATAAATGAGAACCTGTGCCAGTACCTGGTGTGGCGTAATTGAACTTGTCCGGATTTTCCTTGATTCTATCAACCAGCTCCTGAAGGTTTGTGATGCCTGAATCACTTCGCACGGCAATGATATTGGGCTGTGTGACTGCCATCGTAAGCGGAGAGAGGTCTTTTTCCGGATCGTAGCTTAAGTTATTATAAATAAACGGGTTGTTGACCAAGGGGCCGGTAATTGAAATGCCAAAGGTATAACCATCGGGTTTGGCATGTGCGACGGCAGCTGTACCTATATTGCCGCCAGCACCGGGCTTGTTGTCAATGACAATGACCTGTCCCAGTGTGCCGGATGCTTTTTCTGCCACAATGCGTGCAATCTGGTCCGGGGTTGATCCGGCCCCAAACGGTACGATAAGCTTCAATTCGTGCTCGGGCCATTTGGCGGTATCGGCAAGGACGGCAGATGAACCGGAAAATCCTATTGCTGCCAATGCAAGCAGTGGCAGGTTTTTTTTAATCAAATGAACAAGTCCGATGTTTGACAATGTAAATCTCCTTGGTAACTGTGAGGTATGGACTTAATACTTCCCCATTAAAATGTCGAAGTATTTTTCCATTAATTTGGTACTTTGATTATCTGGGTAAATCATGTAGCCTTTATCCCTGACTGCTTTGTATTTTTCATAAGGGATACTGCTTTCCAACTCGGCAAAGCGTGATTCACAGACAGGGAACAGGTCCTTTTCGGCGGGCTCTTCCTGGTATTGCAATACATATTCCCGGGTCATGCAAAAAATAATGGCCTTTTCTCTTTCATGGTTGGGATAGGTTTGTTCTTGCGCATGAGTGGCTGTCATGATGAGCGCAGCGCCAAGCAGGGTACATCCCATGTTTATGAGCATTTTTATCATTATTCCAGTTCTCCGGCATCTAGCCCAAGCATGATTTGGGATGTGGTGGCAAACGTTTTTTTGTCTTTGGGAGAAAGACTGTTGTAGACATCCTCTAGGATGTATTTCTGGCGATATGCCCGCTGAAAGCTTTCGTACAAATGGGTTTGCTGATCCAAATAATCGGCAAGTGGCACTTTTTTAATGAATTCCCCATACCTGAATTCACACAGTCTGAGAGACTCGGAGGCATCAAGTGTCTTATTGTCTTCAATGACCACATTAGTCTGGCCCGACAAGATGCCTTCCATGCACAAAGAAATCAGGTCTGTTTTTATTTCAGGCGGATAAGGTTCTGGAGTGCAGCCTGACAGGACAACAGTACCAAAGACCAGGGCAATGAATGGTTTTACGGTTTTTATCAATTTCACGGTTGGTTTTACCCGGAATGTCTACTAATATAATAGGGATGAGTGCGATTATATAGCGATTGAACGCAACGAAATGTTCATTATTGCTTATGCCTGCTTTATTGTGCCTTGAATCATTTCACACGGATTATTCTATTGAATAAATTTTTGCTGCTTTTGTTGCTGGGTCTGCCACTGGGTGTCTTTGCCCAAAGCAGTACCGATATTGATCTGAGTGATATTCCAGAGCTGGATAGTGACGTTATTGTCATGGGAGCCTGTGACCATTGCGGCAAGAATATAACCCTGCAAAGTCTGATGACCAATCCGTTGCCGGATGCGAGATTCTCCTCTTCATATGGCTGGCGAATGCATCCGGTTTTTCAGGAAATGCGCTTGCATACGGGAGTTGACTATGCTGCGCCGGCAGGAACGCCTGTTACGGCCATACAGGCGGCCAAAGTGGTTTACCTGGCTAACCGCGGGGGATACGGCAAAACCGTAGTGCTGAAACATGATAATACTTACAGCACGCTTTATGCCCATCTTGAACGCTATGCCCCCGGACTGGTTCTGGGTTCGTATGTAAAGAAAGGGGATTTAATCGGTTTTGTGGGATCAACCGGTAACTCCACCGGGCCGCACCTGCATTATGAAATCAGAAAAAATGGGCAGCCTGTGGATCCGTCCAGTGGCAAAGTGATACCGTTGCCTACGGTCGTAAAAGTAAAAGGACCGGGCATTAGCATTAAACAAAAAAATGCCCGAATCCGAACCATCTTGAAATGAACAGGCGTAATTATTTTTTACTCAGTGGACAAGCGGTCTTGACGCCAATGATGGCATAAAGTGGACAATAACTAATAAAGCCGGTTACCAGGGGAATAATGCCCAGGTAACCCCACCATCCGATTGTTCCGGTAATCGCCAGCACAATCAAAACCACGCCCACGATAATACGCAAAAGTTTATCGATACCGCCAACATTTTTATTCATGATAAAGCCCTTTTGATGGATTAACAAAAAACTGACAATTGGAAATTATGTTGAACACAAGCAATGACATGGAAAATGCCTTAGGATGAGGCCGTATCATTGCAGTATAAGCGGTGCAATGTTTCAAGCATGGCAACGGCTTTTGGGTCTGCCAGGGAGTAGTAAACATTTCTGCCTTCCTTGCGTGTTTGTACCACCCCGTTTTTTCTGAGAACCGTTAAGTGTTGCGAAAGATTGGGTTGATGAATGTCCAGTAATTCTTCAATCTCGCCCACTGTTTTTTCACCCTCAAACAAATGGCAGATCATGAGCAAACGGTCTTCATTAACCATGACCTTAAGCAACTTTATGGCTTCAGTAGCGCCTTGCCGCATGGCAAAGGACATATCCGTAGTAAGTGTTGTGTTCATAATTTCAATCTAAGATGGTTAACATTATATACTCAAATATAATATTAATAAATATAATATTTAAAAAGAAGATTTGATTTGGCGCAAACAGTTGAGAGACCACAGCGTACATTTAGTTCAGATTTGCCGTTCAGATTCTGAAAAACTATTCAGCCGGACTATCAAACAATTTAGAGGCCTTGCTTTCCAAAACATTTCCCTCGCGATAATACCTCATTAAGGTATTAATATTTTGGTGACCGGTCATTAACATGGTTTCGGCAATGGGAATATTTTGCCTGGCTGCCTCGGTCACAAAGCCCGATCGCAGTGAATGCGCGGAATATTCTTCACTTAATCCAGCCTGTTTGCAACGGGATTTAATAATATTGTTCACCGAAACCGGGCTGAGTTTTTCACCGATAGCCCCACCTTTGTTAACTTGCCTGAAAATATAACCATTTTTTATCTGGCTGGCGGCAATCCAATTGGCCAGTGCCTGGGCGGCCTGACCGGAAACCGGCTTATAGGCATTGGCGGATGCCTGTCCTGTCTGATTGGTTTTTGAATATAAAAGCAAATATAAGTAATCTCCCGTCTCGGGTTTATGGATGAGTCTGTCAAAATGGGCATCCGATACCTCGGATCTGCGTCTTCCGCCGCTGGCCCAGGCGAATAATATCAGGGCTCTATCCCGCAGGCCTTTAATCGAGTCGTCACAGGTTTCCAGCAACTGGGCAAGCGGTTCCTTGGTAAGTGCCGGGCGCTGGACGGAATGCATGCCTTTTTTTGCATAAGCTTTTTGTGTTTTGCCAATCAACTCCTGTACGCGAGGATCTTTACAGGGATTCGGACTGGCAAAAGCAATTTGGTGTGCCTTGGACAAGACAGCCAGGCGATGCAAAAGGGTGGCTATTGAAAAGTGGCCCCGTTGCGCCTTGAATTTGTTTTCAACCAGAAATACATCGAGCTCGGCGGGCAAACCAATGGTGTCACCTGTTGGGGTATGGCGCACGGCATGATCAACAATAAATTGCAGCACCACGGGTACTTGCAGGGGAAGGGTGAATGCCTGGTTATAACGCATTCTGTACCAGACGGCCCAGTATTTCATGGCGCTTTTGTAGCTGTTCCGCGTATTTTGAGACTCACCTTCAGACACGATGTCGGCAATTGCCTTTTGGGTGGCTTCATGCAATGAGGTGGGATCCAGCAATGGCAATTGGTTCAGCAATTTAAGGCTTTGTGTGGGCATAAACACCATTTTGACGTAAAAACATTGGGTAAATTCCATATTTGTAATATATAATATGTATTATGTATTGTATATTACAAATAAATCAAATAGCTTATGATAATTTTTACTTATCGAAAGCTATATTCTAAAGTGTATTCAAAATGATGCAATTAAAAAGTTCAGGGCGTGGAATTCAACAGGAAGATGTCTGGAAAGCGGCAGATGAATTGTTGCTTGAGGGGCAGCGGCCAACCATAGAGCGGATCAGGTTAAGAATAGGGCGGGGTTCACCCAATACCATCAGCCCCATGCTGGAAAACTGGTTTGCCATCCTGGGCAAACGCATTAATGGAACGTCCTTTAACCAGAAAAACACAATAACAGCCCCCGAACCGGTCGAGCAGGCCATACGGCATGTCTGGGCGCTGGCTCTTGAACAGGCCACAATAATCGCCAAAAACTCGGTTAAAAACCAACAGGAAGAAAACGAACGGGCAAAACAAATACTGGATGATGAAAAAAAGGCCTTTGAACACAGTAAACAATTGCATGAGGCAGCCTTAAAAGAACAGAAAAAGCTATTGGCCACGATGGCCGCCCAACTGCAAGACACAAAGAACATCCTGGCACAAAGAAACCGCGAATATGAAAGTCTGAATAATGAAGCAGGGCGTTTGAAAATTCAGATTGCCGACTTGCTGGTAGAAAACAAGGCCCAGCAAGAAGCGGCAGAGCAGGTGTTGGAAAATGCCAATCAGCAACACATCAAGGAAAGGGAAGGGCTCGAAACCCGTTTCAGGTCGCTGGAATTGCGTTCAGTCAGTGAAATTGATCGTGCCCGGCAGGAAACAAAACTGGTTCAACAAAAGCTTGAACAAAGTCTTAAGACACAAAAGCAAAACGAGCAAGCGTTAAAAAACCAGCTGGAAGAGGCGCATGAAAAATACCGTCAATTATCACAGCTTAATGAAACAGTTCGTCTGAAAATGCAGGCAGTTCAAGATGAATACCACGTGCTTGTTACGCAATTTGAACAATATAAATCCCAGAACGAGCAACGGTTTGAACTGCTGAAAAAAGAAAACGAAACACTGACAAACGCATTGGCACAACGGCAACAAAACCTTGAATTACAAAAGGAAATGGCGCAATTACTTGAAAAAATAAATGCGTTAGCTTTAACCGAAAAAGATCATGAGAAGGATAAATCCGATAAAAGCAGCTTGAATAAGTAAAGCGGCAAGACTATGATCATTAACGTTGTAGACCAATACGAGTAGACAAAATATGAAAATCAAATTCCTGGGTGCAGCCGGCGAGGTAACCGGTTCCTGCTTTTTGGTGCAAACCGGTAATATTCAGTTTTTGGTTGATTGCGGCATGTTGCAAGGCGGTCGTGAAGCCCCCATCCGGAATCGGCAACCCTTCGACTTTGATCCCCACGAGTTGGATTTTGTGCTGCTTACCCATGCCCACATTGACCATAGCGGCATGCTGCCAAAATTGATAAAAGACGGTTATTCGGGATATATATACACCACCCGGGCAACGGCCGACTTGCTTGATGTTCTGTTACCTGACAGCGCACACATACAAGAAGTCGATGCCGAACGGGCCAGTCGCAAACCACGTTCACGACAAGGCAGGCATTACGGGCTCACTACCCCCATCTACTACATGGCTGATGCACTGCAAACGCTTAAGCATATAAAAGAAATTGGATACGAAAGCATCATAGATCTGGCGCCTGGCATAAAATGTCGTTTTCAGGATGCCGGCCATATCCTGGGATCCGCCATTATTGAAATCTGGATTACCGAGGATAACATTACCCGTAAAGTCGTGTTCAGCGGCGATCTTGGCCAACCAGGCAGACCCATTTTACGTGATCCAACAATCATTGAAGAGGCGGATATCCTGGTTATGGAGTCCACTTACGGTGACCGGCCTCACCGTACAAGCAACTCGACGGAAGAAGAAATCGTTGATATTTTCAAACGGACTTTACCCAAGGGAAATGTTATTATTCCCGCTTTTGCAGTGGGGCGAACCCAGGAAGTCATTTACCAACTACTGCAATTGGCACGTCATGACAAAATAAATGATCTCAAGGTTTTTGTTGATTCCCCGATGGCAACCAAGGCAACGGCCATTACCATGAAACATATGGAGCTGTTTGACGAGGAAGCCAAAAAAATGTTGACCTGGCAGGAAATCGGTACCGAATTACCCAATCTTTATTTCACCGAAAGTGCTGAAGAGTCACAACTGCTGAATAAAATCCGTTCAGGTGCGATTATTATTTCTGCCAGTGGTATGTGTGACGCGGGCCGCATTAAGCATCATTTGCGCCATAACCTGGGAAGACCAGAGTGCGCCATCATGATTACGGGGTTTCAAGCCATGGGATCATTAGGCCGTCGTCTGGTTGATGGCGTTAAAAAAGTGCGTATTTTTGGTGAGGAAATCAATGTCAGGGCAACTATTCATACTATCGGGGGACTGTCTGCCCATGCTGATCAGCCGGCCCTGTTGAACTGGGCCAAAGGGTTTAAAAAAGCCCCAAAACATATTTACCTGGTCCATGGTGAACCCAATCCCGCAGAAACGCTGGCGAACCGGCTGATGGAAGAATTGAATTGGAATGTACATATTCCCAAAAGACAGGAAACGATTTCATTCAATTAAGACTAACACTTAAGGTTAACTGAACTGTAATAACACATGATTGATTATGAAAAGCGCAAAGCGCTGCAAAAAAACATAAAAGAAGGTGTCACCTACCGGCTTGCCCAGGAAGACCTCGATTTTCTGGCCAGTGATGAACTGCGTGGCCAGCGCCTGGAACTTGAATACCTCAAAACAGACAAGATACTGAATGAAAACTGCATACGTTCCACGGTTGTGGTATTTGGGAGTGCGCGCATAAGCTCACCCGAAGAAGCCAAAAGCAAAATGGAACAAATCGAGAAAATGCTTGATGGTTCACCGCAAGATGAAGTCATGCTTAAGGCTCATAAAAGGGCAGAGCGCAACCTGCGAAATGCACATTACTATGAACAGGCCATCCGTTTTGCAAAGATGATTTCAGAACACTTTCAAAAAGAGGGCGTATGTGATTATGTCATTATGACAGGTGGTGGTCCAGGCATTATGGAAGCGGCCAACCGAGGGGCTTATGAAAGCCAGGCACGTTCAATAGGCCTGAATATTACCTTGCCTTATGAACAAACCCCCAATCCTTTTATCACGCCTGAGCTGGCTTTCCGGTTTCATTATTTTGCCATCCGGAAAATGCATTTTCTTGTCAGGGCTAAGGCATTGGTTGTTTTCCCTGGCGGATACGGAACCATGGATGAGCTGTTTGAAGTATTGACTTTAGTGCAGACTAAAAAAATGGATCCCATCCCAATCATCCTGTTTGGTTCTGAATTCTGGAAGCGCGCCATCGACTTCGAGTTTCTGGTTGACGAAGGCATGATTAACGAACACGACCTGGCCTTGTTCAAAATGGTTGATTCCATTGAAGAAGCTTTCACGATGCTGCAACGGTTTCACGCCGAACATATGTAAAACAGTCGTGTGAGTTTAAGCGCTTATATTAGTACTGGCATTCGACATTTCCATCAACCCGGTTATTGCCGCCTGAAAGGCGGCTACCCTGACCACAAACAATATTGCCATCAACGGTCGTGTTTTTCACGGAAAATGAGGGTGTATGGGTTTTAGCTTCTATATTGCCATCGATACGGCTATCAGAGATTTGAATCTTGCCGGCTTTTTTTGAAATCACGTTACCGTCAACTTTTGCATTTTTAAGTACCAGCGTGGCACCTTGAAAGACTTCGATATTGCCATCAACACGGGTTCCATTCAGGTTGCAGTGAGCGCCTTGGGGCACTTTGATATTGGCGTCGATTTGCTTATTGCCAATAGAACCCTGACAAGATAAATCATCCGCAAGGGCGGGTTGCATAAAGGCGGTTAAAGCGGCGCAGCTTGCCAATAATACTTTCAAGCGTGAATTCATATCTTTACCTATGAGTTGTATTGCTGATGATCAAGCAAAAGTGCATTAAGCAGCAATCAGCAAATAAAAAAGACCATATATTATATAAGCAAATATGTTACCAACCAATGACAGAGGTTTTAGTCATAGGTTATAAGCGAATGGGGGAATGCAATCATGCATAAATCATTTACTTTACATAATATACATTATGCGAACAACAAGACTGCCAAAATTCAAGTGATGTTTAGAGTCTCACCGGGTAAAAACTCTATCGTTTATTCGTTACAATGCCGTGTGGAATAAGCTGTAACCCGTCAATACATAGCGGTGCTATTGTACCCGAATCACAAAAACATCACCTAACATTTCAGGGAGCCTAAATGCAAACCATCGGTTTAATAGGTGGAATGAGTTGGGAATCAACCATTCCTTATTATCGCCAAATTAACGAGGCTATCAAAGAACGGCTGGGTGGCCTGCACTCGGCAAAAATAATCCTGTATAGCGTTAACTTCCAGGAAATAGAACAGCTGCAGCATCAAGGAAAATGGGATGAGGCCGGAAAAATACTGGCCGATACCGCCCTGCTTTTACAACAGGCTGGCGCTGATTTTCTGGTGTTATGTACCAATACCATGCATAAAGTGGCGCCTGCTATTGAATCGACCACACAAATCCCGTTATTGCATATTGCAGACCCTACCGCCCAAGCCATTAAACAGGCAGGATATAAACGCGTAGCCTTGCTGGGAACCCGTTTTACCATGGAGCAGGATTTTTACCGTGGCAGATTAAGCCATAAACATGGCATTGAGGTTCTGGTACCCGGAACCGAGGACAGGAGTCAGGTACATCAAATTATTTATGATGAACTTTGCCTGGGCATTTTAAAAGAGTCATCACGCCAGACATATCGGGAAGTTATCCAGCGGCTGGCCAGTCAAGGCGCTGAAGCCGTAATATTGGGCTGCACTGAAATATCCTTGCTGATTGGTGCTAAAGATTCACCGCTTCCCCTGTTTGATACCACCGCGATTCATGCCAGCGCAGCGGCAAAACAGGCTTTGCAAAAAAAAGTATTTTAAGTGCCGCAAACAGGGTTACTGATTGACCTTAAAAACATCGCTTATTATGCTCACGATTAGTCTTTTGAAAACGGTTGTCCCTCAAAATCCACGGTAAGCAGGTTGCCATCCATAGGCCCCATGCCAGGAGAATTCAATGGCATTCCGGGTGCGGCAATACCTTTGACGGATGCATTGGCCAGCATTTTATGTACGGCTGTGGCAGGGACATGCCCCTCAATGATTTGACCTGAGCTGTCAACTACAGCGGTATGGCAGGAAGCCAGATTTAACGGTACACCAAGCTTTTCTTTTACGGCAGTCATATTGCCGGTTTTAATCGATTTAATCTTGAAGCCGGCATCTTGCATATGCTGGTTCCAGCCATCACAACACCCACAATTGGGATCCTGGAAAACGGTGATTTCATTATTGCCTGCATGGGTAAAAGCAGACATGGACAGGACGGCAGTTGCAGCTAATAACCATTTTTTCATTATTAAAGCCTTATTGTATTGTTTGAATAAATTCAGGGTCTTATTCTAACATTTACTATCTCAGCAAAAATCCCATTTCTTTCATTATTTCAATAACTTGTAAAAATTATTATTTGTAACGGAGCAAAATGGCCATTAATTTTTCATGAAATGTCCGGGTATTAAGATAGTGTTCCGGGATTAAATCAGTGATATCAACCGCCCGATCTGATCTGCCACAAATAGTAACTATCTATATCATGGTATTTACCCATTTGATTAACTGCAAATTTTATCTACACTAGGGCCAAAAATTAGGAGGATTCAATGAAATTAAAACAAGCATTTGTACTGGCAACCACCGTTGCCAGCCTGTCACTGGGCAGCCTGGCACATGCAACGTCCAATTATCCCAATCAACCCATTCGGGTTATCGTACCTTTCGCACCAGGCGGTTCTACCGATATTGTGGCCCGTATTGTGGTACAGGAAATGTCCAAGATCCTGGGTCAATCAATGGTCATTGAAAATAAAGCCGGTGCGGGTGGCGCCATTGGTGCCGCAGAGGCAGCACGGGCAAAACCCGATGGCTACACCCTGTCCCTGGCCACAGTCTCGACCATGGCCGTCAATCCAGCCTGCCGCCCCAATGATTTGCCATACGATCCACAAAAAGATTTCGCGCCGGTCAGCAATTTTGTCAATACTCCAAACGTTATTGTCGTTAATCCTGGTGTTCCAGCCAACAATTTTGCAGAGTTCGTGCAGGTACTTAAAGACAATCCCGGAAAATACACCTATGCGTCACCGGGCATTTGCAGTATTGGCAACCTCAATGGTGAAGCCTTCAAGCAGGCAGTTGGCGTAGATTTGGTACACGTACCTTATAAAGGCTCCGGTCCGGCTGTTGCTGACACCCTGGGCGGTCAGGTGCATAGCCTGTTCGATAACCTGCCTTCTTCCATGCCTCATATCCAGACTGGCAAGCTTAACGCCATGGCGGTCGCCTGGCCCGAACGCATGAAAGACATCCCGGATGTGCCAACCTATGCGGAAATGGGTTACCCGCAATTGAATAATGGCGTCTTCTATGGTTTGCTGGCTCCCGCAGGAACACCACCAGAAATTATTGAAAAGCTAAACAAGGCCACACAAGATGCCCTTAAAGAGCCCAAAATTATTGCTGCGCTTGAAAAACAGGGGGCCTTCCCAGCTGGCAATACTCCCGAAGAATTTGCCCAACAAATCAAAGACAATTACGACCTGGCAAAATCGGTGGTTGAAAAAAGCCAGCTTGAAATGAAATAAAACCACAATTTTTCATATTCATTTCAAGTTAACAAGTATTTTTCAGTGCCTTTACAGTTACGCTGTAAAGGCACTGTTTTATGGGGAAAAGCAACACTTGAACGGCTAGAGTTCATGCTGCTCAACAATTAAAGTTTCAATCCGATAGAATGAAACATTTACCCTCTGACACCTGTAATATCACACCTTCATGTCAACACCCTCTTCTCCCGCCTATTCCCATACGATAGGAATTATTGCATTAATAGGCTCCATGGCCTCATTGTGTATTGGCACTTCATTTGCCAAATCCCTGTTTTCGGAAGTGGGTGCGCAAGGCACAACAACCTACCGATTGGCATTCTCCGCCTTGCTCCTGTGGTGCGTATGGCGCCCCTGGCGCTTCAGGCTCAATCGTAAGGATGCCTTAAGTATTGTTTTGTACGGTTTGTCCCTCGCATCCATCAATTTTTTGTTTTACATGGCCCTACGTACCATTCCCCTGGGTATTGCAATCGCCATTGAGTTTATCGGTCCGTTGGGTTTGGCCATTTACTCGTCACGCAAAAAAATTGATTTCCTTTGGATTATCATGGTGGCAACGGGCTTATATATGCTTATTCCCCAACAAGATTCAATAACAGCCCTGGATCCAGTGGGTGTTGTTTATGCTGCGATTGCAGGTGCAGGTTGGGCTTTATATATCATTTTTGGTCAGCGTACCCGTAATATTCATCCCGGTCAGGCGTCCTGTTTGGGTATTACAGTTGCAGCCTTGGTGGTTTTACCTTTTGGTATTGGTCACGCAGGAACCACGCTGTTGAATCCATCCCTTATGTTATTTGGATTGGGTGTAGCCATCATGTCCAGTGCAATCCCCTATTCCCTTGAGATGATTTCCCTGCGCGCCCTACCCCGTAAAACCATGAGTGTCTTGCTTAGCCTTGAACCCGCCATGGGTGCAGTGGCAGGTGTTATCCTATTGCATGAATTACTGACTTTTGCTCAATGGCTGGCCATTGCTTTTATTGTAAGTGCCTCCATAGGGTGTGCGGTTACATCCCGGCATCCCATTCGAGATGATATGGAGAAAAAACCAACATGAAATCCCTGTTTTCTTTTTCCGCGACCAAGGCCGATGGCCATATTCTTGACTTTGCCTGTTTGCAAGGAAAAGTGGTCCTTATCGTCAACGTGGCCTCCTACTGTGGGTTTACGCCTCAATATAATGGTCTTGAAAAACTCTATCGGACTTATAAAGACCAGGGGTTTGAAATTATTGCCTTTCCCTGCAACCAGTTTGGCCGTCAAGAACCGGGCACAGACGAAGAAATTGTCTCTTTTTGTCAATTGAATCATGATGTCGGTTTTACCATCATGAGTAAAATTGATGTCAATGGCAGCCATGAGAATGAAGTGTACACATGGCTAAAACAGGAAAAACCTGGCATTTTAGGCAACCAAAGCATTAAATGGAACTTTACCAAGTTTTTGATTAACCGCCAGGGTGAGGTTATCGGACGCTATGCGCCTGTGACCAAACCTGAGCAACTGGAAACCGATATAAAGGAAGCATTATCATGATTGATCTGTATTATTGGACAACACCAAACGGTCATAAAATTACAATGTTCCTGGAAGAGACAGGCCTTGAATATAAAATTATTCCTGTCAATATTTCCAAGGGAGAACAATTTTCACCTGATTTTCTGAAAATAGCGCCTAATAATCGTATTCCAGCCATTGTTGATCATGCCCCGATTGATAAGGGTGAGCCTATTTCCATTTTTGAATCAGGTGCAATATTGCATTACCTGGCTAATAAAACCGGTCAATTCCTGTCTTCCGATTTGAGAATAAGAACGGAAACCCTGCAATGGCTGTATTGGCAAATGGCGGGTTTAGGCCCCATGGCTGGCCAAAACCATCATTTTTCCCAATACGCCACTGAAAAAATCCCTTACGCCATTGATCGATACCGTAATGAGACCAATCGTTTGTACGGGGTACTTAACAAACACCTGGAAGACAGGGTTTATATCGCAGGTCAATATTCCATTGCCGATATGGCCTGTTATCCATGGATTGTTTCACATGAAAAACAGGGACAGAACCTTGAGGATTTTCCTAACCTGCAACGCTGGTATGAATTGATAAAAGCACGACCAGCAACGATACGTGCTTATGAGATTGCCCGTGAAATTAATCCTTCACCCACCGTGCATGATGATGAAGCAAGGAAAATATTGTTTGGGCAAACAGCAAAATCCTTGGATAAACACTAACGTTTGCAGCAAAAAGAAACCCTGGTTTTAACGGATTCCTCTGGCGGATCTGTTAAAACCAGGGTTTAACACCGCAAACTTTTACAAAAAAACCATTAAGGGTAAAGACCACGTAGCTCACGGGCCTCGAGGATACGTGTGCAGGCCACAATAAATGCCGCTGTACGTAAACTGACCTCATGGTGTTTTGCAACATCAGAGACAGCACGATAAGCATCACGCATCAGGCGCTCAAGGCGTTGGTTGATTTCCTCTTCACTCCAGAAAAAGCTGGAGAAATCCTGTACCCATTCAAAATAACTGACAGTTACACCACCAGCGTTGGAAATCACATCAGGTACAATATATATCCCTTTTTGAGTTAGGATGTCATCGGCTTCCGGGGTGGTTGGGCCATTGGCGCCTTCCACCAGGATTTTTGTCTTGATCTGATCCGCATTTTTGATGGTGATTTGATTCTCAAGAGCGGCAGGAATCAGGAATTCGCTGCTAACTTCCCAGAAATCTTCATTGGAAATGGCGGTTGCTTCAGGGAAACCCATGACACCAGGATGATCTTCAACGAAATTTAACAAATCATGAATATCGATGCCATTTTCATTGAAAATAGTACCGGTATGATCTTGTATCGCAACAACTTTGGCACCGGTTTCATGGAATAATCGGGCAGCTGTGCCACCTACATTACCAAACCCCTGTACGGCCACCCTTGACCCGGACACACTAAGACCCAAATCTTTGGCCGCTTCGCAAGCTGCTACAAACACACCACGGCCTGTTGCCTCTATGCGACCAAGACTACCACCCAATGCAATAGGCTTGCCGGTAACAACACCCGTTGACGTGGCACCTTCATTCATGGAATAGGTATCCATCATCCAGGCCATGGTTTGAGAGTTGGTGTTGACATCGGGCGCTGGAATATCTTTGCTTGGGCCAATAATGAGACCAATCTCACTGGTATATCTCCGTGTGACACGTTCAAGTTCTTTTTTGGAATACTTGCGCGCATCAATGCGAATACCGCCTTTGGCACCACCAAAAGGCAAATTGACCGCTGCATTTTTAATAGACATCCAGGCTGCCAGGGCCATGACTTCGGACAGGCAAACGTCCTGGTGAAAACGTACGCCGCCCTTGCCCGGTCCACGTGATGTATTGTGCTGAACACGGTAGCCCTCAAAGTGGGCAATGGTACCGTTATCCAATTCAATGGGAACATCTACAATCAATGAGCGCTTTGGTCGCTTCAGTGTTTCTACCCAGCGGGCCAGGGAACCCAAATAGGGGGTTACCCGATCAATTTGCTGAAGATAAATACCCCATGCGCCCAAGTCATTTGGATTCAGATATGAAGGCAGCAAGTGCGAAGTGGTAAATTCTGAAGTCATTAAAGCTCTCCGATGAAATGAGCCGTCTTACTAACTTCTTGAATTGTACTTGTTCTGTTTTGAATTATTAATCTGTCCCCGTTTAATTAATATTAAATTTTAATGGGGACAGATTGAGTGTTGTTTAATTGACATTAGTAACGGCAACCGTATAAATCGAATTTCCGCTTTTAATATCCATTTTCATGATCAGCCCTTTTGCAGGACAATACCATTCAGTGACGGTAACCGGCTTATTGCCGGCAGACTTGCCTGAAGGAATAAGTGTGGATTGAATCTGACCACTGGAAAGAGTACCCGTGTAAGTGATCGGCTTACAACTCATCGGCCCCATTTGTGTATGAATTTGCTGTTCTTTTCCAACTTTTCTTTGGGTAGACTGCAAAAATGCATTTTCTATGTTGACTTGGCTAATAGGCACTGAGGAAGGCAAAGACATGGACGCCTGGGCATCAGCCCTGTAGGTTTGTGCAGGCAAGGAGTCGGATTGCTCATTCATGATATTGGCTGGCTTGAGAAAGTATCCATTGACCCGGCTATTTACGACGGAACGCATGACGGTACCCAGCAAGCCTGCCGAATCAAACGAGCCACTAAGGGTAGAGCCCCCACTGTTGACCATGAGCCGAAAATTGCCCGAACCATTGATCTGCTGTCCGGCTATGGGTGCATTTGCCTGGATATGCAAATCGGCATGGCAATCATTGCCGGCCGCTTTTGTTACCTGGTTGATCCTGATCATAAAATGCCCCTTCCCCCCATTAATATTCCCTTCAATTTTCCCGTTGGGCTTTAGCCAGGGACTTTGACAATAAACCTGTTCAGCATGTGCATTTGTCCAGCCTACCAACAGGGCAAGAGAAAACAAAAGATTCAGTGGAAGAATACGGGAATGATGTTTCATGAAGAAATCCGGTTATCGAAGCATAATTTCGACAAGTCCGGGCTGCTTTAGTTCCCGGGCCAAATCAATGGCATTTTTACCCAGCTGGTTAACGGCTCTGGGATCGGCACCCGCAGCCAACAATGCTTTGACCGCTTGGGGATTTTTAGAGGTTACCGCCATATAAATAGGTGAGCTGCCTTCTGCAGCCGGTGCATTGGGGAAAGCGCCATTAGCCAGCAACATATTGATCATATCAACATGTCCCATTGAAGCAGCATAATGCAAGGGTGCCCACCCCAAACGGTTGACGTCCGCACCCCGAAAAATAAGTCCTTCTGCGCGACGCACATCACCGATAATGGCCAAATACATCAAGGGTGTTTCATTATTAATGTTTTCAATATTAAGGTTGATATTAGGGTCTCTGACCAGAAGATCAAAAACATCCATTGATTTATCACGAATAGCCTGCATGATGGGAGGTTGACCATTCTGGTTAAGCGCATTGACATCACGGCCTTTGGCAATGGCCGCCTTAACGGAAGATACCCGATTGTTCTTGATGTCGTTCCACCAGGAAATCGATGTATTGGCAAATGACGTCATGGTCACAAACATGGCACCAACCAGCAAGGAAGATTTCAATTTACTAATGCGCATTACCCACCTTTTAAATTAATTGGATCATAACAAACATAACAAATAAGCAGTATACAAAACGTAAATATATTCAAGGAAACCCAAACAGGCAAATTTGCCTTGATTTACGGTTGTGCTTTGTGGAACAACCTGAAAAAGTTCTCGGTACTGGCCTCTTCAATCTCTTTTAGTGTCACCCCCCTGAGATCGGCAATTTTTTCGGCCACGTGAATCACTTTCGACGGGTCATTCAGTTTACCCCGGAAAGGAACCGGTGCCAGATAAGGCGAATCAGTTTCAATCAGCAAACGTTCTAACGGGACTTTTTGAGCCACTTCATGCAATTGATGGGCATTCTTGAAGGTGACAATACCCGAGAGTGAAATATAAAAATTCTGCTCAATGGCTGCCTGAGCCACTTCCCACGTTTCGGTAAAGCAATGCATGACACCACCACACTGATGCGCACCCTCTTCTTTCATGATGCGGATCGTATCTTCAGCGGAAGAACGGGTATGAATGATTAACGGTAAACCAGACTGAACGCCTGCCCTGATATGTACCCGAAAACGATCCCGTTGCCAGTCCAATGGCTCACTGAGCCGGTAATAATCAAGACCGGTTTCACCAATGGCCACAATTTTCGGATGCAAGGCATGCTCACACAGCATCTCAACGGTCGGTTCCGGTGTGTCTTCGTAGTCAGGGTGAACACCAACCGAACCGATAAGGTGCGGATATTTTTCTATCAGCGCAATAATTCTTGGCCAGTCAGGTAAATTTACGCTGACGCACAAAGCGCGCCCGACATTATTCTGTTTCATTTTATCCAGAATATTTTCCAGATCCTGGCTTAATTCAGGGAAATCCAGATGACAGTGAGAATCGACAAACATGATTAATACTTATGAAAATTTAATTACGACTTTGAAATACAGCTTAATGCAACCCGTTGCAAGGTAGAGATGATAAACAAACGGGCATTAAGCGGATGGTCGGCAATACGTTGCTGCTCTGCCAGCCATTTAAAGAGCTGGGCAATTTTATCCGCAGCCATATTGCCTGCGATACCAGAAACATTTTTACCCAAGGTGGGAAAATAACGGGAGGCTTGCCCATGGCGATTAAGATTGATATCAAAAACAAACCGTTGAAGGCTGTCCAGCCATTGCGTTGCCGGGATTTTTTCCAGTAATTCCGCCAATTTATCAAGGTTGGGCATTTCCCGGTGCGCCAGTTTGTCAGCGAACGCCGAGAGCCAGTATTTAACGGGCTCATAATCGGACTGACTGAAGGCCAAAGCGCTTAACGGCGCGCCACCGGTGGAAGCCAACCAAACCTCACCATCGGTCACCCCGTTTTTCTGTAGCCAGGACAGGGCCACCGAGCGTTCCGGTATGGGCAAGGCCAGACGACGACATCGTGACAGCAAAGTAGGCAGCAATCGCTGGATAGCATGCGTGACCAAAAGAAAAATGGTATTTTCTGGTGGCTCCTCAAGCACTTTTAGCAAGGCATTGGAAGAAGCTGCATTCAGGCTTTCTGCCGGGTACAGAACAATGACACGGTAACCGCCCCGATGCGTGGAAACATTAAACAGTTTTTCAAGCTGACGTACCTGTTCTATCCTGATGTCCTGGGACAGGGTTTTCTTTGCACCACTTTCCTCATCGTTTTCCGGGGTGGTAACAAAACCTTCCTTAACGGCAATGGCATCGGGCAAGACTATCCGCAAATCGGGGTGATTTCCTGACTTGACCCAGCCACAGGATTCACAGTGTCCACATGCGATGCCGTTATGGGAGGATTCGCACAACAAGCCGGTTGCCGCCGCATGGGCAAATTTCAGTTTGCCTATGCCAGGAATGCCATGAATAATCCAGGCGTGTGAAAACCGTTCCTTATTGCCCAGCCATTGACGGGCAATATCCGTTTGCCATGGTAAAAACTCAGGTAGATGCATTGTTTTTCAGCCTGATAAACTGCAACAAGCGGGTTTCTATGAATGCCCTGACCTCTTCAAAAGGCCGGGTGGAGTCAATCAGCAAAAAGCGATGTGGCTCAGTGGCCGCTCGTTGCAAATAGGCACCACGCACCGCCTCGAAAAAAGCATCATTTTCCTGTTCAAACCGGTCAAGACTGACACCGCTTCGGCCCAATCGTTCGCGCGATACTGCAAGGGGTACATCAAAAAGCAGCGTCAAATCCGGGTTAAGACCTTCCTGTACCCAGTTTTCCAGCGCAGCTATCTTGTTGAGATCAAAATGACGTCCTCCCCCCTGATAGGCATAAGTACTGTCAGTAAATCGATCGCAAAGCAGCAACTTGCCTGCCGCCAAAGCTGGCTTGATGAGCTGGTTAATGTTTTCCTGGCGCGAAGCAAACATCAGCAAGGCCTCTGTTTCCTGGCTCATGGCATCATGCAGCAAAATTTCACGTAATTTTTCACCCACAGGCGTGCCACCCGGCTCGCGCGTCATGACTACGTCAAGCCCCTGATTTTTAAAAAAATCGGGCAACCACTTCATATGGGTACTTTTGCCGGCGCCATCCACGCCTTCCAGTGTAATAAAAAGCCCTGTCATTACTGACCCCTTTTCAAGATGAATTTTTGTACGTTTTGATTATGTTTTCTCAGGTTTTCAGCAAACTCACTGGTTCCGTCACCGCGCGCCACAAAATAATAATAACCATGTTTTTCAGGATGCAAAGCCGCCTGTATGGACAAAGCGCCGGGGATCGCGATAGGTGTAGGAGGCAAGCCCTGGCGGGTATAGGTATTCCATGGCGTATCGGTTTGCAGGTCTTTTTTGCTAATGTTGCCTTTGTAATTGTCACCCATTCCATAAATGACAGTAGGGTCTGTCTGCAAAAGCATATTGGCCTTGAGACGGTTAATGAAAACGCCCGCCACCCGATCACGATCCTGACTGTGACCGGTTTCTTTTTCAACAATCGAGGCCAAAATCAGGGCTTCATAAGGCGTTTTAAGCGGCGTATCAGGATCACGGCTCTCCCAGGCTTGCATCAATCGCGTCTGTCCTTCGTCATAAGCGCGCTTTAAAATCTGAAAATCGGTATCTCCCGGTACAAATACATAGGTTTCAGGAAAAAACAAGCCTTCCGGATGCGTATGGTCGGAACCCAGTTTCTTCAAGAGCTCTTCATCGCTGATATCCGCCAATGTTTGCTTTATATCCTTATTGGCCTGCAAAGCCTGACGAATTTGTTTGTAAGTCCAGCCTTCGATCAGGGCAATCTGGCGCTTGATCATGTCACCTTTGGCCAGTTTGTCCAGCACATCAACCGGTGTCATACCTTGGGTAACTTCATAGGCACCCGCCTTGAGCTGGACATCCTGTCCGGTATAACGGGCGTATAAAATAAAAAGCTGTGGTTCAATATCCAATCCAGCCTTGGCAAGCGTTTCGGCAACCGTACGTATGGTACTGCCTTTGGGAACCGTGAATTCCACCGCCTGGGCTGACATTGGAATGGGGCTGGTGGACCAGTGCCAGACTTTGCCGCCCAAGCCAATGACCAGCAGCAGGCTGCCGATAACAAAAGCCAGGGCAAGGGACTTGAATAATTTCATGCGTAAAAGCGTATTGAGGTAATTGAACAAGGCTCAATTGTATCAGGCAACAAGACAATAACCATCCATTAAAAGGCATGAGTCAAAAGGCTTTGTACAATAGGGCCGGATACATCACGATGGCACGAATTAACCTTTATCATGCCCGGGGAAATACCCCTGTCCAGTGCAATATGGCGTACTATTCCAACATTCAAGTTTGTATCAGTAATGCAGGATAATAGTCATGATCTCAGAACCTCAAGAACCTATTGACGACACTTTATTTCAAAGCGATCTCACTCATTTTACGGCTTTCTCTGTCAGTGGCGCCGATGCGACCAACTTCCTGCAGGGACAGCTCACCCAGGATATGACTCTGGCCACTGAAAATCATGCCGTGCTGTCGGCTTACTGCTCTCCCAAAGGGCGCGTACTGGCCAGTTTTCTGATCTGGAAAGAAGTCCAGGCAGATAATGAAGAAATCTTCCGGTTTCTGGTTCGCAACGACATTGCCGAACCCATGATCAAGCGTCTGCGCATGTTTGTTATGCGCTCAAAAGTGGTATTCACCCCGGAAACACTAAGCATCAAAGGGATTTGGTCCACTTCAATCGAAGCATTGGGTAAACGTCTCGCATTGGACTTGCAGCAAATGCCGGCATGGCAGGTCACCTCAAAAGACGGATGCACCTGGATTGCCTTGCCAGATGTCGCAGGCAATAAACGTTTCATTTGCGTTTATGATGCGCAAACACGTAACCAGGAGTGCTTCTGCTCACTATTAAGCCATAAAGACACGGCACAATGGGATGCCATGGAAATCCTGAGCGGCACTCCATGGATTGAAAAAGGCAACCAGGAACTGTTCATTGCGCAAAGCATTAATTTTGATGTGATTAATGGGATTAGCTTTACCAAGGGATGTTACCCTGGCCAGGAAGTGGTTGCGCGTAGTCACTACCGCGGTACGTTGAAACGCCGCATGGCAATTGGGATCGTTGCCAATGCCACAGATCCTGAAATCTGGCAGCCTGGCAAAGATGTGTTTGATGCACAGGATACCAATGAGCCATGCGGACAAATCGTCAACAGCACCGCTTATGATGGAAAAGTTTATCTGCTGTTTGAAACCAAACTGTCCGCCCTTGAGCATAATCAGATAAACATTGGCAGCCTTGAAGGCCCCAAAGTGGAACTGGTTGAAATACCATACTCACTTGAAAAGCCTGAAATCCGGAAGTAGTTCAAGGCACATACTTCCGGATGGGCTTTAAACCAAATCAGACAGAGGATGTCTGTCTGATTTGGGCCAGGGACTGTCAAAATAAGATTCAAGCAACTCATCAGTCACATCGTTAATGTCAGCTGGCATCCATTTTGGAGATTTGTCCTTATCCACCAAAAGGGCACGAATGCCTTCCTGCAACTGGCCATCGGCACAACAATGCAGTGCCACAATATATTCCATGCGAAATACATCGGCCAAAGACAAGTGCAAGGTTTTTTGTTGCAAGACAACGCCCAGCGCCATGGATAGTGGTGCACCCTTTAGCATGGTGGTAGCGGCACGGGATAACCACGGATCATCATTATCTTTCAGCTCGGCAATATTCTGATAAATGGTCTGAATATTAACCGGTGCGCAAATTTCATTGATCAGGGCATAATGTTGTTGCAACGGTCCTGCTTCAACCGGTTTGCCTTTATGTGCAGCCAGAACAGCGTGAACCAGGTCATCATTAAAGCGTCGATGCGCGGGTTTTTGCCAGGCAGCATCCAGCAAACCATTAACCACTGCCTCCCAGTTGGCATAATCGACCTGATAGTTGGCAAGACCTGAAAAAAGCGCATCAGACGTATTCAGAATGGCACCGGTACTGGCAAGGAAAACTCCGGTTTTACCTGGCAAATGATTTAAAACCCAGCTCCCGCCAACATCAGGAAACAAACCAATACTGACTTCCGGCATGGCCAGCCGGGAAGTTTCACTAACCACCCGATGGCTGGCACCAATCATCAACCCTATGCCCCCACCCATGACAATACCGTGTCCCCAGCAAATAATGGGTTTACTATAGGTATGGATTTGATAATCCAGTTTATACTCAATGTCGAAGAATTCACGTGAATACGTATTTGCCCATGCTCCCTGCCCTTGCCAGGTTTGCATGCTTTGGTACAACCCATGCAAATCACCACCCGCACAAAAAGCCTTATCTCCAGCCCCCTGCATGATCACCAGCACGACATCAGGGTCTGCCTCCCATTGGGCAAGCTGCTTGCCCAGCAAGCGGCACATCTCAAGCGAAAGTCCATTCAGGATCTTGGGCTGGTTAAGGGTGGCAACACCCACTTTGTATCCATTATGGGTATTGAGTTCAGTGAATAAAACAGGTGACGACATTGCTCCTCCTTGAGTCGTATGATTTTAAGTATTATCCCGATGTTCGGTGTAGTTGTTAATGCGTGATTTTTTCTGTCTGAGATGTTTTTTGGTCAGGATACCTGCCTTGCGGTGTTCAGCCCTGCGTCGTCGGGACTCTTTGGGATCAAACACCAGCTTGCGGTAAAGCTCAATCCGGTCTCCTTCTTGCACAAATTGTTGTGACGAGCATTTGATGCCAAAAATACCCTTTCCAAGACTGCCCAGATCCAGATCCGGGAATGCGTTGGCAATGCCGCTTAAAGCAATGGCATCAGCAATCGTGCTTCCGGCTGGCACATAAAAATCTTTTCTCCAGATCTGGCTTGTGGTAACCGGAAAGTTAAGTGAAACATGAAGATCAGCGGTCACCATAAATAACCTGTGCTCGTTTGGTAAAAGAGTCGATAAAGCTATTGGCGATACGATTGAATACAGGTCCCACCAGCATTTCAAGTGCTTTGCTATTGAAGGCATAATCAAGGGTAAAGACCACTTTACAGGCGTCTTCATCCAATTCAATGAATTCCCATGTGCCATTAAGCGCTGAAAACGGACCATCAACCAGTTTCAGTTCTATTTTTTCCGGATAGGTGTAGGTATTGCGAGTGGTAAAAGTCTGTTTTATTTTTGCAAGACTGATGGTAACCGATGCCACCACGCCATCTTCAAGTTGTTCTTTTATGGCAGAGCCGCCACACCACGGCATGAATTCAGGATATTTTTCAACATCGGAAACCAGATCAAACATCTGGCTTGCCTTGTAAGGGAGAAGTACGGATCTTTGGACAGTATGCATTAAGAAAATTTACAGATTAAATCAATTGGCCAATGGCGAATATAAATACTAAATACGCACATGGACGTTTAAGGGCAATATTGCCATAAATTTCATTTTCATGTGGTGTATTCATTTACAATAGGATCTTAAGCCGGAAATCATAAATACACATCCATAAAAAAATCCTATTTTAACGGCTGTAGCATTTTTATAATATAAATCATGAGCATTGTAGAAAATAGAAAAGCCCGCCACGACTATTTCATTGAAGAAAAATTTGAAGCCGGTATTGTCCTTGAAGGCTGGGAAGTCAAGGCTATCCGTGCAGGCAGAGTTCAATTGGCTGAAAGCTACGTTATTGTACGTGACGGTGAACTCTGGCTGCTTAACATGCATGTCAGTCCGTTAGCCACGGCGTCTACCCACATCCATCCCAATGCAACGCGCACACGCAAATTGTTAATGCATAAAAATGAAATCAACAAGTTAATTGGCAAGGTGGAAATTCGTGGTTATACCCTTGTGCCGCTTAATCTTCATTTCAAAAATGGGCGGATCAAGCTGGAATTTGGTCTGGGTAAAGGCAAAAAACTGCATGACAAGCGCGATAGCGCCCGAGATAAAGACTGGCAGCGGGAAAAAGAACGCATCATGAAGCACGATACCCGTCGCCAATAAACAAAATTACCCATCAATTAAAAGAGGGCTCCTTGGAACCCTCTTTTAATCAGTAAAAACCCGAACCATTAAATCAATGGCGGGATGGCCGGCAATATAGGTACTTCAATAACGGTCGGACCCTGCCGGCCAAAAGCTTCTTGACAGGCCGTTTTCACCTGTTCAGCAGTTTCTGCATGCACCGCACAACAGCCGTACCCTTTGGCCAAGGCCATAATATCCAGTCCTGGAATATCCAGTCCTGGTACGCCTGGAGTTTCTTCCAATAGGGCAAATGATTTCAGAATGGCATATTCGTTGTTTTTAGGTATGACATACACAATCGGCAATTGCTGCCGTGCGGCACTCCAAAGTCCCTGGATGGAATACTGCATTGATCCGTCACCAATAATGGCAAGCACAGGACGATTACGGCCACTGTCTTTTTCACCCAGTGCAATACCAACACTGGCGGGCAATCCCCACCCTAAAGAGCCGCTTGCAAATGTATAAAATGAATCCGGTGCTTCAATGGGCCATTCACGATGCAACTCAGCCAGATTGGAGGGAGACTCTTCGATCAGGATGGTGTCCCTGGGAGAAACCTCCCGTAAAGTGCGGAATAATTCGGCAGCACTTAAGGAATCTGAATTGGCTGCCGAAGTGGCCACGGGTGGATGGGCCGCCATATTGTGTGCCTGTTTGCCAATAACCGGTGGCTGCTTCTCTTTGGCTGATACCAGGTCAGCCAGGCCTTCAAGTGCCAGCACCGCATCGCTTAACAAACCGTCTCCAACCGGCGCACGCCCGATCTCCAACGGATCATCGGAGATGTGCAACAGGCGCAAGCCTTCGGGAATATAAGAGCCTGCCACATAAGGATAGTAGCGGAAAACCGGTGCCCCAATCACTACCGCCAGATCATGGCCTTCCAGCTTTTCAGATAGTGGTTTAATGGCAAAGGGCAAACCGCCCGCATATAAAGGATGCGTTTCGGGAAAGGGTGGACGTTCGGATGATGGGGCTGCCCAAACAGGAATGTTTAATTTCTCGGCCAAGGCGATACCTGTTTCCCAACCCTGCCCTCTGGCAATGGCGGAACCATAAATCAGAACCGGATTTTTCGCAGCCGTAATGGCATCGGCAAACGCTTTCAACCGTTGTGGATCGTAGCCAATGCGCTGTGGCACTGACCTGACCACCGCCTGCTCTTGAAGGGCTGGTTTATCCCAGTCATCAAGTGGAATGGATAAAAACACAGGCCCGGCAGGTGGTTGCAACGCCATGGCATACGCGCGCATGAAGGCAGCGGGTACGTCTTCAGCCCGAACCGGCTGGCAGCTCCATTTCACCCATGGCTTGGGCAGTGTTTCGGGCTCGATATTGCTAAGCCATGGATCCATCAGGAGCATTTCACGGGTTTGGTTACCGGCAGTAATGATCAGGGGAGTCCGATTCATATAGGCTGTCAGGATATTGCTCATGGCATTGCTTAATCCTGCTGACGTATGGACGTTGACCATTGCCACCTTGCGCATCGATTGCGCATAGGCATCTGCAGCAGCCACTGCGGATGCCTCATGCAAGGTTTGAATATACCGGAAATCTGCCGGAAACTCTTTGAGGAACGTTTCTTCCGTCGAACCCGGGTTACCAAAAATGGTGGTGATATCCAACTTACGCAGTAAATCGAAGGTTACCTGGCGTATGTTTTTTTGCATCGTAAAGCCCCCGCATACAAAAATAGTTAGTTTTAATTGGTCTTGCTTAATCTTTCGCATCTGAAGACGCGTTGGAACCTTTGTCACATGCCTGTTGAACAGGCCTTTGAGATAAAAATTGAGATACAAAAAAAGCCACGTTTGAAAGTGGCTTTAATAATTAAAAATATCAGGATGTTGTTTTATTGTTATTTTTAATAATGGTCATTGCCGAGGCGATCATACTTCCCATATCAGACAAATTACCTGGCAAAATCAGGGTGTTGCCTTCTTTGGCAAGCTTGCCAAAGGCTTCCACGTAATTTTCCGCCACCTGCAGGTTAACCGCTGCAAGACCACCTGGCTGTTCTATGGCATTGGCCACCTTGGTAATGGCTTCAGCAGTTGCGGTTGCAATCGTGGTAACCGCTTTGGCCTCACCCTCAGCGTTATTGATTTGTGCCTGCTTCTCACCTTCTGAACGGGCAATGGCTGCCTCTCGTTCACCGGTTGCGATATTGATCTGTTCCTGACGACGCCCTTCAGACGCGGCGATCAATGCCCTCTTCTCACGCTCGGCCGTAATTTGTGCCTGCATGGCACGCAGAATTTCGCTAGGAGGGGTAAGATCCTTGATTTCATAGCGCAATACTTTCACCCCCCAGTTGGTGGCTGCCTCGTCAAGGGAAGAAACAATCGTGCTGTTGATGGCATCCCGTTCTTCAAAAGTACGGTCAAGCTCCATGCGGCCAATGACCGAACGCAGCGTGGTTTGTGCCAGCTGTGTGATGGCGACAATATAATTGGATGAACCGTATGAAGCCCGCATTGGATCGGTTACCTGGAAGAAAATAACACCATCCACCTGCAGCTGCGTATTGTCCCGGGTAATACAAACCTGACTGGGAACATCAAGGGGAATTTCTTTTAATGAGTGTTTGTAGGCAATCTTTTCAATAAAGGGAATAACAAATTTGGCTCCCGGAGACAGGGTTCTGTCAAACTTACCAAGCCGTTCCACCACCCATGCATGTTGCTGGGGAACAATGGCAATGGTTTTAATAAAGATAATCAGGGCCAGTATAAAAACAATCAGCCAGAAAATAATCGATGTATCAAATTCCACAGTAACACTCCTATGGTTTGTCAGGGGCTCAGGATGACTTATGCAGCGGCTTTAAAATAAGGGTAACGCTTTGAATATCGACAATCACATATTGTCCGGGCAATGGTGTTTCAGTAATGGAAGGATCCAGTTTTACCTGCCATTGAGCTCCTCGGTAATAGACCGTGGACGTACGATTTTCTGTCCACGACTTCACTTCTACTTGCTGGCCGATATCAAGGATGACATTACTGTCACTGGTTGCCTTAAGGTGCCCTTTTTTTAATAATACACCCGTTTTTTTAAGTATAATCAGCCCGGCAATGCCAATGATGCTGCAAGTAGCCAACTGGGCAGCCGGACTGAAACCCAAATAGGCAACAATACCCGAAGCGACCAGTCCCAACGCAACAAGCAACATGTAGAATGTGCCTGAAAGCAGTTCGGCAATAAGTGCCACCACCGCAAGAGCAAACCAGAGCCAGATCATATTGTCACCTTTTGGAAAGACCGGAATTTACCAAACTTACGCCAAGTCCAGTAATTCAACCTCAAACACGAGAGTTGCATTAGGCGGAATAACACCGCCAGCTCCTCTGGCACCATAACCTAACGATGATGGAATGGTTAGTTTACGTTTGCCACCAATCCTCATGCCTGCCACACCCTGATCCCAACCTTTAATGACATGGCCTGCACCCAGAGGGAAAGAAAATGGTTGATTGCGATCTTTGCTTGAGTCAAATTTGGCACCATTATCCAATAACCAGCCAGTGTAGTGCACGGTGACATGTTGCCCGCTTTTGGCTTCTTCACCGGTACCCACTTCAATATCTTCAATAATCAATTGACTCATTTCATATCCTTAAAATCTATGGTTAATTCAGTAAGTGTAACTTAATTCATCCCTCATTTTATTAAAAAAGAAAATATTCCTTGTGATGAAAGATGAGGAATGTATTAATCATGTTTTTCATTTTTTGATGACAAAAAAACAGGCCCTCGAAAGAGCCTGTTTTTTCATTACTTAATCAATTACTGAGCGACAGCCAGTTTTTGCCAGGTATCAACCACCGTATCGGGGTTAAGAGACATTGACAAAATACCCTGTTCTTTCAGCCATACCGCCAAATCCGGGTGATCGCTGGGGCCCTGACCACAAATACCAACGTATTTGCCGGCTTTCAGACATGCCTGAATGGCTCGTGACAACATGAATTGTACCGCTTCATCACGCTCATCAAAATCAGCCGCCAACAACTCCATGCCCGAATCACGGTCAAGACCAAGCGTTAACTGGGTCATATCGTTTGAACCGATAGAGAACCCATCAAAGTACTGAAGGAATTTCTCGGCAAGAATCGCATTGGAAGGAACCTCACACATCATAACCACGCGCAGACCGTTTTCACCACGTTTCAGGCCATTTTCCGCCAACAGGTTAATCACGCGTTCAGCCTGGTTAAGGGTGCGCACAAAGGGGATCATGATTTCAACGTTAGTCAGACCCATTTCTTCACGAACAAAGCGCAAAGCTTCGCATTCCATACGGAAGCATTCAGCGAAATCGTCGGAAATATAACGAGCCGCACCACGGAAACCCAGCATCGGGTTTTCTTCCTCGGGCTCGTAGCGGGAACCGCCAACCAGCTTGCGATATTCGTTGGATTTGAAGTCGGACATGCGGACAATAACCGGTTTCGGATAGAACGCAGCCGCAATGGTGGCCACGCCCTCTGCCAGTTTTTCAACAAAGAAAGCACGGGGACTTGCGTAACCACGGGCAGCCGATTCAACTGCTTTTTTCAGGTCAGCATCAACATTGGGGTAATCAAGTACCGCTTTAGGGTGAATGTTGATGTTGTTGTTGATGATAAATTCAAGACGAGCCAGACCAACACCCGCATTGGGGATTTGAGAGAAATCAAATGCCAACTGGGGGTTACCCACGTTCATCATGATTTTCACATCAACTTCCGGCATTTCACCGCGACGGATTTCTTCGATTTCGGTTTCCAGAAGGCCTTCATAAATACGGCCTTCATCGCCTTCCGCACAAGACACGGTTACCTCGGAATCATTAACAAGCACTTCAGTTGCTTCACCACAACCAACAACAGCAGGAATACCCAGTTCACGTGCAATAATCGCAGCGTGGCAGGTACGGCCACCACGGTTGGTCACAATGGCGGAAGCGCGCTTCATGACGGGTTCCCAGTTAGGGTCGGTCATGTCGGTAACCAATACATCACCGGCTTCAACCTGATCCATTTGGGCAATATCATTAATGATGCGGACTTTACCGGAACCGATTTTTTGACCGATGGCACGACCGGTAATCAGTACCTGGCCAGTCGCCTTCAGTTTGTAGCGTTGCTGGACGTCATGGGCACCTTGCTGTGATTTGACGGTTTCAGGACGAGCCTGAAGAATATACAGTTTTCCATCAATACCATCACGACCCCATTCGATATCCATAGGACGCTGATAATGCTTTTCAATAATGACGGCATAACGGGCCAGTTCAATCACTTCATCATCGGTCAGGGAGTAACGGTTTCTTTCTGAAACAGGCACGTCAACGGTCAACACGGCATTTTCACCGGGACGGCGCTCGGTGTTGAATTCCATCTTGATCAGTTTGGAACCGATGCGACGGCTGACGATTGGATATTTACCTGATTCCAGTGTGGGTTTGAACACATAGAATTCGTCAGGATTAACGGCACCCTGTACAACGGTTTCACCCAGACCGTAAGAAGAAGTGATGAATACAACATCATCAAAACCGGACTCGGTATCCAGGGTAAACATCACACCGGCACTGCCCTTGTCTGAACGAACCATACGCTGGATACCGGCAGACAAGGCCACTTCAGCATGAGCATAGCCTTTATGGACACGGTAAGAAATAGCGCGATCGTTATAAAGTGAAGCAAAAACGTGACGGATTTTATCCAGGACATCGTCAATGCCGGCAACGTTCAGGAAAGTTTCCTGTTGGCCTGCAAATGAAGCATCAGGCAAATCTTCGGCTGTGGCAGATGAACGGACAGCAAAAGAACCTTTGCCATCGGCATCCAGCTTGGCATAGGCTTCGCGGATTTGACTTTCAAACTCTGCGGAAAAAGGTTCTTCGATAATCCATTGACGGATTTCGGAACCGGCCTCTGCCAATGCACGAACATCTTCCGGATTTAATGTGCTAAGACGATTGGCAATACGTGTGTCCAGCCCAGAAAGCTTGAGGAAATCCCTGAAAGCTTCTGCTGTAGTGGCAAAACCACCGGGAACCCGTACACCCGCTGAAGACAACTGGCTAATCATTTCACCCAGTGAGGCATTTTTACCACCCACCGAGTCCACGTCCGTCATGCGGAGATTTTCAAATGGAACAACATACGACATTAAAGTCACCCTTAGAATAAAAAAATGAAAGCATATTTGTTTGAAAAACAACTAAATTCTTCAAACAAATAAGCCTTTACATGACAAACCAATGATGTCGATTACAATCATGGACTGAATTGTACCGTTTTACGGTTTTTTTTGGGCGTTTTTTAGGCAATCACAATGCAACTTAATCAAAGAACTGTATTTATTGTATCGGACAGCACCGGTATTACCGCAGAAACCTTCAGTCACTCTGTACTTTCTCAGTTCAGTAAGTCTTTTGAGTTCCAGCAAATCCGGGAACCTTTCGTCACGACAGATGAAAAGGCCAAGGCTGTGGCAAAAAAAATCAATGAAATTGCCGAACGTGAAAAGAATCCACCCATCGTCTTCAGCACATTGGTCAAACAGGATATTCTTGCCTATGTCAAAGAGTCCAATTGCGTGTTCCTGGATATTTTTGGCACTTGCGTCAGCCAGCTTGAGTCAGCCTTAGGCGCCAAGTCCGAACCAACCATTGGTATGTCTCATTTAAGTGCCAGTTCAGAAGCCTACCGCAATCGCATCGAGGCAATCAACTTTAGCCTGGCCCACGATGACGGTCAATTCATTCATGGACTTAAGGAAGCAGATGTGATTCTGGTGGGTGTTTCCCGTTGTGGTAAAACACCAACGAGCCTTTACCTTGCCATGCAATACGCCATCAAGGCAGCCAATTTTCCGTTAATTCCCGAAGACTTTGAGCGCGGAAGCCTGCCTAAAACATTGCAGCCTTTCCGCAACAAGCTGTTCGGTTTGTCCATCCAGCCCGATCGCCTGAGTGAAGTCCGCAATGAACGTCGCCCAAACAGCCGTTATGCTACGCTGGAGCAATGTTTGTATGAAGTGGCTGAAGCAGAAAGATTAATGCGCCGCGAAGGCATTGAATGGCTGTCAACCACGACCAAGTCGATTGAAGAAATTTCCACGACTGTTTTGCAAATACTTGGGCTGAATAAATCCAGCTACTAAAAAAACCACCCTATCATCTATAAATACCTGTCCGTGTGTACATTTCACTGACAGGTATTTTTTTGACAGGCGGCCACTACACAGCTTCAAACGCAATAAAGACGCTGGCGCCGGTGTTCAAACAAGACAATACCGGCAGCAACACCGACATTCAGTGATTCAACCAGATCTGTTTGAGGAATAAATACCTGGTGTGTTGCCTTGCTTAACAAGGCAGGGTGCACGCCCTGCCCTTCATGCCCCAACAACCATACACATTGTTCGGGCAAGCGTGTTTCATACAGGTTCTGCGCCTTGTCCGACAACGCAGTTGCCATGACCGGAACACCAGTCCGGCCAATGAGTTCGGACAAGTCTTGCTGCTCGTAAATATTCAGAGAAAAATGGGCCCCTTGGGCACTTCGCAAGACCTTGGATGACCAGGCTGAAACACAGCCTTTTGACAGATATACATGGCGAACCCCCGCTGCCGCGGCTGAACGCAGGATGGTCCCCGCATTACCCGGATCTTGTAACCGGTCCAGAAAAACCGCGTTCTCCCGAATCTTTTCCGGCACCTGGAAGGATGGCGTGTTCACCAGAAAAAGCACCCCTTGCGGTGAGTCCACCTGCGTCAAGTTTTTGAAGAGTTTATCGGGTACAACAACGCATTGATCCTGATTCAACACATTGAACAACTGCCAAACCTCATTAGCGGACGATTGCATGACAGATGCACCTTCCTGCATCAATTGATGCGCAGCTGCATGTTGCACGAATGCACCTGACTCGACCTGCTCTAGCACAGCGGCATTGAACACAGCCAACAAAGGATTCGCATGATGCGCTAACCATGAATGGCAAAGATGGACGCCTTCAATGAGGACCTGACCCTTTATTTTGCCAAGATGAACCTTCAGCAATTGCTTGTACAAGGGATTTTCTTTGGAGGAGATGGATTTCATACAAAAAATTATCCCGCATAAGCGGGATAATATCAAAGCCTAATATTGATGGTTCCGGATAGATTACAAAACCTGGGCTGTTGGCTTACCGTTGAAATCAAGCCAGCGCTTGTTTTCATAGTCATACAGCTTGGTTGCCTTGGCCGTTTTGAAATACCATCTCCAGCTGAATTTCTGTACCACAATCCGTTCTGGCAGCATTTCTTCAAGACGGGCTTGTGCAGCTTTCAACTTGTACAACGGAATACTCATATCAACGTGATGGGCAGTATGCTCAAGAATGTGATGCATGAGTGCACCAAAATGAAAGTTGAAGGTCAGATGCACGGTTGTGGAAACAAACGGCTGTGCCTTGGCCCACTCAACCTTGTTATCATGCCAAACCACTTTGGTATGTGTATGCTGTACATACACCACCCAGCCGATCATGTAAAACCAGAACATCAGTGGTACAAACCAGGCAAAAAACAACAGTGAGAAAATTGATTGATCAGTTTGAATGGCCGCAATGATCACGACCAGTGCCCAGGAAATACCAAACACACTGGATAGCAGGCCGTCCCAGAAAAAGACTTTACGCTGCGTACCCATATACGCCTTGGTGGGAAACATCATGCGGTTCCACCAGATTTCAACAAGATAATAAATGCCTGCACCCCAGCCACTGCGATAGAATCGCTCCATAAGCTGACGTCCTTTGGACATGGCAGCGTACTCTTCCGGTGTATGAGGGCACCAGACAAAATCCATGCCTTTCAGATTGGTATAGCCATGATGCACGACATTATGACCAACATCCCATAGGCTGTACGGTGAGACGGATGGCAAAAAGGCAATACGGCCCAACCATTTATTCAGCTTCCGGTGTGGTGTCAGGCTTTGGTGGCAGGCATCATGACCGATAATAAACAGACGGCCAATGACAAAACCACAAACCAGGCCGCAAATCAACTTTGCCCACCATGGTTCAAAAACAATTGCCCCGGCAATCAATGCAAAAAACAAGGCGATATCAATAATCATCAGAACAATAGCGCGAAGCGTGTTTTTTTCTGATAAGGGTGTTAACCAGCTCCGAATAATTTTACGATGCGGCAGTTCATTATTCGGTGGAATTGGCGTTAAAGGTGTGGTCATAAATAATATCTATCTAATAACAAAAGGCTGTAATTCTTTACAATGAAAGCAAATAATTGTACTGCCTTTTTATGGCAAAACAATTTTAAAACTTAAAATTAGCTTAATTAATCGAAAAAATCAATAAAAACAAAGACTTTTAACCCTGTAATTTTCTTACGGGCGCAAAACTCCGTCGATGTTCAGGACAGGCGCCATGCAAACGCAAGCGCTCTAAATGAAGAGCTGTCCCGTATCCTTTATGTTGATCAAAACCATATTCGGGATATTGTTCATGCAGTTCTCTCAATGACGCATCGCGGGCCGTTTTCGCCAGGATGGAAGCAGCAGAAATACAAGCCTCAAGCGCGTCCCCTTTAACAATAGCCCTACAGGCAACGGGCATATCTGCAGGCACACGGTTACCATCAATAAGCGCCAGACCTGGTGCAACAGACAAATTCAAAACCGCCCTTTTCATGGCCAGCATGGTTGCTTGCAGTATGTTGATCTGATCAATTTCTTCCACAGTGGCACAGGCAATAGACCAGGATAGTGCGTTTTCCTTGATTTCAAGCGCCAATTGTTCACGCTTTTTTTCGGATAGTTTTTTGGAGTCCATCAAACCATGAATGGTTTTTGCCGGATCCAGAATAACCGCAGCAGCATACACAGAACCTGCCAATGGCCCTCTTCCAGCCTCATCTATCCCGGCAATCAGTAAACCGTCTTCGTTGTCGGAAAACAAATCAAGATTATGATTCATAATATTACGCTGGTGAATTTGCCGCGTTTAAAATGGCTTGCGCCGCAAGATGGGCCGTATCCTGACGCAAAGTTTCATGAAGCAAGGAGAATTTTTGTTTGACCTCCAGAATATAAGCGGTATTTTCAAGCGCATTAAGACAGGCAGCCGCCAGATTTTCGGGCGTTGCTTCGTCTTGAAGAATTTCAGGAACAGCAAATTCTTTTAACAAGATATTGGGCAGTCCAACCCAAGGCACATAAGGCTTGAGTTGCCCTGATTTCCATTCCATCAGTTTTTTCATCAAAGGAGAAATCACATAGGAAATAACCATGGGTTTTTTGAATAAGGCCGTTTCAAGAGAGGCTGTACCACTGGCCACCAATACCGCGTCAGAAGCCTCCATCACATCCCATGCAACAGGACGTCCGGTCTCAGTCGCAGAAAAGGTTTTCAGGTTTTTAACCGGGATACTGGCATAAATCTCATCAAAATCTTTCTGCCTTTTTTCATTAACGATCGGCACAATAAACTGCAAAGCCGGATCGTGCTTTAGTAATTGTTGGGCAGTTTGCAAAAACCGTGGCGCCAGCAGTTTAA
Source organism: Advenella sp. EE-W14 (assembly GCF_012923605.1). Classification (NCBI taxonomy): domain Bacteria; kingdom Pseudomonadati; phylum Pseudomonadota; class Betaproteobacteria; order Burkholderiales; family Alcaligenaceae; genus Advenella; species Advenella sp. EE-W14. The sequence goes on along the minus strand of NZ_JAAVNG010000009.1, from coordinate 156,413 downwards.
CTTCTGATGCCCGGCTTCCAGGTAAAATCGCCAGTATCCGGCTGTCTGGGCTTAACCCCAAACGAAGCCTGGCGGCCTGCATATCGGGTTTAAGCGGGATCTGGCTGGCCAAGGGGTGGCCGACAAAAGTAACGGGAATACCCTCCTTTCGATAGATGTCCACTTCGAAAGGAAACAGGACCAACATGTGAGACACTGCTTTTTTGATGGCATGAATGCGCTCATATCGCCATGCCCAAATGGATGGGCCCACAAAATGAACGGTAGGGACCCCTTTTTCTCGCAATTTTTGTTCCAGGCGCAAATTGAAATCGGGCGCATCCACACCCACAAACACATCAGGTTTATGGGCGATTAAATTATTTTTAAGACTACTGTAAGTTCGGATTAAGGAAGGAAGTTGCTTGAGCGCATCAGCATAACCAAAAACACTTAATTTATCCATGGGATGCTGGATGTGCATGCCACGTGAGCGCATATTAGGCCCGCCTATGCCCGTAAAATGAACCTCTGGCTGGGCCTGCTTGATACCATCTATAATACGCGAGGCCAAAAGGTCACCAGAAGGTTCACCGGCAACCATTGCAACTTTCAGCCCCATCAACGACCTATACCACGTGAGTGAGTATCAAAGAAATCCAGGAATGGCTGAAGTACCGTACGTGTATCCGGATGTTCTTCCTGATACTGTTTGATTTCATCAAGCGCTTCTTCTATCGATAACTTGCGCATATAAATGATTTTATAAGCTTTCTTGATGGCCGAGATTTCTTCAGCTGAAAAACCACGACGTTTGAGGCCCTCTGAATTGATACCAGCGGGACGATAAGGCTGACCGGCACCCAGCACATAAGGAGGAATATCCTGGCGAATGGCGCTCATGCCACCGGTCATGGAGTGTTCGCCAATACGGATAAACTGATGCGCGGCAGTGCCGCCTCCTACGATAGCCCAGTCACCAATATGAATATGCCCGGCCAGTTGCACCGAATTGGCAATAATGGTGTGACTGCCAATCTGGCAATCATGTGCAATATGCACATAAGCCATAATCCAGTTGTCATTACCTATGCGGGTAGTACCCACATCCTGAACGGTACCCGTATTGATGGTGACATATTCACGGACCGTGTTGTTGTCACCAATTTCAAGTTTAGTGGGCTCTCCCGCATATTTTTTGTCCTGGGGCATACCACCAATCGAACAAAAACGGTAGAAATTATTATTTTTACCAATCGTGGTACATCCATCGATAATACAATGAGCACCAACCGTTGTTCCTTCATCGATGCGAACATCTTTATGGATAATCGCATACGGGCCAACAATAACACTGGGATGGAGCTGTGCCCCATCGTAAACAATTGCTGTTGGATGGATGTTGTTTGACATTATTAGCCTAAATCCCTTATGGCACACATGATTTTTGCTTCAGCAACCACCTCACCATCAACGACGGCCTTGGTTCTGTATTTACAAATGACTTTGCTGATGCGCTCTGCTTCTGCATGCAACATTAACTGATCGCCCGGTACTACCGGTTTGCGAAAACGGGCTCCATCAACCCCTACCAGGTAATAAGCCGTTTTTGAGCTGTCCAACATTGTGCCATCTTCATTTGAAAATGAAAATATTGCCGCTGCCTGGGCCAGCGCTTCAATAATAAGCACGCCGGGCATTACTGGCAAGTGTGGGAAATGACCTTGAAAAAAGGGTTCATTGATAGTTACGTTTTTGACAGCAACAATACTTTTTCCTGGAACCATTTCAAGGACACGATCCACCAACAGCATAGGATAACGATGAGGGATGCGATCCATAATGCCTTGAATATCGATTACCATAAATTTTCCTGTTATTAATATTTAAAAACTGATCAATTAAGCCGAGCCTGTACAGAAGCCAGTCCACTTAATTTGGTTGAATTATTTTTTTTCCAATTGCTGAATGCGTCTTCTGAGTTGGGCCAGCTGCTGAAGAACAGCTGCATTTTTTTGCCAGACTCCATGTGCGGCAATAGGAAAAACCCCTGTATAACGACCCGGCTCAAGAATATCAGAAGTGACGGCAGAGCCGCCAGAGATATGCACATCATCACCAATGGTAATATGACCGGAAACCATGCCGGCACCCGCAACGGTACAGCGGGTACCTATTTGGGTAGAGCCTGCAATACCCACACAGGCAGCCATGGCGGTATGGTCTCCAATTTTAACATTGTGACCAATCATGATCTGGTTATCCAGTTTGACACCATTACCAATAACCGTATCTTCAATGGCACCTCTGTCTACCGTCGTACAGGCACCAATCTCAACATCATTGCCAAGAATAACGCGCCCCAGCTGGGAGATCTTGCACCAGGCACCTTTTTCATGGCTGTTATCGGGCGCGAAGCCAAAACCGTCAGCACCAATGACCGAACCACTGTGCAATATACAGCGCTGACCGACGATCACGTCATGATAAAGGGTGACATTGGCATACAGGATGCTGTTATCACCAATCTCAGAGTTCTTGCCAATAACACATGACGCACCAATAATACAGCCCGCCGCAATTCTAACACCAGACTCGATAACCGCGAGCGGCCCAATGGAAACCCCTTGTTCAATAATGGCATCGGGAGCCACAATGGCCGAAGGATGTATCTGTTTGGGTATATTATTTAGCCTGAAGCTGTCAAACCATTGCGCTATCCGTGCATACATCAGATAGGGATTCTCACAGATCACCATCGCAAATGGGACGGTATCAGGTAAATGGTCAACCGCTTTTTGGGGAAGAATGACAGCAGCCGCTTCAGTTTTCAGTAAATGTGGAAAAAACTTCGCATTTGAAAGAAAACTGATTTCAGTCTTTCCTGCATTATTCAGGGAGCCCAAACCATAAATTGATGGCAAGGGTTGGTTTGAACTGTTTTTGATTTTCCAATCCAAACCTCGCGTATCAACCTGTTCAAGCAGCTTATCCAGTGAAACTGCCTGATTCGGATTTAATACGATTGCCATACTTATTTTTTATCCAGTGCTTTAATAACGATATCGGTGATATCAATACGCGCACTGACAGTTACCGCATCTTGAACAATCAGATCGTAATTCTCTTTTTCAGCGATGTCACGAATGGCTGCATTGGCTTTATCTACAATACCGGAAAAAGCCTCATTACGACGACGATTGAAGTCTTCCTGAAATTCACGACGTTTACGCTGAAGATCGGTATCAAGGTCAGCCAATTCACGTTGAGCCTTTGTACGCTCCGCATCTGTCATGACCGGTGCATTTTTATCAAATTGCTCTGCTTTGCTACGCAGGTTATTAGCCAGCTTTTGCAGCTCTTCATCTCTTTTTTTAAATTCAGTTTCGATTTTGTCCTGTGCTTCTTTTGCTGGCGCAGAATCACGAAGGATCTTTTCAGTATTAACGAACCCGATTTTCAACGGGCTGGTGCTGGAGGTTTCTGCCGCAGCTTCAGTCTTTGTTTCTGTCCCTTCGGTTGTTTTTTTTGCTTGTGCGAATACAGTCGGTGCTGTCAATGAAAGACCGATAACTGATGTTGCAAGCAACATACCAACTTTACGTTTGCCGAAAGTATTTTTTGCCAAACTTGAACTCATGAAAATAACCTTATAATGTAAAAGGAATTATATAAAAATTCGTTCACCAGGATTATTTCAAAAAATCCTGATGATTAAATACCTGTTAAAGTTTGTGTATAACCATTAAAATGCAGTGCCAATCTGGAACTGGAAGGATTCTTTATTATCACCTGGTTTTGCACTGATTGGGCGAGCATATGAAATTTGCAATGGGCCCAGCGGAGACTGCCATGACAAACCCACACCGGCAGAATAGCGCCAGTCACACGGCTTTTCAACCAGACCACCATTATTTGCATTACCGTTAGTGCAGGCAGTTTTACCTGACACACTCACTTTACCGGCATCGGCAAACACAAACCATCGCAGGGTGCGGTCATTTTGTGTGCCTGGGAAAGGCAGATACAACTGTAAATTGGCAATCACACGGGTAGAGCCACCTAAATAGTCACCTGAAACCAGATCACGTGGGCCCAGAGAAGCTCCTTCATAACCGCGAACGGAACCAATACCACCGGCATACAGATTCTTGATGACAGGGAAGGGCTTTTTGCTGTCCAAGCTTCTACCGTAGTCGGCGCCAAGGTTGAAGGCAAGCGTATAATCTTTACCCAAAGGCAAATAGTATTGTTGCTGGGCACTTAGCATATAGTATTTCAAATCGCCTACGCCAGCCGTTGCCATAAGTGATGTGTAGTAGCCTTTACTTGGTGCAAGTGCGCTGTCGCGAGTATCTTTGGCCCAGCCAAGGTTAAACAGGAAAGTGTTGGTGGATTCACCATAAATATCCACAAAGTCACGATAAGCTTTCGGAATAATATATCCGGAATCGGCACTGGGTAATTCAATCTTGTTGTTTTCAAAGGTCAGACCCATGAAAATACGGTCATTTTCAGAAATGGGCACCCCGAAATTCATACCCAAACCAATCGAACGTGTCCGGTAGTTATCTTCGTCCTGATCTACATTTGAGTTGTAAGGGCGGTCAATGCGGTAATACAAAGAAGTGGTACGACTGATTCCGCTTGAAGTCCAGTATGGATCTGTGTGTGTGATAACGGCGGCACGGTTTCGTTTGCTGGTATTGACCTGTAAGCCCAAATCGGTACCACTACCAAAAATGTTTTCCTGGCTGATACCACCGTTAAACGAAAGTTTATCGGTAGAACCATAACCCACACCAAGGTTAATCATGCCGGTAGGTTTTTCCTTGACGTCAACAATGATGTCTACCTGATCGTCAGTACCTGCTACGGGAGCCTGGTTAACCTGCACCTCGTTGAAATAACCCAAACGATCTATGCGCTCCTGAGAGGTGGTCAATTGAGCAGCATCATACCAGGCCGCTTCTTGCTGGCGCATTTCACGACGAATAACCTTGTCACGTGTACGTACATTACCGCCAATATCAATACGGCGCACATAAACTCGCTTGCCCGGATCAACAAAAAAAGTAAGATCGGCCTCGGTAGTACCGGGGATCGTAACCGGATTTGGCGTTACCGTGGCAAAGGCATATCCCAGTTCGCCCAGGCGGTTTTTAATGGCGGCAACCGTCTCTCGTGCTTTTGAGGCATTGAATACCTCACCGGGTTTCTGTATTAACATTGACTCAAGCTCGGTATTCAGATCAAGCAGATCACCGGCAAGTTGAACCTTACGTAAAGTATAAGGTTCACCTTCACTGATCGTCATGTTGATGGAGATATCTTCCCGGTTGGGGGAAATGGTAACCTGGGGCGGTTCCATATTGAAATCCAGGTAACCGCGATCAAGATAGAAGCCTTTGATGGTTTCTGTATCCTGTTCGAGTTTTTCACGTGAATATTTATGAGTGCCTGTATACCACGTCATGAAACCAGGTGTGGTAAGGCTTAACTCATCAAGCAGTTCGCTTTCGGAAAAAGCCTTGTTGCCGACAATATTGATATCTTTGATACGGGAAGAAACACCTTCATCAACCGTAAAACTGATACCCACCCTGTTATTGGGCAAAGGTGTGAGCGTTGATGTGACGTCGACACCATAATGCCCCTTGACGACATATTGCTGGCGAATTTCCGTGGTGGCGCGATCCAGAAGTGCAGGATCAAGTGCCCGACCGGTACCAAAACCCACTTGTGAAAGTGCAGTGGTAATGGCCTTATTGTCAAAAGCGCGCATTCCTTCAAAGGTAATGGAAGTAATAAGCGGCCGCTCTACAACATTGACCTGGACAATATTGTTTGCCGTATTGATTTTAACATCATTGAAAAGGCCGGTTGCATACAGACGACGGATGAGGTCTGAGGCCTGCTCTTCGGTAAATGTGTTACCAACCTGTACGGGCATGTAACTGAATACCATTGAAGGCTCTGTACTTTCCAGGCCTGTAACCTGGATATCCTTGATGACAAAGGGTGAAAAGGCAAACGCTGCCTGCGGTATTAATAATGTGGCGATAAGAGAGGGAATCGCTTTTTTTCTTATATATGTCATCGGACGAAAAGACATTCGGACTATCCTTGATTAATATTCAGTTAGAACATAACATGCGATTGTAAGGCAGAAATTCCTTATTTGCCAGCAAAAACCCGCTCTTTGACGCATCAAAAACTCATAAGACACGGGCAATGTCATTTACAAATGCAAATATCATCAAAAACAGCAATAATGAATAACCAACCATCAGGCTTTTTTCCTGAACCTGCTCGGGCAAGGCTTTTTTCCTGACCATTTCAATCAAACAAAAAACCATTTGACCGCCATCAAGTCCAGGAATGGGAATCAGGTTCAGAACCCCGATACTGACCGTAATAAGCGCTATAAACTCGATGAATTTATCAAGACCCACCTGGGCGGACTGACCCGCATAATCGGCAATGGCGATGGGGCCGCTAATGTTTTTCCAAGACAACTGTCCCGTGACCATTTTCCCAAGCATTTTCAAAGAAAACCAGGCCGTATCAAAGGTTTGCACAGTTGCCAGATATATGCTTTCAAAAATACCATAGCGCACGGTAAGGGTCGGGTATTGACCAGAAAAAGCCACCCCGATCTTGCCTGTGGCCTGGCCATTTTCATTAAACTCGGCACGTGGCGTAACATTAAGCGACAACTCGGTATTATTCCTTGAAATCAGCAAGGGCAAGGTTTTATCTGGATTTGCCTGTATGAATGAGATCAAGTCAGTAATGCTTATATCCTCGTGAGTACCTGCATTCAATACCAGGTCTCCATGCCTGAGTCCAGCCTGCTGCCCTGCCCCATCATCAAGAACATTGGCAACACGGGGCTTGGGTGCCATTAATGCAAGACCCGCCTGCCCCATTAAATCAACGCCTTCCAGCGTGCCCGATACTTTTGGAAAGTGTATGGATACCTCACGTGTTGCGCCATTTGGATTCTGCAGCAACAGCGTGGAATCAGCACCCGTGGCAAGTGGTTCAAGCAGGGCTAAACGGGCCTCAGCCCATCCTTGCACATCCATGCCATTTACCGCCAATACCCTGTCTCCACCTTTGATGCCAGCCATATAGGCAGCCGTTTCGGGCGCAGGTTGGGCAAGGTATGGGACAGGCTCTGTGGTTCCAGTAATTTTCATCCCGGAATAAATAATGATCGCCAGTAAAAAACTGAAGAAAGGACCTGCACCAAAAATAACAAACCTTTGCCAGGGCGTTTTCTGGCTAATAGCTCTGGCGGCCTCCCGTGGCGAGGAGCCCGCCAGCGGTTCAGCAAGCGGTTTCACATAGCCACCCAGAGGCAGGGCCGAAACTGCCCATTCAGTACCATGTTTATCGGTTCTTTTAAAGAGGACCTTTCCAAAACCCAGCGAAAAGCGCTCTACTCTTACGTTGTAATAACGGGCAGCAAAATAGTGCCCCAGCTCATGGAAAACAACCACGACACTGATGGTAATGATAAAAAAAAGCAGATTAAAAAGCATCAAGATCCCCAGGCTGATCAATGTGTAGCGTTTAACAATTCACTGGTGTGACTTCTAGCCATGGCATCAAGCTCGAAGACATCATCTATATGACACAAAGCGCCTTTGACAGTTCCTGCAAAGCCATCAAGCATTTTTTCTATGGTCACCGCAATATCGGTGAATTTTATTTTGTTTTTAAGGAAATAATCCACGGCCACCTCATTGGAGGCATTAAGCACCACACAATCTGCCTGACTGGATTTCAAGGCATCAAAGGCAAGCCGAAGGCAGGGAAACCGCTGATAATCAGGCAACTCAAAATTAAGTTGCAACAAACGCGAAAAATCAAAGCTCTCGGTATTGCTTTCAATCCTATCCGGGTAACCCAATGCATAGGAAATGGGAATCCGCATATCAGGATTTCCCAATTGCGCCAGCAAAGAGCCATCGATATATTCAACCAGGGAATGAATCGTACTTTCAGGATGAACCAGGACATCAATCCGGGAGGCATCAACATCAAACATCCATTTCGCCTCTATCACCTCGAGACCCTTGTTTAGCATGGTTGCTGAATCAATGGATATTTTTCGTCCCATGGACCAATTGGGATGCTTGCATGCCTGCTCGGGGGTTACCGCTGAAAGCCCTGCAGGGTCAATGTTGCGAAATGGCCCACCCGAAGCCGTAAGAATAAGGCGTTTTACCTGAGCGTTATATTTTCCATTGGGAAGACATTGAAAAATGGCATTATGCTCGCTATCAAGCGGTAACAAAGTGGCATTGTTTTTTCTTACTGTTTCCATAAACAGAGAGCCTGCTGCAACCAGTGCCTCTTTGTTGGCCAATAAAATCCGCTTTCCTGCCTGTGCGGCGGCAAAAGCAGATGGCAAACCGGCCGTTCCCACGATAGCAGCCACAACCGTATCAGCCTCCGGATCACGAGCTGTTGCACACAATCCCTCTGAACCAATACGTATTTCAGGCATACTTACCTCTGAAGGCCAAAGTTGCCTGAATGTTTTTTCTGCTGCCACATCAGGAACGATTACAACCTTTGGATGATGAACCAGGGAGAGCTCAAGCAATTTTCGAATACGACTATGAGCACTTAACGCATATACGGAAAAACGATCCGCGTGTTTGTGAATAACATCCAGCGTACTATCGCCAATGGAACCGGTGGCACCAAATATCGCTATGTTTTGCATAATAAATCAATGAATAAGTAAATACCAGATCAACACTGCAATCGGACTGACTGACAATATTGAGTCCAGACGATCCCAGGCACCACCATGACCAGGCAATAAATTGCTGGAATCCTTGAAACCTGCCCGCCGCTTCAGCAGTGACTCATACAGGTCTCCTAGAATGGAATAAACCGCCAGCAGCAAGCCCACTGCAGGCACAAGAAGAATGGAAGACTGTTTTAAAATGAAATGGGAAAAGCTATTGTCGATAAAGGCACTGGCCAGCATCCAGATCATGGAGGCCAAGATACCACACAAGGCACCCGAACGGGTTTTTCCCGGACTGATTTTAGGCGCGAGCTTCTCACCTCCGAAATGCTTGCCACCAAAGTAAGCAAAAATATCGGCACACCAGATTAAAATCAGGTAAGAAAAAACAAACCAGGCTCCATGAATGAAATACATGGCAATGATGGCATACCAGGTTGCCACAATGGTGATAAAACCAAATATGGCATGTAAAAAATTTTTTCCAATAGAGTCAAGCCGGGCCCGGTAAAGGACTACCGGAATAATCAACAACCAGACAAGCGCACTAAGCACAACAAAAAACAGGCCTGTATTGTTGAATATGGATAAATATAATGCGTCACCAGCCATTATTTTGGGTAGAAAAACAGAACCACCTACAAATAACACAAAAAGGGCGACACCCCCGACAAGCTCAATCCCTTTTTTTTGGCATGTTTGAGGCAAAGCAAGCCTTAACCATTCCCAAAAAGCAGCGGCTGCGGCCAGGCTGACAAAACAGTTAAAATACGCCGGGTTTGGTATTGAAACAACCGCAACCAGAACCGCCAAAAGAATAATGGCTGTTATGACTCTTTGGCCGAGCATGAATGCCCCCTTGTTATTTTGTTTTAAGCTGTGCGCTGGTGCGCCCAAACCGGCGTTCACGTCCCCGGTACCACTCAAAAGCCAACTCCAGATCTTTCTCTTTGATGTCTGGCCAGTAAGTATTGGTAAAATAAAGCTCTGTGTAAGCCAACTGCCAAATCATGAAATTTGAAATGCGGCTCTCCCCCCCCGTTCTGATAAACAGGTCGGGTTCTGGTGCCCAGGACATGGCGAGATAACTGCCAAGCAGTTGCTCATTGATTAACGCTGGATCCTGAACGGCTTGCGGATTTTCAGCAACCAGACGCTTTATGGCCTGCAGAATATCCCAGCGGCCCCCGTAATTGGCAGCAATTGTCAGGGTCATTCTAGTATTACCGCTGGTTTTTTCCTGAGATTGCAGAATCAGTTGTTGGAGTTTTGGCTCAAACTGAGACAAATCACCCACGACCTTCAGACATATGTCATTTTCATTCAGGCGTTTGACCTCCCGCTCCAGAGTGCGAATAAAAAGACGCATGAGCAACGAGACTTCATCTTTAGGACGACGCCAGTTCTCTGAGCTGAATGCAAACAGGGTCAGATAGCTGACGCCGCTTCTGGCGCAATGCTCGACAACTTTACGTACCGCCTGCACGCCACGGACATGCCCTGCCGTACGAGGCATTTTTCGATCGGTTGCCCAGCGGCCATTGCCGTCCATAATAATGGCAATGTGCTTTGGCACATCATGGGTTTCCGGAATATCAAGTGTCGAACTCTGAATCATTGGCAAATTTCAATTAATGTAAAAATATAAGCCAACGCTTAAACTTTCATGATTTCGGCTTCTTTTTGAGAAACCAGGGTATCAATTTCAGACACGAATTTATCCGTCATTTTCTGGATATCATCCTGACCACGACGCTCATCGTCTTCCGAAATTTCTTTCTCTTTCACCATTTTCTTAAAAGTGTCATTGGCATCACGTCGCAGATTACGAATTGCAATTTTAGCATCTTCACCTTCGTTTTTAACCACTTTGGTCAGATCACGGCGACGCTCTTCCGTTAAGGCAGGCATTGGCACACGCAAAAGCTCACCCATCGCAACGGGATTCAAACCCAGATCTGATTCACGAATCGCCTTTTCCAACGGTCCGGCCATGTTTTTTTCCCATGGCTGAACACTGAGTGTGCGCGCATCAATCACATTCACTGCCGCAACCTGGCTGACAGGAACCATTGAACCGTAATACTCAACCTGCACGTGATCAAGCAGCGCAGCAGAGGCTCGACCCGTACGAATTTTTGACAAATTGTTTTTCAGCGTCTCAATGGATTTACTCATCCTGGTTTCAGCTGATTTCTTTACTTCTGAAATACTCATTGCATATCCTTTATACGTGAACTAACGTGCCTTCATCTTCACCGCAAACAGCTCTTTTCAGGGCACCCGGCTTGTTAATTGAAAAAACCATAATAGGAAGTTTCTGGTCACGACACAAAGCAAATGCCGTTGCATCCATCACTTCAAGACGACGGGTAATGGCCTCATCAAAACTGATGCGCGAATATTTTGTCGCGGTAGGATCTTTATTGGGGTCCGCAGAATAAATGCCATCGACTTTCGTGGCTTTCATGACAATTTCAACACCCATTTCCGCACCACGCAATGCGGCAGCGGTATCCGTGGTGAAGAATGGGTTTCCTGTGCCGGCAGCAAAAATAACCACTTTCTTCTCTTCCAGATAACGCAAGGCCTTGGGTCGAATATAAGGCTCTACCACCTGATCAATATTCAATGCAGATTGAACCCGTGCAACAACACCGTGGTTTTTAAGTGCATCTTGCAATGCCAGGGCATTCATGACTGTTGCCATCATACCCATGTAGTCTGCGGTTGCCCTGTCCATGCCTTGCGCTCCGGGCGCCACGCCACGGAAAATATTACCGCCGCCAATGACAATAGAAAGCTCTATTCCCAACTTCGCAACCTCAGCAATTTCTTCCGTCATGCGAATAATCGTTGCTCGATTAATGCCATAAGCATCGTCACCCATCAAGGCTTCGCCGGAAAGCTTTAAAAGAACGCGTTTAAATTTATTGCCACTCATGCCAAGGCATCCTTAAAAAAATTAACATGCTATTGTAACAAGTCCGGAACAAGACTTTTGCAGTTTTCAAAAATAATCCCCTTAAAAGGGGATTATTTTTATCAGGCGAAAATGCGTGATTTAGTTACCGGTAGCAGCAGCAACCTCAGCAGCAAAATCTGTAACCTGTTTTTCAATACCTTCACCGACCACAAACATGGCAAAGCTGGAAATAGAAGCTTTTTTCTCTTTCAGCATTTGCTCAACCGTTTGTTTGTCATTTTTCACGAATGGCTGGGTCAACAAGGTAACTTCCTTGAGGAATTTGGCAATAGAACCCTCAACCATTTTGGTAACGATATCGGCAGGTTTACCAGACTCTGACGCTTTTTGCTCTGCAACAGAACGTTCTTTCTCGATTTCCTCGGCAGGTACACCGCTGGCATCGATCGCTTTAGGCTTGGTGGCAGCAATGTGCATGGCCAGGTCTTTACCCACTTCAGGATCACCCGCGAACTCAACCAATACACCAATACGACCACCGTGAACATAGCTGGCCAACAGGTTTTCGGTTTCGATCCGCTTGAAGCGGCGAATAGACATATTCTCACCAATCTTGCCAATCAGGGCTGAGCGTGTTGACTCTACGGTACCCTCAGCAAATGGCAGGGCAGACAGTGCCTCAACGTCAGCAGGATTTTCTTTGGTAATCAATTCAGCCATTTGATTGACGAAGTTAATGAAGTCTTCATTTTTCGCAACAAAGTCAGTTTCGCAGTTGATTTCAACAACAGCACCTGTTTTGCCATCTTCAGCAATAAAAAGACCAACCAGACCTTCAGCAGTAACACGCGAAGCGGCCTTGCTGGCTTTGCTACCCAGCTTGACACGCAGGATTTCCTCGGCGCGAGCCAAGTCACCATCAGCTTCTGTCAGGGCTTTTTTGCATTCCATCATGGGCGCATCTGTTTTCTCGCGCAGTTCCTTAACCATCGCAGCAGTAATCGCAGCCATTTTTACTCCAGTATTTTTAAAGTCGCCCCGACTGGGCGGGGCGAATTGAATTTACAAATATAATTGATCAGCCTTACGGGATCAATTGACAACACACACGACTTTCATGACACATGAAAATTGTGCAGAATGCTGTCATATTAATTGTTGTCGTCTTCCTGAACTTCTTCAACGAACTCTTCTTCGACCTCAACAATGGTCTCAACCAGACCATTCAGGCTTTGCTCACGGCCCTCAAGGGCGGCATCAGCTACGCCTTTAGCGTAAAGGGCGATTGCTTTGGCAGAGTCATCGTTACCAGGAATAACGTAGTCGATGCCATCAGGAGAGTGATTGGTATCAACAACGGCAACAACTGGAATACCCAGCGTACGGGCTTCCTGGATGGCAATTTTGTGGTAGCCAACGTCAATAACGAACAACACATCGGGCAAGGTGTTCATGTCTTTGATACCACCGATGGATTTGTTCAGTTTTTCCAGTTCGCGTTCGAACATCAGGGCTTCTTTCTTACTCATGCGCTCGGTGCTGCCATCTGCAACTGCAGCTTCCATTTCTTTCAGGCGCTTGATAGAGCTTTTGACAGTTTTAAAGTTGGTCATCATGCCACCCAACCAGCGACTGTCAACATAAGGCATACCTGCGCGTGTTGCTTCTGCCGCAATCGTTTCACGAGCAGCACGTTTTGTACCAACAAACAGGACTTTACCACCGCGAGCGGTTGTCTGGCGAACAAATTTCATTGCTTCCAGGTAGTTGGCTACGGTTTTTTCCAGGTTGATAATGTGAATTTTGTTACGGCTGCCAAAAATGTACTGAGACATTTTGGGATTCCAGTAACGGGTTTGGTGACCAAAGTGTACACCTGCTTCCAGCATTTCACGCATTAATGACATAATATAAAACTCCAAAGGGTTAGTTCCTGTGTATTTTTAGCATTGATTTATTTTTTAAAATCAACACCCTAGGAAAAAATACACGCGATTTACTGCTTAATTGAAAATAAAAATAAGTGGTACAATCTATGCTTTCCACCACTTCTCCTTACCCCACAATTTCAGGTAAGCCCACCATTCTACTATCTTTTTTATAATTTACTCAAGCAGTTATGCCAATTTTAACAAATCAAACTGATATCGACCAAATGCGGGACGCCTGCCAAACAGCCGCCTCTGTTTTGGATTATATTGCGCCATTCGTCAAACCAGGTGTCACAACCGGTGAAATCGACCGCCTGTGCCTTGCCTACATGACCGACATCCTGAAAGTCAAATCGGCCACCATTGGTTACGCGCCACCCGGACACCCCCCCTATCCAGGCAGTGTATGCATTTCTGTGAATCACGTTATTTGCCATGGTATCCCGGGAGATAAAAAACTCAAGAACGGAGATATCCTTAATATTGACGTTACGGTTATTAAAAACGGCTGGTATGGTGACACAAGCCGTATGTTCTATGTCGGCGCCCCTTCAATTCTGGCAAAACGTCTTGTTGAAAACACCTACGAGTGTATGTGGCTTGGCATACAGCAAGTCAAACCTGGCGCAACCATTGGCGATATTGGCCATGCCATTCAGAAACATGCCGAATCCCATGGGTTTTCAGTGGTACGTGAATATTGTGGTCACGGTGTCGGACGCAATTTTCATGAAGAACCGCAAATATTGCACTTTGGCAAGCCCGGAGAAGGCCAGAAACTGGAAAAAGGCATGGTTTTTACCATAGAACCCATGATTAACGCCGGTCGTAGAGAATCACGTTTACTGGCCGACCAATGGACAGTCGTTACACGAGACCATAGTCTTTCCGCGCAATGGGAACATACGCTCATTGTTACCGAAACCGGTTATGAAATCCTTACCACCTCACCCGGCATGCCAGCCCCACCCGCTTTTATCAAACAATAAAAAATGAATATCACCAGCAAAGTACTCCTTATTAAACAACAAATTAACGAGCAGCAAAAGCATCTTTTTGACTCATACAGACAACAAAAAATAAGACCGGATACTTTGCTGGTATCATTACGCAAGGTCATAGACCAGGCATTTAAAAACCTGGTCGAATTCTATCCTCTTCCCCAACATGCCGCACTTTGTGCCGTAGGAGGTTATGGAAGAGGAGAACTTTACCCCTTTTCCGATATTGATATTCTTGTCCTGCTCAGACAAGACCCGGAACCCAAAGAAAAAATCGAACTTGAGTCTTTTGTCGCAATGCTATGGGATCTTGGTCTGGAAATTGGCCATAGTGTTAGAACCATTGAACAATGCCTTGAAATATCAAAAACAGACATAACGATAGAAACCTCGCTACTTGAGTTGCGTTTTTTACTGGGCAATCGAAAACTGGCTCTTGAACTGAATAAAAAATTCCGTGACCAACTAAATCCGCGCGAATTTTTCCTGGCCAAAAAGCTCGAATTGCAACAGCGTCATGCCCGCTTCAATGACACCCCCTATTCACTTGAGCCCAACTGCAAAGAGTCTCCAGGAGGCCATAGGGATCTGCAGCAAATACATTGGCTTGCCACGGCCGCGGGAATGGGACCAAGCTGGCGAAATCTGGTTAGCGCAGGATTAATGACCGATGATGAATCAAGCAAGTTGAAAAAAGCCGAACAGGAATTCAAGCGACTGCGGATTGAACTTCATTTACTGGCCAACAAACGTGATGATCGGCTGCTTTTTCATACTCAACCGGTATTGGCGGAAATTTATAAAATAAAACCCCAAGACAGCAAACGTCCCAGCGAAGTGCTCATGCAACGGTATTACAATTCAGCACGAATTGTTTATCAGCTCACCCAATTCATGATGCAAAATTTCCAAGACTATTTTTTTCCTGTCACCAATCCTATGCGGGTGGATATTGATGAGGACTTTTGCAGCATTCAGCAAAGACTCGACATCAAGGCGGATGATGCCTTTGAGCGCAAGCCCCAGTTACTGCTAAAGTCGTTTTTGGTCATGCAGCAGCACCCCGAGCTTACCGACATGACCGTTCGTACACAGCGAGCCATCTGGAGTTCTCGCTTCAGGATAGACGCCCAATTCAGACGCAACCCGGTCAACCGGCGTCTTTTTTTACAAATACTGCAATCTCCCGTAGGCATTGTGCATAACCTGCGCCGCATGACAATGTTGAATGTCCTGCCCATGTACATCCCTGCCTTCAAAAATGTGGTTGGCCAGATGCAGCATGATTTGTTTCATGTCTATACTGTCGATCAACATACCTTGATGGTGATTCGTAACCTGCGACGCTTCACCATGCCGGAACATGCCCGTGAATACCCGCTCGCCAGTCACCTGATTGCTTATTTTGAAAAGCACTGGCTTTTGTATGTGGCCGCCCTTTTTCATGATATTGCCAAAGGACGGGGTGGAGACCACTCCGAACTGGGTGCCATTGAAGTCCGAAAATTCGCCAAAGACCACAAACTTGAACCGCAAGACGCCCGCTTGGTTGAGTTTCTGGTCGAGAATCATCTTGTCATGTCCCAAGTGGCGCAAAAACAGGATCTGTCAGACCCTCAGGTTATACAGAATTTTGTTGATCTGGTAAAAACCGAGCGTTACCTGAGTGCGCTTTATTTGCTAACCGTGGCTGATATCCGTGGCACCAGCCCGAAAGTCTGGAGTGCCTGGAAAGGCAAACTTCTTGAAGATTTGTACAATCAGGCCCTGGCTGCCCTGGGAGGAGCACAATTGGATCGCAGCAGCATTCTGGCCCAACGCAAAAATGAAGCGATGGCATTAATCAGCCTGGCCGGACTGGACGATGAGGACCGGGATGCATTCTGGTCAAAAATGGATGTTGCCTACTTTCTGCGCCATGATCCCCAGGAAATTGCCTGGCATACCCGGCAACTCTATAAGTCGGTTTCCACCACACAAACCATTGTGAAAGCCAGACCTACCGATAAGAATGAAGGCATTCAGCTGCTGGTTTATACCAAGGATAAAGAAAACCTGTTTGAGTTGATCTGTTCCTATTTCTATGAAAACCAGATTAACATTCTTGATGCCCGCATTCATACCAGCAATGAAGGCTATGCACTGGACAGCTTTATTATTGAAAGCCTTGCTTTTGGAGAAGACACCCGTTCTTACGTTCCCATTATTGAACATGGCCTTGCCGATAAAATCACAAAAAAACAGCTCGAAGACTTTCAGTGCGTACTTAAGCGAAGATCCCGGTTCAGCATGTCGCCCGGCATTCGTCGTTCACGAACCTTTCCCATTGTACCCAGTATAGAGCTCCAGCCCGATGAGCATAGCAAATCCTGGCGACTTTCAATTACAGCCACAGATACTCCGGGTATACTATACAGCCTTGCATCTACGTTCAGCAGGCACAACATTAATCTTCAAATGGCCAAAGTCATGACCTTGGGTGAGCGCGTAGAAGACGTTTTCATTCTTGATGGAGCCACACTTGAAAACCCGCGCACACAGCTGCTGTTTGAACGTGATTTGCTTGAAACCCTGAAATACCTTACCTATCCGGATACCCGCATCAAATAATGAACGAGTATTTTTATTTTATAAGTCGCAGCTTCCTGTTCGTTGTAGGTACTTTGCTGCCACTCGTCAACCCACCTGCAGTAACCCCTATCTTCTGGACCATGACCAGTGGCGCCAGCAGTGCCACACGTGCTCTTTTGGCAAAAAGAATCGCCATTAATGTACTTATCATGCTTGTTTGTGCAACCGTAGGTGGCAATATTGTCCTGAGCTTTTTTGGCATTTCCTTGCCGATTGTCAGAGTGGCAGGCGGAATTCTGGTGGTGGCCAGCGCCTGGCAGTTGCTTAATGCCAAAGACAACGACATGCTTCACGCTGAAAAACTGGCCGAGCAATTCACCATGGAAAAAGTCAAGGCACATGCTTTTTTTCCATTAACCTTTCCCATTACCTGTGGACCGGGCAGTATTTCCGCCGCCATCACAATTGGCGCCACGATTCAAAGTTCCAGTCCAACCTATAGCCTGCTCAACCTGACTGGAACCCTTACAGGTATTTTGTTTGTTGCAATTGTTGTGTATCTTTGCTTGCGTTATGCCGCCCAATTCCTTTATAAACTCGGCTCTACCGGAACAGCGGTTTTCATGAGGCTGTCAGCTTTTATCCTGCTTAGCATTGGTGTACAAATTGTTTGGAACGGTGCATACGAGCTTATAATGTCTCTTTCGGGCGATATTGCCAAACTTCATTCCTGAACAAAGTTTATCCATGACACAAAAAATACTGAATACAATTGCATTGGCCTGTCTGGTTGCGGTTGGCTTTGCCCTATTCTGTCAATACTTTCTTGATATGCCCCCATGCGCCTGGTGTGTTTTGCAACGCCTCATACTCCTGATCATCGCTGCGGTTTGCCTGCTGGCCAATTTTTTTCGTTCAGGTATCGCAAAAAAGATATTTTCCCTTATCACAGGCGGACTGGGTGTTTGTGGTGTTCTTTCTGCATGGTACCAATATAGCGTGGCTTCTGTGATGTTTTCCTGTGACATGACATTTGCCGACCGTTTCATGGCCAAAACAACGGGTTTGGATGCCGCTGTACCATGGCTGTTTGGTATTTACGCCACCTGCATGGATGCCCGGGCAGAATTATTTGGCGTTGAATATGCCATCTGGAGCCTGCTGCTATTTGCTGTAATTGTTATTGCTTCATTGGCAGTGTTATTCAGAAAGAACAACACTGCCCGGTCAATGATTAGCGACTAGTAATTTGAGCCGTTATTTGCAGCGTAACCCATATTGAATTGCAAGCCACCCTGTGGCTCTGTATTGCCACCCTCTTTATGGCGGGTGTCGTGAAGACGCTTCAAATAAGCCTCATCAATATCGCCGGTCACATATTTCCCATCAAAGCAGGATGCCTCAAATTGGGTAATATTTGGGTTCAAATCATGAATGGCCCGTTTAAGATCCTCAAGATCCTGATACACCAAGCCATCAACACCAATTTCCTTGGCCACTTCCTCGGGGGTCCTGCCTGTTGCGATCAGATCATCCTGTGAGGGCATGTCAATACCATACACATTAGGATAACGCACGGCTGGCGCAGCAGAAGCAAAATAAACCTTCTTGGCACCTGCCGCCCTGGCCATGTCCACAATTTCACGACTTGTCGTGCCGCGCACAATAGAATCATCAACCAACAAAATGTTTTTCCCCTTGAATTCCATGCTCATGGCATTCAATTTTTGCCGCACTGATTTTTTACGTACTGCCTGGCCGGGCATAATAAAGGTACGTCCGACATAACGGTTCTTGATAAATCCTTCGCGGTATTCCAGCTTAAGATGGGAAGCCAGCTCCATCGCAGCAGGTCGTGAGGAATCAGGAATAGGCATTACCACATCAATATCACTTAAACGCAATTGCTTGGCAACTTTATTGGCAAGATATTCACCCATTTTAAGGCGGGCGTTATAAACGTTAACACCGTCAATGGTTGAGTCAGGCCGGGCAAAATAAACATACTCGAACAGACAAGGAGTCAGGACAGGATTTTCAGCACACTGTTGAGAGGTAACATTGCCATCAAGATCGATAAAGACCGCTTCGCCAGGCTGTATATCACGTACAAAATCAAACCCGATACCTTCAATGGCAACAGACTCTGATGCCACAATCCACTCGACACCCTGCTCAGACTCTGAGCGTCCCAGACACAATGGGCGAATGCCAAACGGATCACGAAAAGCCAGCATGCCATAACCGGCAATATGGGCGATAACGGTATACGCCCCTTTTACCCGTTTATGAAGTGACGCCACCGCTTTGAAAATCGTGTCAGTATCCAAAGAGATACCTTGCGATGCATTTTGCAGCTCATTGGCAAGCACATTCAACAACACCTCGGAGTCGGAATTGGTATTGATATGACGACGATCCACCCTAAACAGCGACTCGCGCAATTCACGCCAATTAGTCAGATTACCATTATGGGCAAAAGTGATGCCAAAAGGCGCATTCACATAAAACGGCTGCGCCTCTTCAAGGCTGTCGCTTGAACCGGCCGTGGGGTAACGCACCTGCCCAATACCCGAATTACCCGGCAATGACCTCATGTTACGTGTTCTGAACACATCCCTGACCAGACCATGTGCCTTGAACATATTAAAGTTATTGCCGTTTGCCGTTGCTATACCCGCCGCATCCTGGCCACGATGCTGCAATAAAAGCAGGCTGTCATATATCAATTGATTAACAGGAGAACGACCGACGATCCCGACTATTCCACACATATTGTGTATACCTATTTTTAACGATGAAAACTACTGATAAGGCAGGTAAGATCCCACACTCTCGGGCAATAACTGCGCAATCAGCTTGATCAGATTGACAGCCGCCCCTGAAAAACGTGCATTTACCCACCATTGTTCCTGAGGAAAAGGAGTGTATCCCGCAATAACGACAAGCACAAGAACAATAAGAACGCCCCGTGCCAATCCAAATATAATTCCAAATCCCTGATCCGCCGGGCCAAGACCGGTTTTTTCGATCAGCGTGCCAAGGGTCAGGTTAAGCAAACCCACCACCAGCAAAACACCAATAAAGGTCAACCCGTAACCAATACCCATACTTAACAGGGAGTTATCAATCAATGTCTGGAACCAGGGATAGACCTGAGGCCCCCACCAGACAGCACCAACAAATGCGGCAACATAGGCCATTAATGAGAAAAACTCCTTCAGGAACCCTCTCATTAACCCAAGCAAACCAGACACGGTCACAATGCCTAGCGCTATATAATCAAATTCGGTCACAATGATTTAATTGGCAGAAATAAATCCATTATCGTAACCCAGCGTGCGCAAACGGGTTTGTGCAGCCTGGGCCGCTTCGCGCGAATTGAATGGACCCACGCGAAGACGATACTGCTGTTTGCCATTAACCATGGCACTTTGTACATATGCATTGGAAACGCCAGAGGCAATTAATTTTTCACGTCTATCCTGGGCATCTTTTGAAGAAGAATAAGATGCCACCTGGAGGGAGTAATTCCCACTGGTTACCTTGGGAGAGCTTTTCGGCTTGACTGAAGGACTGCGCCCCTCCAGCAAAGCCAGTGCACGTGATCCGTCATCAGTTCGTTCGGTTTCTTTAATGGTAATGCGATTATCAGGCCCCTTAACCTCTGCCGGTTTGCTACGCTCTGGCTCGGGTTTTTTGACGACTTCCCTGGAATCGGGTGTACGTGTAGTGGCTTTGACCTCTTGCTCTGCCAGATTCTGGGTTTCGTTGCCTGTCACAATGGCAGTACCGGAAGCGACTGATTCAACAGGCGTTTCCTGCTGTTGCTCGGAAACAATGGCGGTATCAGAGGCTACGGAACCGGTTACCTGTACATCACCGGCAACTGTTCCGTCTGTGTTGACGAGCTGGGAAGTTGACGCGCTGCCATTGGACTCGACCCCTGGCGCGGTAACGACAGACAGGGTTCCGGCCACATTGGCATCATTGTTGCCGCCCGTCACTAAAGGAGCCATCGGCGGCAATTGCTGAATTTCAGGAGAATCATTCGTATTAAGAACAGCAGGAACCACGATAATTGCCAAAACAATCAATACAATAGCACCAATCAGCCGATTGCGAGCCTTGGCCTTGAGCGCCTGTTGCTCTGACTCGCTCATGCGTGTACGAGACCGCTGGCGTTGATACTGGTTATTTTGTGAATTGAACAATCCCATATAAATCCTTGTTGAGCGTTAACTTTACGGTCAATCAACCCTTTATTTATTTAGCTTTTGCATAACGGCAGCCACCGTTACAAATGAACCAAAAACCACAATTCTATCATCGTTACCCATTTTTTCCCGGGCGGATTCGTAGGCGCTTACAGGTGTATCATAGACCGTAACGGTTGGCAAACCGTCTTTATCTGCCGGGAAAAGAGCCGTAATTTTATTGGCAATATCCTGACCCGAGCGGGCTCGGTCACCTGGCAAACTTGCGCAATACCAATGATCGATACGCCGCCCCATTTTTTTAAGGACTTCCTCACAATCCTTGTCATTCAGCATGCCAATAACACCATGGGTATATGGGAAGTAAGCCATGCCATCAAGATTGTGTGCCAGCACAGCGGCAGCGTGCGGGTTATGGGCAACATCAAGGATCACGGTAGGCTGACCAGGCAGAATCTGGAACCGACCCGGCAAGGATGCCTGCAACAAACCTTCACGGATAGCCTGAATCGGCACGGCAAGACGACCACGAAGCGATTCGATGGCAGCCAGGGCTGCTGATGCATTTAACAGTTGGTTTGCCCCACGCAAAGCGGGATAGGCCAAAGCATTGCGACGCTGCGTACGCCCGGCAAACGCCCATTGCTGTTTATCACCCGCATAATTGAAATCTTTGCCGAACAGCCATAAATCCGCATCTATGCGCTTGGCATAATCAAGAAGGGATTGTGGGGGTTCAGGGTCACTGCAAATGGCTGGCTTGCCTGCCCTGAAAATATGCGCTTTTTCAAATCCGATTTCTTCCCGGGTATTGCCCAGCCACTGGGTATGATCGATATTCACGCTAGTGACAATGGAGCAATCGGCATCAACGATATTGACCGCATCGAGGCGGCCACCCAAACCCACTTCCAGTACGGCAACATCAACATTATGCCGCTTGAACAGCAGCAATGCCGCCAGCGTTGTATACTCGAAGTAGGTAAGTGTAATCTCTGCACGTACTTTCTCTATGTGTGCCAGTTGCGCAATGATTGAGGCATCATCTGCAATGATGCCATTCAGGCGGATGCGTTCATTGAAATGAACCAGGTGTGGCGAGGTGTACATACCAACCGAATAACCCGCTGCCAGGTAAATGGACTCTAGCATGGCACAGGTTGAACCCTTGCCATTTGTGCCACCCACGATAATTTTCACACCAGACCAATCAACATCAAGGCGTTTGGCCACTTCATTGATACGATCCAGACCCATATCAATGGACGTTGAATGAATGGATTCAAGATAAGCCAGCCATTCATCAAGAGAATGCTGTTCAGTAGGTACGGCAGTCATTTCAATATAAAAAAATACATAACGGTTAATCGACTATTTTAAGCGACACCAAGAAAAAACTCTCTTGATTTTCCAGAAAACCGGAAAATAAGAGAGCTTTAATCTTGCAAGCCAAAAGCGTTATTTACGTCTGCCTGGTGGCAAGTCGGTACAACTGCCATGAGCCGCTTCCGCTGCCATGCCAATCGATTCACCTAAAGTCGGGTGTGGGTGGATAGTCTTGCCAATATCCACCATATCAGCGCCCATTTCAATGGCCAGTGCCACTTCACTGATCAGGTCGCCCGCATGGGTGCCCACAATGCCCCCCCCAAGAATCCGATGAGTCTGAGCATCAAATATGAGTTTGGTGAAACCTTCATCACGCCCATTGGCAATAGCCCTGCCCGATGCCGCCCATGGGAAAAGACCTTTCTCGATCTTGATTCCCTCTTTTTTGGCTTGCTCTTCCGTCAGTCCAACCCAAGCCACTTCAGGGTCTGTGTAGGCAACCGAAGGAATGACACGGGCATCAAAGAAGCTTTTCTGCCCGGCAATCACTTCAGCAGCCACATGCGCTTCATGAACAGCCTTGTGAGCCAGCATGGGTTGCCCCACCAGATCCCCAATGGCATAAATATGAGGTACATTGGTGCGCATTTGCTGGTCTACCGCAATGAAGCCGCGATCACTGATCTGCACACCCGCTTTTTCAGCACCGATTTTATTGCCATTCGGAGAGCGTCCCACCGCCTGCAGTACCAAATCGTAGCGCTGAGGTTCTTTGGGTGCACTTTCACCTTCAAACGTCACCCAAATGCCATCCTCTTTTGCTTCGGCTGCCACCGTTTTCGTGTTCAGCATGATGTTGTCAAAACGGGAGGCGTTCATTTTTTGCCAGACCTTAACCAGATCCCGGTCTGCCCCCTGCATTAAGCCATCCTGCATTTCAACCACATCAAGACGAGCACCCAATGCGGAATAGACGGTACCCATTTCAAGCCCGATAATGCCACCACCAACGATAAGCATTTTCTTGGGAATGGATTTAAGCTGAAGCGCACCGGTGGAATCAACAATACGATCATCCTCTGGCAGGAAAGGCAGTTTTACCGACTGGCTACCAGCCGCAATAATGGCGTTTTTAAATGCCAGCACCTGGGTTGTACCATCAGGCTTGGCAACCGACAGATGATGACTGTCTGAAAACTCGCCAACACCGGTTACCACCGTTACTTTACGAGCCTTTGCCATGCCGGCCAGGCCACCGGTAAGTTTGCCGATAACACTGTCTTTATAGTCACGCAGTTTATTCAGGTCGATCACCGGCTCACCAAAAACAATACCATTGGCGGCCAGGTGTTTGGCCTCTTCCAGCACGGCCACATTATGCAACAGGGCCTTGGACGGAATGCATCCCACATTCAGGCACACACCACCCAAGGTAGAGTAACGCTCTACCAATACCACTTTCAGGCCAAGGTCTGCGGCACGGAAAGCGGCAGAGTATCCACCGGGACCGGCACCCAGCACCAGGACATCATAAGCATCTTCTGACACTGCCACTGAAAGACGGGATGCACCGGTGGCAGGTGAGGTATCGGCAACAGGCGTTGCAGGCGCACTGGCAGCAGGCTTCCCGACTTTTGCCTCGGCACCATTGCTTTCAAGCTTTAAAATCACACTTCCTTGTGCAACCTTGTCACCCAACTTAACATTGAGTGCCACTACCTTGCCAGCAACAGTAGAAGGGATTTCCATAGAAGCCTTATCAGACTCTACGGTAATCAGGCTTTGTTCTTCGGCAATCACATCACCGGGCGCGACCAGGATCTCAATCACTTCAACGCTATCAAAATCGCCAATATCAGGTACTTTGACTTCAATTTGACTCATTTTCAACCCCTGCGCTTAGATTAATACCCGACGGAAATCCGCCAGCAATGAGGCCAGATAGGCATTGAAACGGGCAGCCAAGGCACCATCAATAACCCTGTGATCGTAGGACAATGACAGAGGAATGGTCAAGCGCGGTTCAAAGGCCTGTCCGTTCCATACCGGTTTATATGAAGAACGGCACACACCCAGAATAGCCACTTCAGGCGCATTAATGATGGGCGTAAATGAGGTGCCGCCAATACCTCCGAGTGAGGAAATCGTGAAACACCCGCCCTGCATTTGTGAAGGTGACAATTTTCCGTCACGAGCCAGCTTGGCCAGTTCTGCGGTTTCTTTGGCAATTTCGGAAATGCTTTTCTTATCGGCATCTTTAAGAACCGGAACCACCAAACCGTTTGGTGTATCAGCGGCAAAACCGATGTGGTAATATTTTTTCATCACCAACTGGTCACCATCAAGCGAAGCATTGAATTCCGGGAATTTCTTCAGGGATGCAACGACGGCCTTGATGATGAATGCCAGCATGGTGAACTTGATACCTGCTTTTTCATGCTCTTTGTTCAACTTCACACGGAGCGCTTCCAGCTCGGTAATGTCCGCCTCATCGTTATTCGTTACATGAGGAATCATGACCCAGTTGCGATGCAGGTTTGCGCCTGAAATCTTTTTAATGCGCGACAGGGGTTTGGATTCGATCGGTCCAAACTTGGCAAAATCAATTTTCGGCCAATCCAGTACTGACAAGCCGCCACCAACACTTGAGCTGCTCGTGGTAGAACGTGTGCTCATGGCCGCCGTCAGGGTTGCCTTCACATATTTGCGCACATCATCCTGGGTAATCCTGTGCTTTTCACCCGTTCCTTTCACCTGCGCAAGATCCACGCCAAGTTCACGGGCAAACTTACGCACGGAGGGAGAGGCATGGGGCAAGTTGCGGCTTGGCATCATGGTGGATGCAAAGGAAGCCGTGGGAGAAACCCTGAACTCGGAAGGGACTGTTGCGGTCTCATCAATGCGGTCTGAGCTGGGCAGTTTTGTCATCGTTTCTGCGGCCTGAACCACCTGTTCGGGCTGCGCAGGAACGGAAACAGGCGCTGCCGCGACTTGTTGTCCGGTGGGGCTCAAGGTCAGAACAACAGAACCTTTGGAAACCTTGTCACCCACCTTCACTGCCAGGGAAGTCACCGTTCCGGCATGTGATGAAGGAATTTCCATGGAAGCCTTGTCAGACTCCACCGTAATCAGGCTTGACTCGACATCTACCGTATCACCCACTGACACCAGAACCTCAATGACCTCTACCTCGCTGAAGTCCCCAATATCAGGCACCACAACATTGATCACATCCCCTGCCGCTGCAGGTGCTGAAGATGACGTTGCCTGCACAGGCGCCTGACTGACAGCGGGTGACGAGTCGGGAGCAGTAGTAGTCTTGGCAGCCGATGCAGGCTGATCAACGACATTATCTGCGGCTTCAAGCTCCAGAATGACACTACCTTCTTTCACCTTGTCACCCAGTTTGACTTTCAGACTTTTAACAATACCTGCATCCGAGGACGGAATTTCCATTGAGGCCTTATCTGACTCAACCGTTACAAGGCTTTGTTCAGCCTCTACCCGATCGCCAACAGCAACCAGCAACTCAATGACTTCAACTTCACTGAAATCTCCGATATCCGGCACTTTAATTTCTAACAATTTACTCATGTCGAAAAACCTTATGCGTGATGTGGGTTGGCTTTAGCGGGGTTAATATCATATTTCTTAATGGCTTCGGCAAGTTTTGAAGCAGGAATCTTGCCTTCATCAGCAAGGGCTTTCAATGCTGCCAATACCACAAAATGGCGATCAACCTCAAAGTGTTCTCTTAGTTTGAAGCGGAAATCCGAACGGCCAAAACCATCAGTACCCAGGACCTTGTACTCACGTCCGGCAGGAATGAATTCGCGAATCTGATCGGCAAACAGCTTCATGTAGTCGGTAGAGGCAATAATCGGGCCTTCCGACTCTTGCAGTTTGTGAGTCACATAAGGAACTTTTTGTTTCTTGGCAGTGGGATGCAGCAAGTTGTAGCGGTTGCAATCCAGGCCATCACGCCGGAGCTCTGTAAAGCTGGTCACACTCCAGACATCAGAACCAATACCCCAATCCTGCTCAAGCAGTTTCTGGGCTTCAATCACTTCCAGCAAAATAGTGCCGGAACCCAGCAACTGTACGCGGAACTCTCCCTTGTCGACAGAGCTGAACTTGTAAATACCCTTGATGATGCCCTCTTCATCACCCACTCGCAGACCTGGCTGCGCATAGTTTTCGTTCATTACCGTCAGGTAATAGAAAACGTTTTCCTGATTCTCAACCATACGCTTGAGGCCGTCTTGCATAATGACAACCAATTCGTGCGCAAAAGCAGGATCATAAGAAACACAGTTGGGAATCGTGGAGGACAGGATATGGCTATGTCCATCTTCATGCTGCAGGCCTTCACCGTTCAATGTGGTGCGGCCGGCGGTACCGCCCAGCAAGAAACCACGGGCCTGCATGTCGCCTGCAGCCCAGGCAAGATCACCAATTCGCTGAAATCCAAACATCGAGTAATAAATGAAGAATGGAATCATGATGCGGTTATTGGTGGAATATGAAGTAGCCGCTGCAATCCATGATGCAAAAGCGCCTGCTTCGTTAATGCCTTCCTGCAACAACTGTCCGTTGGCGGTTTCCTTGTAATACATCACCTGATTCTTGTCGACCGGGGTGTATTTTTGCCCTTCAGGTGCATAAATACCTATCTGACGGAACAGACCTTCCATACCGAAAGTGCGTGACTCATCGGCCAGAATAGGCACGATACGGTCACTAATATTCTTGTCCCGGAGCAATTGGTTCAGGAAACGTACAAATGCCTGCGTGGTTGAGATTTCACGTCCTTCTGCCGTTGGCTCAAGAATGGTATTGAATTTATCCAGATCGGGCACTTTCAGCTTTTCTTCTGCTACCGCTCTTCGGGCTGGTAAATAACCACCCAGTTTCTGGCGCTGTTCCCTGAGATACTTCATTTCTGCGGAATCCTCAGAAGGTTTGAAGTATGGCAAATCGGCCAGTTTGTCATCAGGGATGGGAATATTGAATCGATCACGGAATTCACGGATGGAATCGAGATCCAGTTTTTTCTGCTGGTGGGCAGGGTTTTTACCTTGCGCAACGTGACCCAGACCGTAACCTTTAATGGTTTTGGCCAGAATGACAGTAGGCTGACCTTTGGTTTTAACCGCAGCATCAAAGGCGGCATACACCTTGTTGGGATCATGGCCACCACGATTAAGGCGCCAAATTTCCTGATCGCTCATGCGGCTGACCATCTCAAGCAATTTGGGGTGCTTGCCAAAAAAGTGTTCGCGCACATAAGCACCATCATTGGCCTTATAGGCCTGGTATTCACCATCTACGGTTTCTTCCATGACACGACGCAAAATACCTTCTTTGTCGCGAGCCAGCAACGGATCCCAGTAACTGCCCCAAATCAGCTTAATGACATTCCAGCCACTGCCACGGAAATCACCCTCCAGTTCCTGGATGATTTTGCCATTACCACGAACCGGGCCATCAAGACGCTGCAGGTTGCAGTTGATCACAAAAATAAGGTTATCCAGTTTTTCACGGGCAGCCAGGCTGATAGCGCCCAGGGATTCCGGCTCATCCATTTCGCCGTCACCACAGAAGACCCACACTTTACGATTACTGGTATCTGCAATACCACGCGCATGCAGATACTTGAGAAAACGAGCCTGATAAATGGCCATCAAGGGGCCAAGACCCATTGATACCGTAGGGAACTGCCAGAAATTGGGCATTAACTTGGGATGGGGATATGAAGACAAGCCTTTGCCACCCACTTCCTGACGGAAACTGTCCAGCTGCTCTTCGGTGAGGCGGCCTTCAAGATAAGCCCGGCCGTAGACACCTGGTGAAGAGTGTCCCTGGAAATACACCAGATCACCGCCATGTTCGGCCGTTTCACCATGCCAAAAATGGTTTTGTCCACAACCAATCATGGTGGCAAGCGATGCGAACGAAGCAATGTGACCACCCAGATCGCCACCATCAGCGGGCTCGTGGCTATTCGCCTTCACAACCATGGCCATGGCATTCCAGCGCACATACGAGCGGATGCGTTCTTCAAGGGCCAAGTTGCCAGGGTTGGGGGGTTCCAGTCCGGGAGGAATGGTATTTACATAAGCTGTATGTGGAGAAAACGGGATATTCGATCCTGAACGACGGGCCAAATCAATTAGTTTTTCCAGTAAAAAATGCGCTCTTTCAGGGCCTTCACGGTCCAGCACGGCTTCAAGCGCCTCAAGCCACTCTTGCGTTTCAACTGCATCAACATCGGCGATTTGTGCAATTTTTTGTTTGAGATCAGGCGACGACATCGTTTTCTCCTGTTAGGATTTGCTATCCGCAAATCATTTATTTTCTAATATTGTTCTGCTCCCATTAAAGCACACTGTACCTTAAAAGCAGAATACGGCAATGCATGCCACCCACGTCTGAAGTGGCCAAATATAAATAATGCGACTTCTATTCTATGAGACAGCCAGCATTCGCACAAGCTAAATTTTATATAATGATATATGTTTTCACATTATGAAAAAACAAAAAGATTTTTAATACAAACATTAAAATTTTACCTGGTGCAACAAAACCAGTATCATGGGGAAATGTCTCAATTACAATACCCATTTACTTTAAAGATTTTTTTGTAACACCAATGTCTGACCTGCCCAATAAATCCCTGCTGGCTTCGTCGTTTTACGACAATGCAAAAATAAATAAAAAAGGCCTTTATTGGATTACACCCGTATTTGTACTTGTCCTGTATCTGCTTGTCATGACCGGCTTTTTCTGGTTGCAGCAAATACACAAAGAAAGCGTCATGTTCGTCACCGTTGATGAAGAAACCAAGCAGGAACGCCTGATGTTCTTTGTCATGGCACTTTCTTTCATTATCATCATCAGCCTGTTGGCCTTATGGCGTTACACACGCTTTCGTTCAAATGCTGAAGCGGCCCTACTGGCCGAAACCAGCTTTCGCCGGGCCATGGAAAACTCCATGTCAACCGGCATGCGTGTCCTGGATATGCAAGGCCGAATCGCCTATGTAAACCCGGCCTTCTGTCGCATGATGGGTTGGAACGAGGCCGACCTGCTTGGAAAAAGCATTCCCTATCCATACTGGGTGCCCGGAAAATATGACGAACACCAGCGTATTCTGGATATTCTCATGTCGGGCAAAACCCCCAGCACCGGACTGGAAGTAGAAGCCCAGCGGCGTGATGGATCACGCTTTACCTCGCGCATGTATGTATCTCCCTTGCGGGACCCCAACGGAGAGCAAATCGGCTGGATGACTTCAATGACCGACATCACCGAACCCAAACGGGTTCGGGAGGCCCTGACGGCTGCCCATGAACGCTTCATGACCGTGCTGGAAGGACTGGATGATGCCATCTCGGTGGTGGCGGATACCCCTGCCGGACTGGAGCTTTTATTTGCCAATCGTACCTACCGACGCCTTTTTGGCTCACAGCCCAATGGCCACAGCGAATTAATGGGCGGACGGCGAGGCCGGTTCAGCGGCGTAACCATCGAGCAATATGCGCCTTCGGCAGACTGCTGGTTTGAAGTGCATCATCGGATGCTCATCTGGACCGATGGCCGAAAAGTACGGATGCAGGTTGCCCGGGACATTACCGAAAGACGCAAGCACGAAGAAGACTCACGAATCCAGCAAGAAAAAATCCAGCTGACGAGTCGGCTTACCACCATGGGCGAAATGGCTTCTTCCCTGGCGCATGAGCTTAACCAGCCCCTTACGGCGATTGCCAACTACAATATGGCCATCGTTGCCATGATCAAATCGGGCAACATATCACAGGAAAAACTCCTGTCCGCGCTGGAGAAATCCGCCAATCAGGCAGAACGTGCCGGTAAAATCATCAGTCGCATCCGTGAGTTTGTCAAACGAAGCGAGCCACGCCGTCAAAGCACGCCCGTGTCCAAAATCATCGACAACACCCTGGATCTTGCCGAAATTGATGCCCGCAAACGCAGAATAAAAATCGAGGCCAATGTTCCCGATGATCTGCCCAATGTCCTGGCCGACCCCATTCTTATTGAACAAGTACTGCTTAATCTGGTCAAAAACGGCCTTGAGGCCATGGTCAACAGCGAAGCCGATACACTTTATGTCAATGCCTACCTTCATGACAAACAAATTGAGGTACGGGTTGTTGACCGCGGTCATGGACTGAAAGAACCCGAACGTTTATTTGAACCATTCTTCAGCACCAAGTCAGAGGGGCTTGGCATGGGTCTCAATATTTGCAGAACAATTATTGAATCCCACCATGGAAGGCTCTGGGCTGAAACCAACCCCGAAGGCGGAACAATATTCCGCTTTTTACTCCCCTGTGCTCCAAAAGAGCCAATCCAAGAACAATGAGTAAAGGATACAAACTATGACAACAGACAATTGCACAATCTTTATCGTCGATGACGACGAAGCCGTCAGGGATTCGTTACGCTGGTTACTGGAAGCCAATGGCTATCAGGTTCAGGCTTTTGAAAGTGGCGAACAGTTTCTGGAAAGCTATGACCCATCGATAATAAGCGTTCTGATTGCAGACGTTCGCATGCCTGGCATGACAGGACTGGAGCTGCAGGAAGAACTGATCAAACGCAATGCTCCTCTTCCCATTGTTTTCATCACCGGTCACGGTGATGTTCCCATGGCCGTTTCAACCATGAAGAAAGGTGCTGTTGACTTTCTTGAAAAGCCCTTCAACGAAGCCGACCTGCGTGAAATCATCGCCCATATGGTGGTGCAGGCCCAAGACAAGGTATCGATTGCCGAACAGCAAAAAAATCATCAGGCACTACTTGCCCGCCTTACATCACGCGAGCAACAGGTACTTGGCCGGATTGTCGCCGGCCGGCTTAACAAGCAAATTGCCGATGACCTGAATATCAGTATTAAAACCGTTGAGGCCCATCGGGCCAATATTATGGAAAAACTCGAAGTAACCACTGTCGCTGACTTAATGAAAGTGGCATTGGCAAAGTAATTAAATCGCAAGGACATTTGAATGACTGCTCGCATTATTGACGGAAAAAAACTCGCCGAAACCATCAAACAGAATCTGGCTGAACGCATCAACGCACTGAAGGAAAAGAATATTATTCCCGGCCTTACCGTGATTCTGGTTGGTGATGATCCGGCTTCCCAGGTTTATGTCAGGAACAAAGCCAATACCTTCACCAAACTTGGCCTTAACTCCTCAGTAGAACAATACCCGGCAAGCCTAAGCGAAGAAGCGCTCTGTAACCGGATTCGCGAACTCAATAACGATCCATCCGTTCATGGCATTCTGGTTCAACTGCCCTTGCCTGCCAACCTGGACGCCAACAAAGTCATTGAAACCATCAGCCCGGAAAAAGATGTTGATGGATTTCATATCAGCAATGCCGGTGCGTTAATGACGGGCCGTCCCCTGTTCATTCCATGCACCCCTTATGGTGTCATGAAAATGCTCGAATCGGAAAATGTTGAACTTCGCGGTGCTGAAGCGGTCGTAATAGGGGCCAGCAACATAGTCGGCAAACCCATGGCACTGCTATTGCAAAAAGCGGGTGCCACCGTCACTATTTGCAACTCCAAAACCAAAGACCTTGCCGCCCATACACGACGTGCAGATGTCCTTGTCGTGGCAACGGGTCGTCCCGAAATGATCACTGGCGACATGATCAAACCGGGTGCCATTGTCATTGATGTAGGTATCAACCGCGGTTCAGATGGTAAACTCAAGGGCGACGTAGAATTTTCTTCTGCCAAAGAGGTTGCCGGCGCAATTACTCCTGTACCTGGCGGCGTTGGCCCCATGACCATTGTCATGCTGCTGGTGAACACCATCGAAGCAGCAGAACGTAAACTTTAATTTAGAAGAGTCCATGAATAGCAATCCCTTATTAGCCCCTTTATCCGAACTCATTGATTACAGCGCCATCAAACCTGAACACCTGGTTCCGGCACTGAGCAGCCTGCTGGACGATACCCGTCATGCCATTAATGAAATTGTTGAAAAGGTAAAAGAGCCAACATGGGATTCATTCATAGAACCTTTGGAATGTGACACTGCCCGCTTATGGCGGGCCTGGTCGGTAGCCGGTCATTTGAATTCAGTTGTCAACACACCTGAATTACGGGATGCATATAATGAAATGCTCCCCAAAATGACCGAGTTTTCAACCTGGATCGGCCTTAATAAAGACCTGTACCGGCAATACCTGAAAATTTCACAAAGTAAGGCTTTCAAGAGCTTCACACCTACCCGCAAACGCATTATCGAACTGGCTTTGCGCAACTTCAGGCTGAGTGGCGTGGAACTTGAGGGGGAAAACAAAGAGCGTTATGCCCAAATCAGCGAGCAAATCGCCTTAACCTCACAGAAATTTTCTGAAAACGCCCTGGATGCCGTCGATTCATGGGAATGGATCGTAACCGACGAAAAAGAGCTTGAGGGCTTGCCGCAAGACGCGATTAATGCCGCACGGCAAGCCGCACAGGCCGAAAACAAGGAAGGTTGGAAATTCACGCTTAAAATGCCGTCTTACCTGCCGGTCATGCAATATGCCAAAAGCCAGGCCTTGCGTGAAAAGCTATATCGTGGCTATGCCACCATTGCCTCCGAACAAGGTGATGCCCGCTACGACAACTCCTCCAACATTGAAAAACTGCTGGCCCTCAGAACCGAAGAAGCCCGCTTGCTGGGCTACAATGACTTTGCCCAAATGCAACTTGAAACCCGCATGGCTGACACTTCCTCCCAGGTTGTGGGCTTCCTGCGCAATCTGGCCGCAAAAGCCAAGCCCTTCGCTGAAAAAGACGTGGCTGCTCTCAGGGAGTTTGCCAGCCAGTCACTGGGTCTGAATGAACTCCAACCCTGGGATTATGCCTATGTCTCTGAACAATTGCGTAAATCCCGTTATGCTTATTCCGATGAGGAAGTCAAACAGTATCTGCCTGAACCCAAAGTGCTTAATGGATTGTTTTATGTCATTGGCACCCTGTTCAATGTTGAACTGGTTCCTTTCAAAGCCCCCGTCTGGCACGAAAACGTGGCGGTTTATGCCGTTAAAGAAAACAATGAACTGATTGGTTATTTATACACCGATCTTTATGCCCGTGCCGGCAAACAAAGTGGCGCATGGGTTGACAGCGAAAGAACCCGCCACTTGCAGGGCGAAAACCTGCAAACACCGGTGGTGTATTTAACCTGCAATTTCCCGCCACCACAAGACAACAAACCTGCTCTGCTCACGCATGATGATGTCATCACCCTGTTCCATGAGTCAGGTCATGCCCTGCACGCCCTGCTTTCAAAAGTTGATGAGCCAGCCGCCTCTCCATTCGCAAGTGTTGAATGGGATGCCATAGAACTGCCATCCCAATTCATGGAAAATTTCTGCTGGGAATGGTCTGTCCTGCAAAAACTGTCCGGTCACTGGGAAACCCAGGAACCGCTGCCCGAGTCTTTATACCAGAAAATGCTGGCTGCAAAAAACTATCAAAGTGGCATGCAAACCGTACGCCAGATAGAATTTGCCCTGTTTGACATGCTTTTGCATCAACGCACCAGTCAAACCTCTATTGCCGATGTACTGTCACTGCTCAATGAAGTGCGTCAAGAAGTGGCCGTTATCATACCGCCGGCTTGGCATCGTTTCCCGCATAATTTCTCTCATTTGTTTGCTGGCGGCTATGGGGCCGGTTACTACAGTTACAAATGGGCTGAGGTGCTTTCCTCTGATGCCTATGGCTTGTTTGAAGAAAATACCCTTGACAATCAGGGGACGCTTAACCCCGTCATCGGCAATAAATTCAGGCAAGAGATCCTGGCGGTTGGCGGCTCACGTCCTGCCGCTGACTCCTTCAAGGCTTTCCGTGGCCGCGAACCCAGCCCTGAAGCGCTGTTAAGGCATTGTGGCATGACCGAAGCGGCCTGATATCATTTTGGTACCTAACATAATGATCAAGAAAACCTTGCTTTCATCGGTATTGGCAATGGCCTTGCTGCATTCTGTTCCTGCTGTCGCGCAGGAACAGCCGCAAGCCAAACCCAGTGTGATTTACAAAATCACCGGCCGCCTTCCCGATTTGAAATTCAGTTTAAACGGCGCACAAGACAAGACGATTACAGAAAAAGACGTCAAGGGAAAAGTGGTGCTTTTATTTTTTGGCTATGCCAGCTGCCCCGATATCTGTCCCACCACCATGGCACAGCTATCAGCCGTCAAAAGCATGCTTGGTGAACAGGCCAACAATATCCAGATTATTTTTCTGAGCGTAGACCCACACCGCGATACGCCTGAAGTTTTGCAGGCATACGTTGATGCCTTCGATAATGGTGCCATTGGCCTGACCGGCACCGAAAAACAAATTGCTGATATTGCCCGCCGCTATCGTGTCGCTTACCAAATAGAAAAACCTCAACCAGGCAGCGATCCCAACAATTACGAAGTCATGCATGCACGTGGAATATATATCTTTGATGCCAATGGAAAAGTCCAGTTCTTGGCTTCAGACAGTGAAGAACCAGAAATGCTACTTGATAAAATCCGCGGTATCCTGCCCTCTTCCTCTTAACTTTCTAAACCGGAGTCTATTATGATCACTATTCATCTCCTGGAGTCTTCAAGATCTTTTCGTATCGTCTGGCTTTTGGAAGAGTTGGGGCTTTCATACCAAATAAGGCATCACCGCAGAAATACGGAAACCACGGAAGCGGAAACCTCATTGCAGGACATCCACACACTGGGCGTGGCACCTATACTGGATGACAATGGCTTAACCCTGATTGAATCTGGCGCAATTATCGAATACCTGCTTAACCACTACGACCGCAGTGGATTACGTCCACCGATTGCCTCGGCCGATTACAACCAGTACTCCTTGTGGATGCATTTTGCCGAAGGTTCTCTTATGCCTGCGTTATCCAAGCATCAGGCCCTGCTGAAACTGGGAACCACACGTGTGCCATTTTTTGCCCGCTCAATCCTCAAAAAGGCCGTCAATGGCAATATCCACGCCAATGTTCTTCCGGAAATTGAAAAAAAACTTAATTTCATCGACACCGAGCTGGGCCAGCATGGCTGGTTCTGTGGCAGCCAGTTTACCGCGGCAGACATTCAAATGTGCTATCCACTGGAGCTGGCTGAAGCCCGTGGCTGCATTACCGAAAACATGCAAAACATTCAATCTTTCCTGAGTGCGGTAAAAGACAGACCGGCCTATAAAATTGCCAAAGAAAAATCAGGCAATGTCACCTTGTCTTTGGATCACTCGGTCGCGGGTCACCATGAAGAGGATGACGCTGATGCCCACCATGTATCGGCTAATAACAGTCACCATGACAACAGTAATGATCAGGAATCCACAACAGACCAACAAGACCGGCAGGCCGAAAAAAACGGAACCGATGCTAAAAACTGAGCGATCAAATATCGATGTCAATACAGATTCGCTAATACGCTTTAATGCAATCCCTATCCGGAAAACAGCCCTCAACACACATCAACCGGGCCAAAACAAAAAATCCTGGCAAGCTGAAAAGCAGTGCCAGGATTTTTTAACCATACCCAAGAATGCGCACCTGGGTAATGCTTTTTGATTAATGCCCTAAATAAGCCTTGCGCACATCATCATTCACCAGTAGATTAGCGCCCGTATCGGAAAGTACCACCTTGCCTGTCTCCATGACGTAACCCCGATCGGCAAGCTGCAAAGCCTTGTTGGCATTTTGCTCTACCAGAAAAACAGTCACCCCTTCCTCACGAATGGTTCTGATGATTTCAAAAATCTGGGCGATAATCAAGGGCGCCAAACCCAGCGTTGGTTCATCAAGAAGCAGCAATTGGGGTTTACTCATTAATGCCCGGCCAATAGCCAGCATTTGCTGCTCTCCGCCCGACATGGTTCCGGAGCGCTGGTTGGCACGTTCTTTAAGTCGGGGAAACAACTTGAAGACATGATCCAGACCCTCTTCGATCTCATGGGGTTTAAGATAAAAACCACCCATTTTCAGGTTTTCAACAACCGTCATGTCAGAAAAGACCCGCCTGCCTTCAGGTGAGATGGCAATACCCTTTTGCATGATTTTATGCGTGGACTCGTTGGTAATATCCTCGTCAAGAAAGGTAATGGAACCACTTCTGGCTCGCGGATTACCGCAGACCGTCATAAGCAAAGTTGTTTTACCGGCGCCATTTGCCCCAATCAAGGTGACGATTTCGCCCTGATTGACTTCAACACTGACCTCATCCAAGGCCTGGATCGCACCGTAATAAGTACTCACCTTTTCCAGTTTTAACACTTATTCTTCTCCCAGATAGGCTTTAATAACACGCGGATCGGCTCTAACGACCTCAGGCTTGTCTGTCACAATGGGTTTACCATGCTCCATGACCAGGATGCGGTCAGAAATACCCATGATCAAACTCATATCATGCTCAATTAAAAGAACAGACATATCAAAATCATTGCGTAACTGATTAATTAAATCCGCCAGATCTTTTTTCTCTTGCGGGTTCAATCCGGCAGCGGGTTCATCAAGCAAAAGCAAACGTGGCTTGGTAATCATGCAGCGCGCAATTTCAAGGCGACGCTGGTGCCCATAAGCCAGATTACCGGCCTCACGGTTGGCAAATTGCCGCAAACCCATGAAATCCAGCCACTTCACCGCATTGTTCAAGGCCTGTTTTTCAGAACGGCGATAAGACGGCAAATTCAGCAAACCCGGTAACAGACTGGATTTGATTTGTGTATGTTGTGCCACCAGCAGGTTTTCCAGCACCGTAAGATGCTTGAACAGACGCACATTCTGGAAAGTACGGACCAGACCATGCTGTGCAACCTTATGACTTGGATAACCGGTAATTGCCTTGCCATTTAGCGTAATGCTACCCGCAGTAGGTTTATAAAAACCGCTCACACAATTAAATACGGTTGTTTTACCGGCTCCATTAGGACCAATAATGGCAAAAATCTCATTTTTGCTTACATCAAAACTTACTGAATCGACTGCCAGCAACCCGCCAAACTGCATCATCAAGCCATTAACGCTTAATATTTTTTCACTCATTGGGAATCTCCACTTGCGGACGTTTTACCGGCAGCAAGCCTTGCGGGCGCCATACCATCATTAACACCATGACCAAACCGAAAATCAACATCCTGTACTCGGCAAACTGACGCGCTAATTCTGGCAATACCGTTAAGATAATGGCAGCCAGAATGACCCCAATCTGCGAACCCATTCCGCCCAATACCACAATGGCCAGAATAAGCGCCGACTCAATAAAGGTGAATGACTCGGGGTTGACCAACCCCTGGCGGGCAGCGAAAAACGCACCGCCCAGACCGGCAAACGTCGCACCCAGCGTAAAGGCTGACAATTTGATTCGGGTAGGATTCAGACCCAATGAACGACAGGCGATTTCATCTTCGCGCAAGGCTTCCCAGGCGCGTCCAATGGGCATACGAACCAGCCGGTTGGACACAATAAGTGTAATAAAAGCCAGTACCAAGGCCATCAAGTACAGATAAATGACCACATCCATTGTACTGAACTTCCAGCCCATCAACTGATGAAAGGTTTGCGCGCCTTCCACAGAAGCTCTGCGTGTCATTTCATACCCAAAGACAGTGGGTTTGGGTATGCCTGAAATACCATCGGGACCACCGGTAAATCCGTACAGATTAATTAATAACAGGCGGATAATTTCCCCAAATCCCAGCGTAACAATGGCCAGGTAATCGCCACGCAGACGCAAGACCGGAAAGCCCAACAGGAAACCAAAAAAGGCGGACATGACACCGGCTACAGGCAAAGCCTCCCAAAAGCCCCAGCCTGCCCAGTGATACAGCAAGGCATACGTGTAAGCACCAACAGCATAAAAGCCCACAAAACCCAGATCCAGCAAGCCGGCAAAACCCACCACAATGTTAAGGCCAAGCGCAAGCATGACGTAAATCAGCACCAGCGTGGCAATATCAACCTGACTGCGTCCACTGAAAAACGGCCAGATAACAGCGACAACAAAAACCAGGCCCAACAACATAACACTGGATTTCGGATTAAGTGAAGGGACTCGGGGCAGATTGAAACGGACACCCGGTCTTTTCCTGAATACATAGGGTTTTAACAATTGCACCACGAACACGATAGCCATTCCCCACAGCACAATGCTCCAGTGTGGCACGATCTCGGTGTTGATGCCCTTTCTTTCAAGCTGAAGCCCGAAAATGGGGACAATCATGATTCCTGTTAAAAGAGCTGCAAAAAATGCACTTTTTATATTTTTCATTACACTTTTTCCACTTCGGGTTTACCCAACAAACCACTGGGCCTGAACAGCAAAATGAAAATCAGCAGGCCAAAGGCAACAATATCTTTATATTGGGAAGACAAATAAGCCGCCGCCATGGTTTCGGCCACACCCAATAAAAGCCCACCCAGAATGGCACCGGGTATGCTGCCAATTCCGCCCAGCACGGCAGCCGTAAATGCCTTGATGCCAGCAATAAACCCGATAAAAGGATTAAGCTTGCCAATGGTAAGGGCAATCAGCACCCCTCCAACAGCCGCCAGCATAGCCCCCAGAATAAAAGTAAAAGAAATGACTTTGTTGGTATCAATACCCAACAGATTGGCCATGTGCATATCCTGGGAACAGGCCCGTGAGGCCCTACCCATTTTTGAGTTCTTGATATAAAAACTCAGGCCCACCATGAGAAAGAAAACCACGGTAATAATAAGCAGCCTGGCGTAAGTAACCGTGACTGTAAAGTCTGACGCACCAACCGTAAACTGCAAAGCACCCGGAATAAGGTTGGGAACCGCCATGTCACGAGAGCCCTGACCAATGGCCACCCAGTTTTGCAAAAAGATGGACATGCCAATCGCTGAAATAAGTGCCACCAGCCTTGGCCCTCCCCGTACTGGCCGGTAGGCGATTCTCTCTACCGAGTAACCATACACCCCTGTCACCACCACGGCTATCAGGACCATGCAAAGAATGGTTATGGGGATAGGTACACCACTATTGACACCAATCGCAGACAATGTCACCAGACCGACATACCCACCAATCATGTAAATTTCACCGTGGGCAAAATTAATCATGCCTATGATGCCGTACACCATGGTGTAGCCAATTGCAATTAATGCATAAATGGCACCCAGCGACAAGCCGTTGAACAGCTGCTGGATAAACTGAGGTAAGAACTCTTGCATTTTTTTCTCGTTATACCAATAAAAGGAATTCCCAGAAGGATAGACAAAATCCGTAGCCGGGTAAACTCCTGAAAACCATTAGACAAGCATTAAATCGTGCAGTTTTTAGGTTTGCCGATATTCCACATGAGCATTCTGAATGGCAGCAATAAACACATGCTAACTAGCAGTTTCACCACCATATCACCCAATGCAAGCGATATCCAGGGAACAGGCGTACCGGCAAAAGCAAGACCAAAAAACAGGAAGGTGTCAATAACCGATGCCAGCGCACCGGCTATAAAAGGCGCTTTCCACCAGCTTAACTGGCGCATTTTGTCAAAAATGAAAATATCCCCCAGCTGAGCAAACAAAAATGCAGTGCCGGAAGCAATTGCAATGCGGGCATCGGCCAGGAGATATGAAACAATAATGGCGGCCACAAAACCCACCAGTACGATTTTCCTGGCCACCTGCGGACCAAAACGCCGATTCAGCAAATCGGTAACCAGAAAAGAAACCGGATACGTCAAAGCTCCCCAGGTAAGCCATTCATTAATATGGAATTGTGGTTGAACCAGTACGTTGGAGGCAACCACGATAATGCACATGAGCACAATCGAAAGCAAGGCCTGCAAGGATGATATTTGATCAAAATAACCGTTCTTGCTCATCAGGATTTACCCAATTCCCTGGACATTTCAACCGCCCTGTCAGAAGCGGCCTTCATGGCCTGTTTAACTATCTCCCTGAATTGGTGCCGTTCAAATACCGCCAGGGCTGCAGCTGTCGTTCCCCCTTTTGAGGTCACGTTTTCACGCAAGATGGCAGGCTCTTGGTCTGATGCAGCGGCCAGTGCAGCCGAACCCAGAATGGTCTCGATCGCCAGCTTCTTGGCCTGTTGCTCATCAAGCCCCAAAGCCCTGGCCCCCTCCACCAGAGACTCTATCAACAAAAACACATAGGCTGGGCCACTGCCTGAAAGCGCCGTAACGCCATCGAGCAGGCTTTCCTCCTGAACCCGGACAACCGAACCGATGGAGGACATGATTTGCTCGGCCTGCAACACATCTTTTTCAACCAGTGACGGCATTGCATATAAACCCGTCACCCCTTTGCCAATTAACGCAGGTGTATTGGGCATCACCCGAACCAGACCGGGCCAGGGTTTGCCATCAGCTCCCAGCCAATCACACAGCGATTGCGTATTCAGACCTGCGGCAATACTGATCACCAGCGTACCTGGCTGCAAATGAATTTTGCTGCCCTCAATGGCTTCATGCATGTTTTGCGGCTTAACCGCGTAAATCCATATATTGCATTGCGCAAGTTCTGAGGTTGCCTGACTGCTTACCTGAACACCTTTGCCAAGCCAGCGCTCATGCCCCGCGGTGTTGATATCTATCACCAGAATATCTTTGGCCTGACACACAGTGCCAATCATGCCACTGGCCATGGCCATGGCCATATTGCCTCCGCCAATAAAGGCGATTTTGGTATTTTGTTTCATGAAAAATTTTATTTAATGAGAAAAGCCCGGTTTAAAAAGAGACCAAACCTGAACCAAAACAGTGACCGAGCATGGGAAGATGCCGTGATTTTATTACCAATTCAGGAAGGAATTCACAATCCTGCCATTTTAGTTTGATTTTATAAGGGTTGCAAAACTTCCATATTGGTTATATAAATTCACAATACCGTAATAAACAGGTCATAATATCTTTGCTTTACTTCAGAAGTAACTATTCCAAAAGAATGCAGTTATAACAACCGGAGAAAGTAACATGCAAATCAAGAAATCTGCAATGATCCTGGGCAGTATTTTTGCCCTGACCAGTTTTAGCACCCATGCCGCAACCGAAATCACTTTCTGGCACTCTATGGAAGGTCCCCTTGGGGAGCGGGTTAACGAAATCGTCAATGATTTCAACCAAAAACAAACCGACTACAAAATAAAACCCACCTACAAAGGCGCATACGGCGAATCCATGAATGCAGGTATTGCCGCATACCGTGCCGGCCAGGCTCCGGATATCATTCAAGTCTTCGAGGTGGGTACAGCCACCATGATGTTCTCCAAAGGCGCCATCAAACCCATCCAGGAAATGTCTGAAGAGGCAGGCAATCCGATTGACCCGAAAAACTTTGTGCCCGGCATTGCAGGTTATTACTCCGAGCCAAACGGTAAACTGGCTTCCATGCCCTTTAACAGCTCTACACCGGTATTTTATTACAACAAGGACATGTTTGAAAAAGCCGGACTTGACCCTAATTCTCCTCCTAAAACCTATGCCCAAATTCATGAGGCAGCCAAAAAACTCAAGGAAGCCGGCATTGAATGTGGCTATACAACCGCCTGGCCATCATGGGTATTGGTTGAAAACTTCTCTGCCCTGCATAATTTGCCCTATGCCACCAAAAACAACGGCTTTGATGGCCTTGACGCCCGCATTGAGTTAAACAAAGAAGGCTTTGTTAAACATTTCAAATTCCTCAACGAAATGGCTAAAGACGGTACATTTACTTACGGTGGCCGTGGTGATGCCGCCAACGCCCTGTTTTCTTCAGGCAAATGTGCCATGTTTACCGGCTCAAGCGGTTCACGCGCCAACTTCAGCAAAAACGCACCCTTCAAGTTTGGTATTTCCACCCTGCCTTACTATGACGACGTACCCGGTGCACCTCAAAACAGCGTTATTGGTGGTGCCTCACTGTGGGTCTTCAATAACAAATCACCCGAGGTCAATAAAGGCATTACCGAATTTTTCCAATATATCTCCTCACCTGAAGTGGCTGCCAAATGGCACCAGGACACCGGTTATGTGCCTGTGGTCAAGGCAGCCTATGACCTTACCAAAGAGTCCGGTTTTTATGACAAGAACCCAGGTACCGACGTGCCTTTCATTCAGTTAAACGTTGAAACCACTGATGAATCCCGTGGTGTGCGCTTGGGCTTCCTGCCGCAAATCCGCGATATCCAGGACGCTGAGATGGAAAACATCTTTGCCCAGAAAGTGTCTGTGGAAGAAGGCTTGGAAAACATGCAAAAACGCGCCAATGAACTGCTGCAGCGTTTCGAAAACAGCAATAAGTAATCCATACTTACCCGCGTAAACAGCGAGCAGACAAAGTCCGGATGCTCGCTGTTCTTCACTCCCATAAATGTTAAGACCAAGAGGCATAATGGAAAAACGCGTCGTTTTCAATCATAAGATATTGCCCTATCTCCTGCTTGCCCCCCAACTTCTCATTACGGTGATATTTTTTTTCCTGCCTGCCGGCCAGGCAATCTGGCAATCATTTTTCATAGAATCCGCTTTCGGTGGAGACCGGCAATTTGTCGGTCTCGACAATTACACAGCGCTCTTTGATAACCCTTATTACTTTGACTCTTTTAAGGTCACCTTTGTTTTTTCAATAGCGGTTGCCGTTACCGGTTTATCTGTTTCGCTGCTGCTGGCCATTATGGCCGACCGGGTCATTAAAGGGGCTATGCTTTATAAAACCATGCTGATCTGGCCTTATGCCGTCGCACCTGCTGTAGTGGGCGTGCTTTGGGCATTCCTGTTTTCACCCGCTGTCGGCACACTGGCGGTTTATCTGACGCAAATGGGACTGGACTGGAACCCGCGACTGGACTCGACGGATGCAATGATCCTGGTCGTCATGGCGGCTGTGTGGAAACAGATTTCCTACAATTTCCTGTTCTTCCTGGCCGGCCTGCAATCCATTCCCAAATCACTCATTGAGGCAGCCGCCATTGATGGCGCCTCACCTGCCAGACGCTTCTGGACAATTATTTTCCCACTACTGTCGCCAACGACCTTTTTTCTATTGGTCATTAACATGGTTTACGCATTTTTTGAAACCTTCGCCATTATTGACACCACCACACAAGGCGGCCCCGGCAGCTCAACCAACATTCTGGTCTACAACGTCTACAAAACGGCTTTCAAATCATTTGATTACGGCTCTTCCGGCGCGCAATCCGTCATTCTTATGTTTATTGTCATTTTGCTGACGATCGTTCAATTTCGATACGTTGACCGCAAGGTGCAATACTAATCAAGCCCAATAAAGGAATTCATCATGATTGAACGTCGCCCCTGGCTTGATCTACTGGCACATCTGATCCTGGTTTTGGGTTTGGTTATTGTTGCCTTTCCGCTTTACGTTGCCTTTGTGGCTT
The DNA here is from genome assembly GCF_012923605.1 of Advenella sp. EE-W14. NCBI lineage: Bacteria > Pseudomonadati > Pseudomonadota > Betaproteobacteria > Burkholderiales > Alcaligenaceae > Advenella > Advenella sp. EE-W14. The sequence continues at coordinate 112,284 of NZ_JAAVNG010000009.1, read as the reverse complement.
CTACCCAGACAGCCCGTGAAGTGGCCAATGCACCGATTTCCCTGCTTCCTGGCACACATTTTATTGAAAACTACACCCAGGTGCTCTTTACCGGCAGCTCGGTGCAAACCACCCCTGTTGGCAATATGTTATGGGTGTCTTTTGTCATTGCCATGATCATCTCCATTGGCAAAATCAGCATTTCCATGTTATCGGCGTTTGCCGTGGTGTATTTTCGTTTCCCTTTTAGAATGCTTTGTTTCTGGATGATTTTCATCACCCTGATGCTCCCCGTGGAAGTACGTATTTCCCCCACCTTCGAAGTAGTTGCCGGCTTGGGGCTGACCAACTCATACGCAGGACTTACCCTGCCCCTTATTGCCTCCGCAACCGCCACATTTCTGTTCAGGCAATTTTTTCTTACTGTCCCTGACGAGCTGGTAGAGGCTGCCCGTATTGATGGGGCAGGCCCCATCCGTTTTTTCAAGGATATTCTGTTTCCCTTATCCAAAACCAGTATTGCCGCCCTTTTTGTGATTCAGTTCACCTATGGCTGGAACCAGTATTTATGGCCACTGGTCATGAAAACCTCTGAAAACATGACGCCAATTGTGGTGGGTATTAAAACCATGATTGGAGGTGGTGACAGCGTCACCGAATGGAACCTGGTCATGGCAACTGCCCTGCTCGCCATGATCCCTCCCGGACTGGTGGTTGTACTCATGCAAAAATGGTTTGTCAAAGGCCTGGTAGACTCGGAAAAATAAATAAGGATTATTCACCATGGCAACACTCTGCTTTAAAAATGTCAAAAAAACCTATCCGGGCAACGTCGCGGTTATCCACGGTATCAGCATGGATATCAAAGATGGAGAGTTTATTGTTATTGTCGGCCCCTCCGGATGCGGAAAATCAACCCTGATGCGCATGGTGGCAGGTCTTGAGACCGTTACCGAAGGTGATATTCAGATCGATGCACAAAGCATCAACCATCTTGAACCGGCACAACGGGATATTGCCATGGTGTTTCAAAACTACGCGCTTTATCCGCATATGTCGGTATTTGACAATATGGCCTATGGTCTGAAAATACGTAAAATGACCAAAGAGCAAATCAGGGAACGGGTTCAGCAAACAGCGGAAACACTCGAGCTTTCCCACTTACTTGACCGCCGCCCCAAACAATTATCAGGCGGACAGCGTCAACGGGTTGCCATGGGCAGGGCCATTGTGCGAGAACCAAAGGTTTTCCTGTTTGATGAACCCCTGTCCAACCTGGATGCCAAATTGCGTGTCCAGATGCGGCTTGAAATCCAAAAGCTGCACCGCCGCCTTGAAACCACGAGCCTGTATGTCACGCACGACCAGGTGGAAGCCATGACCCTGGCGCAACGCATGATTGTCATGAACAAAGGCATTGCTGAGCAAATCGGCACCCCCATGGAAGTCTTCGAACGCCCTGCCTCAACCTTTGTGGCCAGTTTCATTGGCTCTCCTCCCATGAATCTGCTTAATGTCGCGATCAGTCACGACGGGAAAATAACCACGGAAGAAGGTCATGTTTTACCCATCAATCCCGACTGGATTCCTGCTTCGCTAAAAGGCAAGACACAGGCCATCATGGGTTTCAGACCTGAAAATTGCCAGCTTCAGGAGACCGGCATACCCGTCAATATTGAAATGGTTGAAATCCTGGGATCCGAACAACTGATTCATGGACTGATCGGACAGACAAATATTGTTATCCGGCAAAACATTCATGGAAATGCGCAAGAACAGGCACATTTAAAGCCAGGCCAAGTTATTCATATAGCCCCTGATGGAAATCATGCGCTCCATTGGTTTGACACTGAAACCACACGTCGCCTGAATTGAACAAACCGGCAGCTTTATAAAAACCAACGCAAAAATAGTATTAATTTCAAAAAACGCTTTAAATCCATAGCCTGTCATTAAAAAACGCTACCTTTTCGGGTAGCGTTTTTTATGATTAAAGTGAAAAATCCGGATTATTGAACCGCGGTTTTGCTGCCGTCTTTATGCCAGGTATAAATGTCAAATTTAAAATCTTTAAGGTCGCCCTGATCATTCCAGCTCAGATCACCAATAACGGTTGGCACCGAATTGGCATGCAGATATTCAGCCACTTTTTCTGGATCGGTACTTTTGGTTGCAAGCATGGCGTTGATAATAGCCTGTGTAGCTGCATAAGAAGTCAACTGGAACGCACCGGAAGCATTACGACCTTTTTCTGTAAAGGCTTTCACGATTTCCTGGTTTTCTGGCAGGCTGGAGTAATCAGCAGGCAAGGTTAACAGCATGCCCTCAACGGCATCACCGGCAATCGCGTTAATTTCAGGGTTACCGGCACCTTCCGGTCCCATAAACTTGACATTCAGACCCTGTTCAGCTGCCTGGCGCATTAACAGACCCATCTCGGGATGGTAACCACCATAATAAACAAAATCAACCCCTTGGGATTTCATTTTGGTAATAATTGAAGAGTAATCGGACTCACCGGCATTGATGCCCTCAAACAGGACAACGTCTATACCGGCCTTTTTAAGATTATCCTGAACCGCGCTGGCAATACCCTGACCATATGATTGCTTGTCATGCAACACAGCCACTTTTTTGGGTTTGACCGAGTCAATAATGTATTTGGCTGCCGCAGGACCTTGCTGATCGTCGCGTCCGATAGTACGGAAAACAAATGTGAAATTTTTGCCATCCGTTACGTTGGGAGCAGTAGCTGAAGGCGTAACCATCACCACGCCCTGCTCATCATAAACTGCAGCTCCGCCTACTGTTGCACCCGAGCAAACCGGACCAACCACAAAACCGATTTTCTGGTTAACAACACTGTTTGCAGCAATAGGGCCCTGCTTGGGCTCGCAGGCATCATCAACCTCAACCAGTTCAATTTGTTTGCCATCAACACCACCTGCGGCATTGGTCATTTCAACTGCAGTTCTGACACCCTCACGCACCATATCACCGTATTGTGTAACAGGACCGGTTAGTGGCCCCACCACGGCAATCTTGATGTTTTCTGCCTGAGCAACACCCATACCCATTGCAATACCCATGGCGCTTGCCAACAAAGTAAAACGGAATGATTTATTCATTTCTTTAATCTCCAATTAACAGAATAATCGCCTGTAAAGCATACACTGAACCAGGTGGTTTTGTATATGGCATAAACCCGCAAAATCCAGACCAAAAAACGGCAGATAAAAAATCACCCCCTTAACAAACAGGGGGTGATTCCAAAGCGGCTGTCAGAAACGGAAACTTGAAACGTCAAGCACCTACAACGCCACCATCTTCACGCCAGATCACAACAGTTGCGGCACGAGGACGGCCACCGCCACCTTCTTTGTCCTCATTGTCATCCATAGGCCACTTGGAAAATGCCAGTGGATCCTCCTGAGGCGTCACCTTTGGTGCCCGTGGATGTTTGCCGTACTCACCAGGGTGCTGTATGTTAACAAAAACAGTTTTGTAATCAGGTGTCCAGGTAATACCGGTCACTTCGCTGCCTGAAGGTCCCACCAGGAAACGACGGATTTCACCTTTACCCGTTTCTGTTTCAGGGATGGCAACCAGCATCTGGTTGTTTCCATTACCGGCAAAGTTGCCCGCATCGGAAAAGTTGCCGTCTGTCTGGATCCACAAACGGCCATCCTTGTCAAAAGCCAGTCCATCGGGGCTATTAAACAGATTCTTGGCTGACACGTTTTGCGTACCGGCCATTAAGTTACCCGGCTCTTTGTGCACCTCAGGGTTGCCAGCCAATACAAACACGTCCCAGTCAAATTCACTGGCAGCTGCATCCTTGCCTGACTCATTCCAGCGAACAATCTGGCCATACGGATTTTTTGCACGCGGATTGGCATCGTCAATACCTGGATGTTTCAGGCCATTGGTTCCTTTGCGCTCTTTGTCACTGCCGCGATCCGAGTTATTGGTTAAGGTAACGTACACTGCCTGGGTATGAGGATTAACGGCAATCCACTCGGGGCGATCCATTGGGGTTGCACCCACGGCATCTGCGGCAAGGCGGGTTTTAACCAGCAACTCGCCCTGATCCTTGAACAGCTCTCCCAATTTTTTGCCATCCAGGCCTACCGTATCAAGGGTTAAGGGAATCCATTTGCCTTTTCCTTTCAGGTCACCCACCTGTTCGCCATCAGTAAACCGGGCAACATACAAAGTGCCATTATCCAGCAAAGAACGGTTGGCGGCTTTGTTGGCCGGGTCAAACTTGCCGTCAGAGACAAATTTATAAATATATTCACTGCGCTGGTCATCGCCCATATAAACTACAACACGCTTGTCGGCAGCCAAGGTCATGGCGGCGTTTTCATGTTTGAAGTGACCCAGGGCAGTCAGTTTGCGCGGCTTTGATTGCGGATCAAAAGGATCAATTTCAACGATCCAGCCGTGACGCATCCATTCGTTGGGCTCTTCAGCCACATCAAAGCGTTTGTCATGAGTCTCCCAGCGATAGCTCTCGTCTGACGCTTTGGTTGTAACGCCATAACGCTGCATCAGGGTATTGCTTTCAACACCTTCTTTCAGGCTACCAAAGTAATCGGTAACGTTTTCCTCACAGGTAAGATAGGTATCCCACAAGGTATAACCGTTACCACAGTTGCCAAAAGTACCAAACACCACTGTACCGCTTGGGTCCGCGTTGGTTTTCAACAAATCATGGCCGGCAGCGGGCCCTGTAAAAACCATTTCCGTATCAAGGGCATTAATGCTGCGGTTAAAGTTGGAGTCAAGGACTGTTTTCCAGTTCTGCCCATCATAACGAATATGTTTTACGCTAACACCTTGTGCCCGCTGTGATTTTTTAACCCAGTCCTCATTCCAGTTTTCACCGGCAACGCGAACATTGGCAGGAAAAAAATAGTCTGGGTTGATGTATTCGTGATTGGTAACTAAAAGACCTTCGGTGTTGCTGCCATCAATGGGAAAATAATGCATGCCATCATGATTGTCACCCGTTTGCATGGCTTGTGCAGCAGAATCATCAGTGGCATCGCCCTTCCATTTTGGGGAATTGGCAAATAAAGGGTCACCCCAGCGGTTAATAACCGCATAACGGTAGCCTTCCGGAACCACGATTTTATCACCTGTGCTTGCAGCAACGGCCTTGAAACTCATGGAGGGAACTGCAGCGGCTGAACCCGGGACCGAAGGCTGCGCGCTGGCAGCAGTCGTCTTAAGGGAAAGTCCAAAAAACGCCATGGTACTGGCACCCGCACTGGCTTTTAAAAAACCACGGCGGGCCTGCTGTTTTCCTAATATCTCATTAAATGATTCAACTTTGCTGTTGTTACTTGGAATATCGTCACGATCCAGATCGCTCATCGGGTAAATCCTTTATTGACAAGTTACATAAAAATATGTCACTAGCGTAATAAAGAACTATGTCAGGCATTTGACAAACCCGGCAATCGTTGACAAAACTGTATTAATTATGCTGAAAATTCAGACAATTTCTGTGTTTTTTCATCGGGCAACATGGTGACGCCCGGCAAATCACAAGAAAAAACAGCCTTTGCCAGGGCTTCAATCGCTGCTGCCCGTGTAAAACTTTTACGCCATGCCAGCACAATACGACGATTGGGAACCGGTTTTTTGATGGGAATATATTTAACCAGGTCTTTTTCCGTTACCGGTTGACTGATTACGGCACTAATGGGCAATAAGGTAATCCCAAGGCCAGCGGCCACCATATGCCGGATGGTTTCCAGCGATGAACCTTCAAAAGAGCGCTGTATCCCATCATCTGCCGCAGAAAAGCGGGACATTTCAGGACAAACCTCAAGAACCTGATCACGAAAACAATGACCAGACCCGAGCAAAAGCATGGTTTCCTGTTTAAGGTCATCGGTCGCCAGTGCTTTTTCATTGGCCCATTTATGGTTGGCAGGTACCGCAACGACAAAATCCTCATCATACAAGGGTTTCATTTCAAGCCCGGCATCGGGTAGCGGCAATGCCATAATGGCACAATCGAGTTCTCCCTGGCGTAACAGTTCCAGCAGGCGAACTGTGAAGTTTTCCTGAAGAATAAGTGGCATTTGTGGTGTTTGCCGGATTTGCAAAGGAATAAGCCTGGGCAAAAGATAAGGGCCAATGGTATGAATAATGCCCACTTTAAGCGGACCCGCCAAAGGATCATGACCCTGTCTGGCAATTTCTTTTAAATTGGCGCTTTCCTCGAGCACTTTTTGTGCCTGGGAAATAATACGCATGCCAATTGGCGTAATCCCCACCTCACTGCCACCACGCTCGAAAATGGTAACGCCCAGTTCCTCTTCCAGCTTTTTAATGGCTACCGAAAGAGTAGGCTGACTTACGAAACATGCTTCAGCAGCACGTCCAAAATGTCGCTCTCTTGCAACCGCAATGATGTATTTCAGTTCAGTAAGTGTCACGCGCAGATCCCTGGTAATAGATTTTGACTATTATTTTATCAAATAAAAACTATCGGCAATGTCATAAAACTGAAACCCTCCAAAACCAAATACTAAAATTCCATAAATCAATGCAATAAGCACTTATCTATTAGGTTCTAATATAATCTTCTTTTCCTCGCATCCAGCGATGAAGGTGACGGGCCACGGCATCCGGGTAGTTTTCACGCAATTCCCTGGCTGCCTCCCTGGCTTTTTCCACAATCAGGTAATCGGCCTCTATATCGGCAAATCGCATCAGGGCCAATCCCGACTGCTTCACCCCCAGAAACTCGCCCGGGCCTCTTTGTTCAAGATCGCGCCGGGCAATTTCAAACCCATCGGTCGTTTCATACATGGCTTTAAGTCGCTGCGCGGCAACCTTGGATAAGGGCTGTTGATATAACAATACACAAACGGAATTGGCCTGGCCTCTTCCCACCCTGCCCCGTAACTGATGCAACTGGGCCAAACCGAAACGCTCGGCATGCTCAATAATCATTAAAGATGCGTTGGGCACATCCACACCCACTTCAATAACTGTGGTGGCCACCAACAGATCAAGATCGTGTCGGACAAAATCTCCCATCACCTTGGCTTTTTCCTGGGTATTCAACCTGCCATGCAGCAGACCACTGCGCACATCAGTCAACTCTTCCTGCAAACGAGCATGCGTGTCTACCGCCGTTTGCAACTGCAACACCTCACTTTCTTCAACCAGGGGGCAAACCCAATATACCTGCCGGCCTTTTTTAACTTCATGCCTGACATGCGCAAGCAATTCATCCCGCCGGTTATCGGAAAACAGCTTGGTAATGACCGGCGTACGACCAGGGGGAAGTTCGTCAATCACCGACACTTCAAGATCGGCCAGAAAAGTCATGGCCAATGAGCGCGGAATGGGTGTTGCACTCATATTAAGTTGATGAGGCACCATATATTGGTTTTGCAGCAAGTGCTCACCTTTGCGACTTAAGCTTAAGCGCTGGCCAACCCCGAAACGGTGCTGTTCATCGACAATCATCAAACCCAGAAGCTGAAAATCAACGTTTTTCTGGATTAAGGCCTGGGTTCCAATGACCAGTCGCGCTTTGCCATTGGCAATACTATCAACCGCTTCCTGCTTGGCTTTAGCCCGCAAACTGCCACTTAACCAGGCCACTTCAATACCCAGCGGATCGAACCACTTTTTCATCTTGATGAAATGCTGTTCAGCCAGGATCTCGGTCGGTGCCATAATCGCCACCTGAAAACCGTTTTCCAGTGCGGTGGCCGCCGCCATGGCCGCCACAACTGTTTTCCCACTACCCACATCCCCCTGCAGCAAGCGATGCATGGGATAAGCCTGCTGCAAATCATGATTGATTTCCTCAATGACTTTTTTTTGGGCAGCCGTTAATGAAAACTCAAGCCCTGCCAGCAGGCTGGCCGCCAGTTTGTCCGGCTTAAGCGACATGGGAAAGGATTTTTTCTGTTGTCTGGCCGCCCTTGCCGCAGCCAGCGCCAGTTGCTGGGCCAGGAGCTCATCAAACTTGATTCTCAACCAGGCCGGATGCAATTTTTGGGTTAAGGACTCGGGATCGGTACCGACAGCCGGATGATGCAACGCCTGAATGGCCTGCGCAAAATCGGGCAATTGATATTTTTGTTGGATAACCTCGGGCAAAGTGTCGTCAAGAACGGTTCGTGACAACGCTGCCAGAACCGCCTTCCTGATACTGGGCTGGGCCAATCCTTCGGTAGTGGGATAAACCGGTGTGAGGGTTTTTGGCAAGGCTTCACCGGCCTTGCTTATTTTGGGATGAATTAATTCAAAGCCCCACATGCTACTGCCGCGTACTTCACCGCGAATACGGATAAGCCCGCCTTTTTCAAGCATTTTTTGCTGGCTTGGATAGAAGTGTATCCAACGCAGGGAGATTTGCCCGGTATCATCCTTGAACGTGGCCAGCAGTTGTTTTCTGGGCTTGAAAATCACTTCGGAATGGGTTACCACTCCTTCAAGCTGCACGCTCATGCCGGGATAAATCTGGCTTATTTTATGTATAGCGGTTTCATCTTCATAGCGCAATGGCAAATGAAGGACAAAATCAAAATCATACTCCAGGCCCAATGACTTGAATTTCTTATCCAATAGCCCGGGCCTGGATGATTGGGAAACTACGTTTGCAGGCACCTTGACTACTTACCCATTCTGAAAAGCGGGATTACACAATAATAATGGCTTCAACTTCAAATTGGGCATTTTTTGGCAAGGCACTGACCTCTACCGTAGAGCGGGCAGGAAAAGGCTGTGGAATAAGTTCGGACATAACTGAATTGACAATACCGAAATTACGGATGTCGGTCACAAACAGGGTGAGTTTGACAATACTGTTCAGGGAGCCACCCGCTGCATGAATGATGGCAGTCATATTGGCAAAGGCCTGTCTGACCTGCTCTTCGCAATTTTCAGACACCAGATCACCTGTTGCCGGATCCAGGCCGATTTGACCTGATAAATAAACCGTGCTGCCAACCGGAACAACAACCGCTTGGGAATATGGGCCAATCGCGGCAGGTGCTTTATCTGTTTGAATAATTTGCTTACTCATGTAAACCCCTTTCTTTTATTAAACCAATGACTTATTTCTTACTTAAAACAGGTACCAATAAATAATACTGTAAATATATCAGCAAGGATAGAAATTATTTACTTTAAAAAAAATTGAATGTATGGTTTAATTTTTAGCCAATCTATTTAATAATCATTCTCATTAATATTCAGGGATTATCTCTTATGATTTCCAGAAAAAACCTAGTGAAAAAAAGCTTATTCACAATGAGCGCACTGACAGTCAGCCTGTCAGCCTTTGCCTCCGGTGAAGTCAATCTCTATACCACCCGTGAACCCCGGCTCATTCAACCTCTTCTGGAAGCCTTTGAAAAGGATACAGGCATTAAAACCAACACGGTTTTCATCAAGGATGGATTGCCCGAACGCATCAAGTCTGAAGGCGAGCGTTCACCTGCCGATGTCCTGATGACCGTAGACATTGGAAAGCTGCTGGATGTCGTAGACCAGGATCTGGTGCAGCCGGTCGATTCCAAAACACTCAAAGAAATCATCCCTGAAAACCTGCGAGCCGCTGATGACAGATGGTTTGCCTTTTCATTACGTGACCGGGTTCTTTATGCCGCCAAAGAGCTGGATCTGGACACCTTCACCTATGAGGACCTGGCTGATCCAAAATGGAAAAACAGAGTCTGCATCCGCTCTGGTCAACATCCTTACAACACCAGCCTGATTGCCGCCATGATTGCCCATAACGGCCCTGAAAAAACAGAAGAATGGCTTAAAGGCGTAAAAAACAACCTGGCCCGCAAAGCTGCTGGCGGTGATCGTGAAGTCGCCCGTGACATTCTGGGTGGCATTTGTGATATTGGCATTGGTAACGCCTACTATGTCGGACGCATGAAAAACGCCGAACCCGGCAGTGAGCAATACCAATGGGGTGAGGCCATCAAAGTTATTCGTCCTACTTTTGCAAATCCTGAAGGCAGCGGCACTCACGTGAACATTACCGGTGCAGCGATTGCCAAACACTCACCCAACCATGACAATGCAGTCAAACTGCTCGAATACCTGGTTTCCGACCAGGCGCAGCAACTTTACTCAAAAACCAACTACGAATATCCCATCCGCGAAGGGGTTGAAATGGATCCGGTCATGACAGCGATTGGTGAACTCAAGGTAGACAGCCTTCCAGTCACTGAAATTGCCAAATTCCGCAAGCAGGCCAGCGAACTCGTTGATAAAGTAGGTTTTGACAACTAAACCCATAACTGTTTTACAATAAGGGCGATGCGTTGCATACGTATCGCCCTTTACTATTATTTAAAGCATGTCAGAAAACACCCTGCAACAACCGCCCTTAAAAAAAACACAATCAATCAATGCTTCGACCTATCTTGCTCTTGGTGTTGCTTTCTGTGTGCTTGCTCCCGTGCTCACCCTCTTATGGCATGCCTTTTCCGGTGACTTCCAGCACTGGAGCGGTCTGCTGCAAAACGTGATCCCCAACTCACTGGGTAACACGCTGGTTCTGCTGGCAGGTGTTGCCTTCATGGTAGCCTGCCTGGGCACCGGCAGTGCCTGGCTGACCACCGCGTACCAGTTCCCTACCCGCAATATACTCATGTGGGCGCTGCTGCTGCCACTGGCGGTTCCTACCTACATCATGGCGTTTGCCTACCTGGATGTAATGCATCCGCTGGGGCCCATACAATCTGTTATTCGCGATCTGCTGGGTTATACCTCGCCACGCCAATTCCGGCTGCCAGACATCCGCTCCATGGGGGGAGCCATTATTTTGCTTGGCTTTGTACTGTACCCCTATGTCTATTTAAGTACCCGCGTCATGTTCATGACGCAGGCGGCCAACCTGATAGAAGCGGCCAGAACACTGGGATGCAGCCGTCGCGAAGCTTTCTTCAGGGTGGTCATTCCGATGGCACGTCCGGCCATTGCCGTGGGCATCAGCCTGGCGCTGCTTGAGACCCTGAATGATATCGGTGCTTCCGAGTTTCTAGGGATACAAACCCTGACTGTTTCAGTCTACACTACCTGGATATCGCGCTCCAATCTTGCCGGGGCCGCGCAAATTGCCATTTTCATGCTAATTGTGGTCACCACATTAATATGGCTGGAACGTCATGGCCGCCAGCGTCAGCGCTATGCAAACACACAACGCATGCACCCTATCCAGCCGCAAAAACTGCGAGGCATCCAGGCACTTATCGCCATGGCATTAGGTTGGTTTCCCGTCATTTGCGGTTTCATCATACCTGCCATTTATCTGGTTGCGGAAAGCGTAGAGCGCCTGGAAGCGACAGGAACCGTCTCCAACGACCTGATCAGAGGCACCATCAATACCATTACCGTGGCCGCTATCGCCACCTTTATTACCGTAGTCTGTGGTCTGTTAATTGCATGGGTGGTAAGAAACCCCCGCTTTAAAATGGGCAAATTCATTGTGCGTGCCAGCAGCCTGGGTTACGCCATTCCCGGCACAGTGCTGGCCATTGGCCTGCTTACTCCTTACGCCTTAATAGATACCTTCATTTCAGACAGCCTGTCATTTTTGTTTCAGTTACCCCCCCAACTCTATATCATGGGCAGCATGAGCGGCATTATTATTGCCTATGTCATCCGCTTTCTGGCCATTTCCGTTGGCGGCATAGAAGCCGGTCTTTCACGCATTCCTCCCTCACTGGAAAATGCTTCCCGCATACTGGGACAGACATCACGGCAAACCTTCTTTAAAATTCATCTTCCCCTGCTAAAGCCTGCCATTGGTGCCGCTTCCTTGCTTATTTTTGTCGATGCCATGAAAGAGCTTTCCGCCACCTTGCTGCTGCGCCCGCTGAATTTTGAAACGCTTTCTACCTGGCTTTATGCTGAGGCTGCCAGGGGCACCTATGAGGAAGGGGCTATTGCCGCACTCATTATCGTTCTGGCAGGTCTGTTGCCAGTGATCATACTGGCCAAATCACAAACAAAATCCAACTATTAACCCTATGAATCAGCTTCTCGAACTGGATAAGATCAAACTGGCCTATCCACAACAAAAACAGTTAAAGGTCGTTGTTGAAAATTTTTCCCTTTCCCTGCAGGAAGGCGAGATTGGTTGCCTGCTGGGGCCTTCCGGCTGCGGAAAAACCACAGTCTTGAGATCGATTGCCGGCTTTGAACCGGTTTATGCAGGTGAAATAAAACTGGCTAATGTGGTGTTATCCGCCCCTGGCAAGATGGTAGAGCCGGAAAATCGCCATATCGGCATGATGTTCCAGGACTATGCCTTATTTCCGCATTTAACCATTGAACAAAACATTGCTTTTGGCCTGAAGAAAAAAGACAAGGCTTACATTAAAAGCCGCACGGCTGAAATGCTCAGCCTGATCAATCTGGCTGATACCCGCAAACGTTACCCACACGAACTGTCTGGCGGGCAGCAACAGCGGGTAGCGCTGGCGCGTGCGATTGCGCCCTCCCCAAAAATCCTCTTGCTTGATGAACCATTCTCAAACCTGGATACCGACAGCCGTGAAAAACTGGCCTTTGAGGTGCGGGAAATTCTTAAGGAAAACAAGCTGAGTGCCATCCTGGTTACCCATAATCAAGCCGAAGCCTTTGCGATTGCAGATAAAATCGGCATCATGAGCCATGGCAAACTGCTTCAATGGTCCAGTCCCAACGAGATCATGCATAACCCGAACAGCAAGGAAGTCAGTGACTTCATTCGCCGGGACAGCCTGTCCGCCTTGCGTGAGCAGGCTTTCATGCGCTAGCGCATACGATTATTCGTCAGCAAAACCCAGCAATTTCAGCTTGCGTGTAACCGTATTACGACCAATGCCCAATCGGGTGGCGGCCTCAGAGCGATGTCCTCTGCAATAGGCAAGCGTGGTACTCAACACCTTCTTTTCGAACTCGGTAGTCAGATTATCCATAATGCCCGAGGTGCCGAGCATGAGCTGTCTAAGCACTTCTTTTTCCAAAAGCATCAACCAGCCTTCGCTGCCCTGCTCGGACACGGATGAAGCCATGGTTGGCGTATTGTCTGCGAAACGCTGTGATTCAGCGTATTGTAACTGAGCCTCAGACTCACTCATGAAAGACTGATTGACCGGCTGCGCTGCTTGAGATGCGGAAGCGGGTACAGATGAAAAGCTTATATCTTCCGCCACATTGGATTGTCCCGCACCGGCATCAGCAGGTAAATAATGAGTCAGACTGCTTAACAGCTCTGGCGGCAAATCCGACTTTCCAATGACATTGGCCGGTGACATGACGGTTAGCCAATGACAGAAATTCTCCAATTGCCTGACATTGCCCGGAAAATCAAAATCCTGCAACACCTGCATGGCATCCGGACTAAGACGTTTGGTTGCAACCCCCAAGCCTGCAGCAGAAAGCTGCAGGAAATGCCTGACCAGACGAGGAATATCTTCTTTTCGTTCACGTAAAGGCGGTACCCTTAATCGAATAACGTTCAGTCGATGAAACAAATCCTCACGAAAACTGCCTTGTGCCACTCTGGTTTCCAACGGCTGATGAGTCGCGGCAATAATTCGCACATCCACATTAACGGGCTGGGTACCACCAATCCGGTAAAAACTGCCCTCGGCCAGCACCCGCAACAAACGGGTTTGCAAATCCAAAGGCATGTCCCCGATCTCATCTAAAAACAGGGTGCCTCCATTGGCTTCTTCAAACCGCCCCTTACGCAAATGACTGGCGCCGGTAAAAGCCCCCCGTTCATGACCAAACAATTCCGCTTCCAGCAAATCCTTGGGGATCGCAGCGGCATTCAGTGCCACAAAGGGCTTATTGACACGCGCCCCATGCTTATGCAAGGCCCGTGCAATCAACTCTTTACCTGTCCCGGATTCGCCAGTAATCAGAACCGTCACTTTGGATGGTGCCAGCCTGCCAATGGCCCGAAAAATATCCTGCATCGCGCGTGACGATGACTTGCTCATCATCTTATCGACAGAATCATTGTCAATGCTTGAGATAGCCGTATCGGCACCAGCCGTGTTCTGGCTTTGTTCGAGAGCCCTTGTAATGAGGGCCAAGGCCTCATTAAGGTCAAAAGGCTTGACCAGATAATCAAAAGCCCCCTCCTGAAATGCAATCACCGTGCTATCCAGATCGGTAAACGCCGTCATGACAATCACGTTAAGATCGGGGTACTGCATCTTGACCTGCCGCAGCAACTCAAGGCCCGAAATATCAGGCATCCGGATATCTGTTACCAGCACATCGGGGCGTTCGGCCTGTAAAGCCTGCCACAGATCACCCACCCGCTCAAAACAACGGGGCTGCATGCCTGCTTTTTGCAAGGCCTTGTCCAATACCCAACGAATGGCCTGATCGTCATCAATGACCCAAATTTTTTTCATGTGGCATCCAATGGTAGCAATATCCTGAATTCTGTTCTGCCCGGCACCGAATCAAACTCGATAAGTCCACCATGCTGGCGAACATACTCTTGTGCCAGGCTAAGTCCCAGTCCTGTTCCATCCGGCCGGCCGGTTACCAGGGGATGAAAAACACGATCATGCAATGCTTCCGGTACGCCCGCACCATTATCAATCACAGACACCACCACAACCAGACGATGCATTTTATTCAACAATAAATGCCTGTTAAGGACACGGGTTCTTAACGTAATACGTGGACTGTCTTTAATATTGCTCGACAATAGGGACTGAGCGGCATTTTTACCAATATTGAGATAGGCCTGAAGCAACTTGGCCATATCCGCATTCATGTCAGGAACCGACGCATCGTAATCACGTGCAATCGTGATCTGGTCACGATACTCGGCTTTCAGCAAGGCGTGCACACGCTCACAAACCTCATGAATATTAATCAGGGATAGGTTCAGGTTAGTTTGCCCTGGCCTGATCAAGCGATCAACCAGTTCCTGCAAACGATCCGCCTCGGCAATAATGACCCGTGTGTACTCCTGCAAGGCAGGATCAGACAATTCCATTTCAAGCAGTTGTGCGGCCCCTCTTAGCCCTCCCAGCGGGTTTTTGACTTCGTGACCCAGATTACGGAAAGTTTCCTGATGAATTTCAAGCTCTTTAATCAGGCGTTCATTACGCTCGGCCAGTGTGTGCTGTTCAATTTCACGCACCTCGAGAATCACACTCCAGGCCTGCTGTTCAAGTCGTTGCATGGTCGCACTCACCAGCAATTTTTCCTGACCCAGGTTTTGGATAATGCACCCCATCAAGCCAAATGAGCTGAACTCCTCATGTAAAATGGCTTCAAAGGCATGTTCAAATGCACGAACATCCTCAAACAGGTTCTTGACAGCCATACCCTCCAAAGATCGGCTTGAACGCTTTAACAGATGTTGACCGGCATTATTTACCCACCGAATCAGACCATCCTGGTCTAACATGAAAACAGTAGTTGCCAGCAGATCAAGCGCCTTGCAATCCTGAAGGGTGACAGGAAAAGATCCGTTTTTGTTCATCAACTTCTCCTGTCATGGCCTGTTTACTATCGTTGAATTACAGCGAATAATACAAATCATACTCAACAGGGTGCGTAGTCATGCGCAAACGAGTCACTTCCTGCATTTTCAATTCCAGATAGGCATCCAGCATTTCATTGCTGAACACTCCACCCCGTGTCAGGAACTCACGATCTGCATCCAGGGCTTCCAAAGCTTCTTCCAGTGACGCGGCCACGGTTGGAATTTTTTTATCCTCTTCCGGTGGCAGATCGTACAGGTTTTTATCTGCAGGATCACCAGGGTGGATCTTGTTTTGAACACCGTCCAGGCCTGCCATCATCAGGGCAGAAAACGCCAGGTAAGGATTGGCCAAAGGATCGGGGAAACGGGCCTCTACACGACGGGCCTTGGGATTGCCCACATAAGGAATACGGATGGAAGCCGAACGGTTACGTGCGGAGTATGCCAGTTTGACCGGTGCCTCGAAGTGAGGAACCAGACGTTTGTACGAGTTGGTGCCTGGATTGGTAATCGCATTCAAAGCACGTGCATGCTTGATGATACCGCCAATGTAGTACAGGGCAAACTCGGACAGACCTGCGTAACCATTACCGGCAAACAAGTTTTGACCATCTTTCCAGATAGACTGGTGAACGTGCATGCCAGAACCGTTATCACCTACGACTGGTTTGGGCATGAAGGTTGCGGTTTTACCATAAACGTGGGCAACGTTATGAACGGTATATTTAAGGATCTGGTTCCAGTCGGCACGCTCTACCAGGGTGCTGAATTTAGTACCAATTTCAAGCTGACCGGCACCGGCCACTTCATGGTGATGGATTTCCACCGGCACACCTTGCTGCTCCAGCAAAAGACACATTTCAGAACGCATGTCAGCAAAAGAATCCACGGGTGAAACAGGCACATAACCGCCTTTAACGCGAGGACGATGACCATGATTGCCCTGCTCGGAATCTTCACTGCGAGACCAGTAAGCCTCATCAGATTTGATTTTGTATGAACAGCCGGACATGTCATCAGACCAGGTAATGCCATCAAACACGAAAAATTCAGGTTCCGGACCAAAATAAGCGGTATCGCCCAAGCCACTGGCTTTCAGATAGGCTTCGGCGCGTTTGGCCAGGGAGCGGGGATCACGATCATAGCCTTTCAGATCGGAAGGCTCAACCACATCACAAGTCAGAATCAGGGTGGGTTCTTCACGGAACGGATCAAGACGGGCTGTATTGGCATCGGGAATCAGCAACATATCCGATGCTTCAATTCCTTTCCAGCCGGCAATGGAAGAACCATCAAAGGCCTGGCCTGACTCAAACTTGTCTTCATCAACCATTTTGGAAGGAACAGTCATGTGATGTTCTTTACCAAGCGTATCGGTAAAACGAAAATCAACAAAAGTGACTTCACGTTCACTCATCAACTTCAGAATATCTTGTGGGGTTGTCATGTTTTCTCCAGGAAAAGCGTAATAGCAAGCCATTCAGGCCGTTCGATATAAGTAAAGCAATAATCATGCCAACTATTTTTGCACGAAAATCTGTCACTATGGTCATGATTGCTGCATTTTGGTGCGGCAATCATGAATTATTTTGCACCCGATTGGTGCGCTTAAAATAAAACGCGCCAGTATGGTGCATTATAAAAACAAACCTTGTAAATCATTCAGAAAACGCCAGCCAAGCGGTGACGCCTTGATGCGCATGGGATCGGCATCTAACAGACCCTTTTTAAGTGCCTCTTCCAGCGGTCGGCTAATACCTGCCAAAGAAAGACTGGTGCGCTCTTCGTAACGGGATACGGGCACCCCCTCTTTCAATCGAAGTGCATTAAGCATGAATTCAAATGGCAAATCACTGCTTTGCAGTTCACGTTCTTCAGCCAGATGAGAACCATCATGTAATACGGCCTTTTCCATCCAGGACTCGGGGTTACGTACTTTGGCAGTTCGCACAATACGATCATGAAAACTGAGCTTGCCATGCGCACCGGGACCAATGCCAATGTAATCGCCAAACTCCCAGTAATTCACATTATGTTTTGCCCTTGCACCGGGTCGCGCATAAGCCGAAACCTCGTACTGTTCCAACCCATGCAAAGCCGTCAGCTCTATCAGCATGTCCTGCAAGGCGGCACTGGTATCGTCATCGGGCAGATCGGAGGGTGGATACTTGGCAAAAACGGTATTAGGCTCCATGGTCAAGTGGTACAAAGACAAATGCTCGGTGCCAAAAGACAAGGCGGTTTCTATCTCCTTCTGACAAGACGCCAGCGTTTGACCTGGCAAAGCATACATCAAGTCAAGATTGATGCGACTCACCGCCTTTTGGGCCATTTCAATCGCTTCAATGGCCTGGCTGCTGTCATGAATACGCCCCAAAATGCCCAAAGCCCTATCATCAAAACTTTGTATGCCCAATGAAATGCGATTAATACCGGATTCTGCATACTGTTTGAAACGCAAAGCCTCTGCCGTGCCCGGATTGGCTTCCAGGGTGACTTCGGTATCGGGCCAGAGATTTAAATAATTGCGCAGCATGGCCATTAGGCGCTCCACCGCTTGCGCGGAAAGCAGGCTGGGCGTCCCTCCACCAATAAACACCGTATGAATTTGCCGCCCCCATATAAGCGGCAGGGTTTGTTCCAGATCGGCCGCCAAGGCGTTCAGATAACGCTCTTCGGGCAACTCGCCTTTTTGTGCATGGGAGTTGAAATCACAATACGGACATTTTTTTACGCACCAGGGTACATGGATATATAAAGACAGTGGCGGCAAGCCATGGGTAAATGAAACAGCCCGGTTGACCATTCCACCCACCTGTTTTTTGCTACGGGAAAGCGCTGGAAAAACAGGGATAATTTCTTTCATGATGGTTTAATTGGCCTGTAAATCGGCAAGCAGTTTTTTCAGGGCAATTGCCCGGTGACTTTGACGGTTCTTTACCTCGGGGGCGAGCTCGGCGGCGGTACAGCCCAATTCGGGCAAATAAAAATACGGATCGTAGCCAAAGCCATTGCTGCCTGCCGCCTGCATGGCAATTTCACCTTTCCAGACCCCTTGGGCAATAATGGGACATGGGTCAGCGGCGGACCTTACAAACACCAGCAAAGCGATATAGGCGGCAGAACGGTCGGTTTCATTTTCCAGTTGTTTTAACAAACGCAGATTATTGTTCTGGTCTGATTTTTCTTCACCGAACAAAGTGGCGTAACGCGCTGACAATACGCCTGGCGCGCCAGCCAGTGCATTAACGGTCAGACCGGAATCATCGGCAATCGCAGGCAGTCCGGTATACTTGCTGGCATGACGCGCCTTGGCCAGGGCATTTTCCACAAACGTGTCAAAAGGCTCTTCGGCCTCGGGCACAGCCAGCTCTCCCTGGGGAACCAGCTCTATGCCCAGAGGCTCGAACAATGCCTTGAACTCTTTCAGCTTACCCTGGTTATTGGAAGCCAGTACCACTTTTCCCTTGAAACTCACCACATTACGTCCTGATTGTTGTTACTTGATAATGATTAAACCGGCCATGCATCTTGTTGAACGCGCAACAAACCGGCAATTCCCTTTTCAGCCAGCATCAGCAGGCTATCCAGCTCCTGACGACTGAAAGGATGCCCTTCCGCGGTACCCTGAACCTCGACAAACTGGCCGCTACCCGTCATGACAACATTCATGTCGGCATCGCAGTTGGAGTCCTCTTCGTAATCAAGATCCAGAACCGGATAGCCCTTGTACATGCCTACGGAAATAGCCGCCACCCGGTCTTTAAGCGGGTTTTCGGTAATTTGCCCGGTTTTGAGCAGGTGTGAAACCGCATCAGCCAGGGCAATCCAGGCTCCGGTGATACTGGCACAACGGGTACCGCCATCAGCCTGGATCACGTCGCAATCAAGATGAATGGTGCGTTCTCCCAGTTTTTCAAGATCTATAATGGCACGCAGGCTGCGACCAATAAGACGCTGGATTTCCTGGGTGCGGCCACTTTGCTTGCCACGCGCCGCTTCGCGATCACTGCGGGTATGGGTAGACCGGGGTAACATGCCATATTCAGCCGTTACCCAACCTTTTCCCTGCCCCTTTAAAAAGGGCGGCACTTTGTCCAAGACGCTGGCATTGCACAACACATGCGTGTTACCCATCTTGATTAATACAGACCCTTCTGCATAAGGAGTGTAAGAACGCTCAACCTGCACTTTTCGCAAGCCATTGGGTTCTCTGTCTGAAGGTCGTTTGAAGTCTATTGTCAGATCATTGCCTGGCATGCTTTCACCTATGTAATTAACGTTGGTAACATTGTAGTATGAGGACATTGAAAAATGGAGTTTTCCTTATTTTCCGATGTGGATTAACATACCACAGCAACAAAATTCACCAACATATACTTTGGAAATATTTATGATTCAAAGCATGACTGCTTTTGGCAGCGCCCAGACCGAATCGGAATTGGGCACGATTACCGTCGAACTTAAAAGTGTTAACAGCCGCTATCTGGATTTGAATTTTCGCATTCCCGATGAATTGCGACAAACGGAAAACGGCCTGCGTGAACTGCTAACCGGTAAAATCAACCGTGGAAAACTGGAAGCCCGGGTTTCCTTCATAAAAAACCAGGATGCAGCTACGCTTTCAGTTGATCCCGCCCTGCTTCAGGCTATTGCCACCCTGCTGGCAGACGTGCGTGCCGTTATTCCCGACACCGAGGCCCCCAAACTGTCCGAACTGGTAAGCTGGCCCAGCCAGAAAGCCAAACCCGATGCCAACACCGAATGGCACAAACAGTGCCTGGAAACCGCCCGGCTGGCCATTGAAGAATTTATTACTGCGCGTAATCGCGAAGGCGAACGTCTTGCCAGCGCCATGCGATCCTACGCCACAGCCATGACCGGGATTGTTGACACGGTTGAAGCCCTTTTGCCCGAAGTACATGCCGAGTACCGCACAAAACTGGCCACCAAACTGCAGGAAACCCTGGAAGCGGCCTGCCCCAATGGCCTGCAACACCTGAGTGCAGAAGAACTGTCTGCCCGCATCGCCAGCGAATCGGCGCTATTTTCATTACGCATTGATGTGGAAGAAGAAATCACCCGCCTGCGTTCCCATATCAAAGAACTGCAATTGTTGCTGGATGGCAAAACCAACAGCAAACAAAGCACCGGCAAACGGCTGGATTTCCTGTTTCAGGAAATGAACCGGGAAGTAAATACCCTGGGTTCAAAATCCAGCTCGCTCGACGTTACCCAGGCTGTGATAAACCTGAAGCTTTATGTAGAACAGCTGCGCGAACAGTCGCAGAATATTGAATAGGCCCGATCAGCGCCTGCATGCCCTGCCAAACCAAAACATCACCCCATAATTGGCAGGGTTAATATTCCTTCAAAATTCAACAGATATTCAATTTAACAAAAAATTGATACACTCTAACCGACTGCCTGATCGATACCGATTCTGGCTTTACAACAAAGACATCTCAATCATCAATCACAATTAAAACATCCATCAAAAAAAGGGGCTGGATTCGTAAGGGGGCTGAATTCGTGAAAAAGAAACTACTTGCCATGACACTCATCATGGGTGTTTCAGGTGTCGCACAGGCACAACTCTCCGTAACTCTATATGGAACTTTAGATAGTGGCTTCGGGTACAAATCCGTAAAGAACAAAAACACCGGCACCAGAGACAAACAAGACGGCATGTTTAGCGGTGTATGGTCCAGCAACTCCTGGGGAATGAAAGGCAGTGAGGATCTGGGGAATGGCCTGCACGCCACCTTCAAACTGGAAAGCGGCTTTAACCTGGAAAATGGTGAAGGCTCCAGCAATCATTTCTTCAAAACCACCACCCTGGGACTGAGCAGTGAAAAATGGGGCAGCCTGACGTTTGGCCGTATAGGCAATTCCGTACAGGGTTATGCCGGCTTTATAGCCGGCCCGGATGATGAAGAAGGCTTGTCCGACATCAGCAACACCTTCAGTGCAGCGGGTTCAAATAAAGCAAACAACACGATCGTTTACACCTCGCCCAATTTCAATGGCCTTGACTTCTCGATTGGCTATTCCTCCAATACGCAAGGCGAACAAAGCACGGATAGTGACGATGACATCAAACTGATAACCTCGGCACTGGGCTACAACAAAGGTCCCTTGTCGCTGGCCCTGGGTTACGACCGCCTGAAAGCGGATAGCTGGCAAAAACCCGTGCATTCCTGGATCGTGGCCGGCAGCTATGACTTTAATGTACTGACACTTGCCGTGGCAGTCGGCCAGGATATCAATGGTCGTCAGTCCGGGTTGGGTTCTTTTGCGACCTCACCGGATTTCAAATACTGGAATTCCGGCTATACCAAAAACTTCAAAACAACAGGTTTTACCATCAACGCAACCGTGCCTGTCAACGCTGCTTCCAGTGCAATCGTGGGCTGGAGCACATCGCGCGCCAGCAAGGCTTTCAACGATACGTATAACCTGGATAAACGACAGCAAAACATCTATAGCGCAGGCTATAGCTATAACCTGTCCAAACGTACGTCACTGTATGCACTGGGTGCCTATGTCACCGGTTTCTCATACCAAAACGTAAGTGGAAAACAAATCATGGTGGGTCTGGACCATAGTTTTTAATTTTCCAGCTGTCGGTTCAATATATTTTTCAGGGGTTGGCCCAAAAAAACAAACCGACCCCCAATCAAGATCAGGAGCAGGCTGTGTCGAGATCGAATCAAAATAGTTTTTCCCGTCGGGACTTTATCAAACTGGGCACAGCAGGAGGTATTACCCTTCTTCTGGGCCGTTTACCAACAGCCCAGGCGCTAGAGGTGAACTCTGGACCAAGCACGACCGAATGGATAGGTCGTAATGGCAAACCCAAATTCCGCTGGGACGCCATACGCAAAGTCACGGGTCAAAAAAACTTTTCATTTGACTACCGTTCATGGGATTTGCCGGGCTGGCCCAAAGAACAGGGCTATGCGTTTATGCTGAAAGCCAGCGATGCCGAACATCGTTTTGAAGGCATAGACCTTAGCGTACTGGGCGATACCCTGCAGCCCGACACCCTGTTAATGCAAAAAGATTTGGCCAGCAAGGAACTGGAAGCCCCCACCAGCATGGGCAGCGGTTTCTATGGCAAACATATTTTGCTGCCGGTTGGTGAAACGGCTCCCCTGCTGGGACATCCGGTTGCCATTTTATTTTACAAAGACTTTGACCGCTTTGAGCAAGCCAAACGCAAACTCAGCTTTGAGAAAAACGCCGTCAAATACGGAGAGTTCACCGGCCCCAAACCCCCAGCCAATTACGGTGCCGGCCGATTCGTTCGAATAGGAGGCAAAAGCCCCTACGATCCCCCATTGTTCGCCCCTTTCCAGAATGGTTCCATCAAGGGTGGCTTTCATGGCAATGAGGTGATATGGCCCCCCTTTGAACCCGATCCTGAACTGTTCATCCCCGAGGTCATTAAAAGAAAACGGGGTAGCGGTTTCGAGGACTCCCTTCATGCATCCACACTGGACCCAAGCATACCGGCCCAGGCCATGGATGCCGCCATGGTAATTGCCGATGAAATTGAAAAAGCTCGCAGCAATCCGGATAAAATCGTATTGGAACGTCATGGCTTTTCGCAATCCATCGATCCCTGTGCCATGGAGCCCGACAACTGTACCGCCTGGTATGATGCAAGCACCCGCAGCCTGCACATCATTACCGCCACGCAATCACCGGCAGGTGTGGCCAGTGCGGCAGCGGCCATGGTCAAAGACAATACCCAGGCGCCGGTTGAACGCATCATCCTGTTAACGGGTTCTACCGTGGGCTATGGTTCCAAAGACTATTCAGTCTTCCCGTACTACGCCATTGCCGCGTGCCTGTACAGCGCAGGCATGCCCGTTCGTGTCGCCAATAATCGCTATGAGCAATTCCAGCTTGGTATGAAACGCCATTCTTTCGACATGAACGTCACCATTACGGCAGACCGCAAGACCGGTAAGTTCGACATCCTGAAAGGCCTGTATACATGTAATGGTGGCGGTCGCGAAAACCTGTCAGTGGCCGTTTCACACGTTGGCGCACGCGGCGCACAGTCTATTTACTATTTCCCCAAATCCGACCTGGCAACGGTAGCCATGGCATCCCGGGCCGTTGAAGCTGGCTCCATGCGTGGTTTTGGCTCTTTGCAAACCATGAGCATTACCGAAATCATGGTGGATGAAATCGCCAATGAATTAAAGATTGACCCCATTGAACTGCGCCGCCGCAATGCCCTGCTTGAAGGCGTACAAAACACACAAGGTGGTGTACAGGCCGGAGACCCACGCCTTTTGGAAATGCTGGACCTGGCCGCCAAACATCCCTTATGGACCAACCGCGACAAAACCAAGGCTGAATTTGATGCTGCCAACCCCGGCAAGCGATATGGCGTGGGCTTTGCCCAGGTGCAACAAGTGTATGGTTCAAGCGGTGATCCCAGCATCCTGGTGCTGGAATTTGACAGCAATGGCAAATTAAGCATGCGCCATTGCGCCCAGGAAATCGGTACCGGTGCAACCACTGCACAACAAGTCATGGTGTGGCAGGCCTTGGGCAAGGCACCCGATGACGTTGAATTTGGGGTGACGGAATTTCCGGAGCTGCCACTCAGGAGTGCCTGGGCCGACCAAAAACTGCAGGACGAATTTTCTAAAAACGACCCTTACTGGGTGCCATCCATCATCCCTGACATGAGTTCATCGGCCAGTGTTTATTACATTGGCTTTGCAACACGCCAGGCGGCCCGCTTCTTGCTGGAATTCACTCTCTGGCCGGCAGCACGCGCCATCTGGAGCCAAGGTGCCGGTGGCGGACCCATTTCCAGTTTTAATGTAGAGTTTTCCGACCTGCGCATCGGACCCGATGGTCTGGGCGGTGGCGGCATGAAGCCCATCCCCTTCGAAGTGCTGGCCCGCAAAGCCCATGAAATGGGCCTGATCACCGGAGTGGCGGTGCATACTTTCAGCCGTTGGGAGTGGGCACGTGCCGAATTTGACATTCCGGGCGTGGGCGTACGTAATCTCCCCATCGATGCACTGGCATTACGCTATGGTGATGGTGCGCCCGAACCCCTGAAAAAACGCATGACAACAGCGGGCTATGACTTCATCAAACGCATCAGTGCCACTTACCCCCCCGCCAAACGCAGCAGCGCCGGACCCACCACCTATACACCCGCCGCCTGCCTGGTTGAACTCAATGTGAACACATTTGACGGTCGGGTGCAAATCATGCGCCACCATTCACTGATGGATCCGGGCACCATGATTGTGCCCGAGCTGGTATCGGGTCAATTACAAGGTGGAACCGCCATGGGCATCGGTCATGCCTTAATGGAAGAACTGCCGCTTTATGAGGACGGTCCCGGTAACGGCACCTGGAACTTCAACCGGTATACATTGCCACGCGCCAAAGATGTGGCAGTATGGACCCAAACAGCCGACTACCTGCCACCTTTATCGGAAACTTCGCCTCCCAAAGGTCTGGCCGAACTGGGCATGATTCCCATCGTTGCCGCCATCAGCAATGCCATTACACATGCCATTGACAAACGTTTTTACGAATTTCCCATTACCCCTGACAAAATCAAGGAAGCGCTGGTATGAGCCTAGAAAAACGCCCCCTCACGCTCACGATCAATGGCAAAAAAATCGGGCCGGTTGAGGTACCGCTGGATATGCCCATGATCGACTTTCTACATGAGTACTTAAACCTGACGGGCACCCGGTTTGGTTGCGGCCAAGGCGTATGTCATGCCTGCACGGTCATGGAGGTCCATCCCGATGGCGCTTTATCAGAAACCCGCACTTGTGTATTCAGCGCCCACTACTTCAATAATAAATCCATTACCACCATTGAAGGCCAGGCCAAATACGATCCGCAAGGCAATCTGGAATCCCTCAGCCCCGTACAGCAAGCCTTTATCGACCATTTTTCTTTCCAATGCGGTTACTGCGCGCCCGGTTTTGTAGCAGGTGCCACCGTATTTATAGAAGGCCTCAAACGCCAGCCCGTCAAGCGGGCCAATTTGGAAAGCGCCATCGAAGAGGCCTTAAACGAGCATATCTGTCGTTGTACAGGCTATGTACGCTACTACGAAGCCGTCAAGGAAGTTGCCCTGGCAACGCCCGGCTGCGTCAAGGACTAAGGAGACACCATGCTACGCAAAATCATTCTCGCCATGATTCTCATCGTGGCCGTTGTTTGCATCGCTATTTTGTTGGGGACGTTTCGCAGCACCAGCGTTGCACCAGGTGTGGACACACCGCTTAGCGCAGAAAAGATGCAACAATTGATTCCACGTGGCCGTGAGCTGGCGATGGCCGGTGACTGTTTCGGCTGCCACTCACAACCCGAAGGACCTAAAGCGGCAGGAGGCGTTGCCATTGACACACCTTTTGGCACATTGTATTCCACCAATATCACCCCCGACCCCATCCACGGGATAGGCAAATACACGCGTGCTGACTTCCATCGCGTTTTACGTGACGGTCTTGCCCCTGACAACCGCAATCTGTATCCGGCCATGCCTTATATTTTCACGCATATCACCACGCCTGAAGATATTGATGCCCTGTATGCCTACTTCATGAGCATCCCTCCCATCGCTGTGGCCAATAAAAGCAATAGCGGAGTATTCTCCTTGCCTGTTCGCCCTTTCATGAACTTCTGGAACTTGCTGAACTTCCCTGACCGGAGTGTACCCGAACACCCCGGACGCTCGGATCAATGGCTGCGTGGCGCCTATTTGGTACAAGGCGTCGGGCACTGCGCCAGCTGTCACACCCCGCAAAATTTCATGATGGGCGTTGACTTTTCCCGTGATTTCCAGGGCGGTGAAATTAACGGCTGGGCCATTCCCAACATCACGCCCAACGCCCTGGCCAAGCACGGCTTTGATGTACCGACGCTCACGCAGTATTTAAGTACCGGCATCGCGCCGCAAGGCACCTCATTTGCCGACATGCAGACGGTCACGCACTTTTCCACCAGCGCCATGGACATCAATGATGTTCAGGCTATTGCGGTTTACCTGCTTACCGGCCCTGATGGCAAAATAGTACCTGCATCTGCACCTCCCCAACCTTTGGCCCAGGCAGAGCACCCCACACCTGAAAGTGAGATGGCAATCGGTAAGCGCACCTATCTGGCAGCCTGCGCCGGCTGTCATGGCAGTAACGGTGAAGGCATTCCCAATGTGACCCCTGCCATGCACGGCAATGCCACGCTGGCCATGGAGTCGGCCCGGGATCTTATTCGCGTCGTCCTTAATGGCATTCCCACCCGGACTTTCACAGGCAACCAGCGCATGTATGCCATGCCACCGTTTGCACATGAACTGGATGATAAAGAAATTGCGGACTTGGCTACCTGGATGCGTGCCGAATGGGGTGGCCAGGCCACTGCTGTCAATGTAGAAGAGATTCAGAAAATTTCACGCGCTGTTGACTGACACCGCACCCAACACTTGGGCAGTAAGCTGCCCTATCCGCAAAACCAACGTCGCCAGTGGTTGATATCCGCCACTGGCGACTTTTTTCTGCCATATACTTTTTGTTATGACAAGCAATAAGATTTCATTTCAAATTGAATCGCTACTCATTCATAATAGCGTTTGATAAAAATCAACTTACAACAACAGGCAGACATACTCCACCTCAAGACAGGCGTTCCAGCAAACCCGGATAGCTATAAAGCAACTTACAAAAAAACAAAATCATGTCGCCACATTAAAACCCACATTAAAAAATCCACTTTAAAGACAAGCATTTATACATTTTGGCATCAGGAGACCCCATGTTATTTTTCAAGAAAACCACATTCATCGCCGCAGCATTATCTTTTGCCTGCCTGGGCAATGCCGCCCAGGCCAACAGCGATTTCCCACAAAAAACAGTGACCCTGTACAGTGCGTTTTCGGTAGGCAGTGGCCCGGATGTTGTCTTGCGCATACTAAGCCAGGAGCTGGGCAAAATCTGGGGCCAACCGGTAATTGTAGAAAACCGTCCCGGTGGTGGTGGCTTCATTGCGCTGGAAGCCGTTAGCAAGCGCCCTGCCGATGGTTATTCTTTACTGCAACTGGACAGCGAGCATGTTTCTGCCCTGCCACACCTGTACAAATCGCGCAACTACTACCCACGTGAAAAGTTTGAACTGGTCGCCCCCTTGTTTTACACGCCTTTCATGATTGCCGTAAGCGACAAATCACCCTGGAAAAACATGACAGACCTTATTGAGGCTGCCAAAACCAAACCCGACAGCGTCACCTACGGTTCCTGGTTTGTAGGCAGCCCCGGTCACCTGGGTGGTGAATGGATAGACTCACTTACCGGCACAAAAATGCTGCATATTCCCTACAAGGAAGTCAGCCAGCTGTATACGGCCGTTGCCAACAGCGAAGTGGACTGGGCCTATGGCACAATTCCTTCCACCCGTCCGGTCTATGACAGCGGCAAACTGCGTTACCTTGCCATTGCCGCGCCCAAGCGACACCCCCTGTTCCCAGATGTCCCTACCGTTGCTGAAGCCGGTGGCCCCGCCGAACTGGATGTCAATTCAATTGTTTCTCTGCTGGCCCCCAAAGGCATTCCAGAAGAGGTACGTGACAAAATCCAGACCGATGTGGCCAAGGTGCTGTCCGATCCTGAAGTGATCAAACGCTTTGACTCTTTCGCTTTTGACCCGCTGACCTGGCCATTGAGCGAATTGGGACAACGCCTGGATCAGAAAGAGGAGACTTATAAGGGATTAATTCAAAAAGCGAATATCAGTTTGGATTGATACAAAGCCAAAATTGCCATCAGTCCGTTGTATATAAAAAGCATGATTTCGTGAGTTTTGTGATAATGTTATACCAAATGACAGCCATGCTTATGAAAGCTTCAATCAAAGCATTTATTCAATACCGAAGCACGAAATCTGCTTAATAACAATGAGAGTGATGTCGTATGTTACGTCGATTCATGATTGCTTTAACCCTGAGTTTATGTGCTTCGCCAGGAAACAGCGCTACAGCACAACCAAAGTCAGACTATCAAGCCATTTTCCAGAAAGCCAATCAAGGCAATGTAGAAGCCCAGTTTAACCTGGGTACCATGTACTACCAAGGTAACGGTGTCCCTCAGGATTATGAAAAAGCGCTCCATTGGTATCTAAAAGCCGCCGCACAAGGCGACGAAGATGCCCAGTATAATCTGGGCCTCATGTACACTTTTGGTAAAGGCGCCCCTCAAAATTATCCCAACGCCTATTACTGGTATAAAAAAGCTGCTGACAAAGGCTTGGCACCTGCCCAGGCAAATCTGGGCACCCTGTACGCCAATGGTCATGGTGTCCGTAAAAACCATACCAAGGCAAAAGAGTGGTTTGCCAAATCGTGTAACGAAGGTTTGCAAGATGGCTGTGATGCTTATCGAAACCTAAATTAAAAAAGGTCATTGAATGCTGGGCATTCCTTGCCCGTATTCCACCTAACCCACAGCTAACTTAGCAGCCTGATGCCACATAAATGGTGGCATGGGTGTTTTTAAACGCCAAGTAATGTTCATGGGCTGAGACCCGATGTGTGAAACATACTCGACCTCACCAAAATTCACGAACCCCATTGTTCGATTGTATTCATCTTTGGTTTGTTCTCGAACAAATAAAAATAACCGTTTTTTTAGTTGCCTGTGCTGAATATATGCCGCTCCCTTTCCACGATCTGGTCGTGCACTGTTTTGTGATTGCCAATGGAAAAGATGCTGATTAATTGCATAATCATGGTACATCGTTGTTGGCGAGAATTGTTTTTCATTTTTATTCAACGTCACAAACAATAATTCTATATTCTGATCTTTTAACTCAAGCACCCCTTCTCTGGCGGGTGCCTGCCGATCAAAGGTAGAGGCACCAAAAGCCACTAATATTTGTTCTCGCGCATATCGAGCATGAAGACTTAAAGGGATCCCGGGCAAACCAGGCATCTTATTTTGTTCATACTGAATTTTATTAAGTAAAAGCGTTAAAAAATCTGATAACTCATTTTTTAATGCTGGAATATTAAATACTTGCAAACTTTCTTGTAATTCTGAAAAGCCAATTTCAGCACCCGCTTTCTGCCAAAAATCATAGTGGCACATTAAAGCCATACGCGGGTTCATTTCTTCTTTCAACTTAAAGTCATGCTGACACAAGGTTCTTAAAAAATACAAATACTCATAAGCATCAGTACATAAAAACCGCGTTTTAATTGCTCTTTCAAAATGATTTAAAACAGATTGATTGATATTTTCGTCTGCATCAAGTTGATTTGACTTCAGTAATAAACCTGTAAAGCTTCCTAATTTATACAAATCATTCAGATCAATA
Organism: Advenella sp. EE-W14; assembly: GCF_012923605.1. Taxonomy (NCBI): domain Bacteria; kingdom Pseudomonadati; phylum Pseudomonadota; class Betaproteobacteria; order Burkholderiales; family Alcaligenaceae; genus Advenella; species Advenella sp. EE-W14. The sequence continues at coordinate 82,427 of NZ_JAAVNG010000009.1, read as the reverse complement.
AAAGGATAGATCTTTAAAAAATTAGCTAATGTTAATGGCAATGTTGTTTGCGATGGATACTGTCGGATCAAGCCCAAGAATCTGTTGGCGTTTAAACTAGCTTGACGGATATTTTTTAATACAATTTCCTGAGTGCGTTTAGTTAGCTCAATGCTACAGCCCAATGGAACATGTGGGAAACCGTGTTTGATTTCCTCTACAATCGACTTATTTGTTTTCCCCACCAAGGCACGAAACTTATTTGAGAAATCGTATTCAGGCCTTGAGTTCCCAATAAAATCCAGTACCGTGCAGCACTCTTTATCATCAGCCAATCGCAATCCACGCCCTAACTGCTGTAGAAAAACAGTCAAACTTTCAGTCGGACGTAAAAACAGTAAGGTATCAATTTCAGGTATATCTACCCCCTCATTAAAAATATCGATAACACAAAGTACATTAATTTGTCCAGATCGAAGTGCTTGTTGTTTCTGCTGGCGCTCATGACGATTATCACTGGTGAGTACATCACTAGGAATGCCTTTTAGCAAGAATTGTTGACACATATAATTAGCATGCTCTTTACTCACACAAAAAGCCAATGCTTTCATCTTGCTTGTGTCAGTAATAATTTCCCGCAAACTCCTGACAATCATATTCACGCGTTGTTGATTATGAGTATAAACATTGCTTAATTGTGCAATATCATACCGACCGCGACTCCAACTGATATTTCTTAAGTCGGTATCATCATCCACCGCAAAATATTGAAAGGGACTAAGATGACGTTGATTAATGGCTTCTGGCAATCGAATTTCGGCCGCAATCACACCACAAAAATCAGACAATATATCTATGCCATCATGTCTTTCTGGTGTCGCCGTTAAGCCAAGTAAAATATCTGGTTTAAAGTAGTCAATGACAGATCGATAACTACTAGCGGCAATATGATGAACTTCATCAATCACAATATAGTCGTAATAATCAGAGCTTAAGCATAAAGTAGATATCTGATTGTTTAATGTCTGAATCGAAGCAAATAGTTGGTGATAGTGCGCAGGTTGATAACCACCTACCCATATTTCTCCAAAATGACTGTTTTTAAGTATACCTCTATAAGCCTGTCTGGCTTGCTTCAAAATTTCTTCACGATGTGCAATAAACAAAAACTTCGCCTCAGGTTTTTGTTTTAAAAATCGCGCAAAGTCAAAGGCAGAAATCAATGTTTTTCCGGTGCCCGTTGCCGCTACAACCAAGTTCCTAAATCGTTGATGAAGCTTACGTTCCACCGACAACTGTTCTAAAATTTCTTGTTGATGTACAAAAGGTTTTATATCAAAAAAATGCTGCTCAACGTTACTCTGTATTCCACGAGCTTGTGTTAAGGCCTGCTTTAATTTACCAATACTTTCAGCTTGCCCATCAAACACCTCAAAGTCATTAGATGCCCAATACGTTTCAAACGTGCTGATTGACTTATTAATAATATGTGGAATTTCCTGAGAGGTAATCTTTAGATTCCATTCAAGGCCATTGGTTAACGCTGAGTGTGATAAGTTTGAAGAGCCTATATATCCCGTATTGAAGCCCGTCTCCCTTAAAAAAAGATAACTTTTAGCGTGCAAACGCTCACGCTGGGTGTTGTAGCTAAGCTTAACCTCGGTATTGGGCAAACTGGCCAAAAATTCAACTGCCTTGGCATCGGTGGCACCCATATAAGAAGTCGTGATTACTTTCAATTCTCGACCACTTCTCGTGAATGCCTCCAACTCCTTGCTAAAAATACGGATACCCGTCCACTTTATAAATGAAACAAGCCAATAAATCTTATCTGAAGACAGGATTTCTCTTTTGATTTCAGACTCTAACGACAATCCTGCATTACTACCGCTAAACAACTCACTTTGACTTAAACCTGTCAAAGGGAATATATCATCGATATATTTTTTATAATCTGCAGCAATCGGGTTCTCTTTCTCAAATAGCGCAGTAAGGATTTTTCCCTGACAATCAAGCAAATTATCCTCAATGAAGTCATCATCATTAAGCTTTTCTTTCAACCAAAGCAACAGCTCATTGGATAATAAAACTTGCTGCTGCACTTGATTTTCACCAGCAGGAATTGACGAAATAGCATACTCAAAAATATGACATAAAAACCGGGAAAGCCACATTGACGCTTCAGCAGGCTCAAGCGCTCGCTCCCCAATATAAAATCTGTCTCGATTTAAACGTCTTGTAATAAGTTGGGTAATAAGCTGCTCATAAATCCCGATCTGTTGCATATTATGTTTTGCTCTTTGCTAAAAGAAATCCATTGGAGTAAATCAAACAGTATATTCACCGCAAGCCATCATGTTTTCAGACCTCAGTGGCTTGCTTATGCCACAACTGTTCGATTCACCAAACGGCTTAAAGTCTACCCACGCCCCACAAACGGCATCTTCGTGGCCATAATCGTCACAAACTGCACGTTGGTTTCCAGCGGGAAATCAGCCATGGTACGAACGGTTTGGGCCACATGCGCCACGTCCATAATCGGCTCGGGCATGATTTCACCATTGGCCTGCAAAATGCCTTTCTTCATTCTTTCCGTCATATCGGTGCCGGCATTGCCAATATCTATCTGGCCGCAGGCAATATTATAGGCACGGCCGTCCAGCGAAATGCTTTTGGTCAGGCCGGTAACGGCATGCTTGGTGGCTGTATAAGCGATAGACATGGGGCGTGGTGCCGTGGCTGAGATAGAACCGTTATTAATGATCCGGCCCCCTTGCGGCTCCTGGTAGCGCATCACATGAAAAGCGGCCTGGGCACACAGGAACATGCCGGTCAGGTTCACATCCACAATCTCACGCCATTCCTGGGCCGAAAACTCGTCAATGGGTACCGCTGCACCACTTTTTCCAGCGTTATTGAACAATACATCCACCCGGCCATATTCGCGCTGGGTTTGTTCAAACAAGGCTTTTACTTCGTTTTCTTTGGTCACGTCGGTGGGGACTACCAGGGCCCTTACCGCATCCAGTCCGGCTGCGGTACGTGTTTGCTCCAGAACCTCCTGTCGTCTTCCTGCCAACACCACCCGATAACCCGCACTTAGCAATTCCAGAGCAACCGCCCTGCCAATACCGGAGCCCGCTCCCGTTACCACCGCCACTTTATGGTTTGAAATGCTCATTGTTATATTCTCCAATGTGTTTTATTTGGCATATGCTACCAAGAATGAAGCGGGCTGGCACCACTTGAGGGTATTTAACGCGGACTTTTTTCTGTTTATTTATTAATAGCACTTAATTTTTTGTTATCCTTGCTACTTCTAAAAAAATGGACTCGTCACCATGAAGAAATATCCCGGTAATGTATTTATGATTATCGCTCCCAGCGGTGCCGGAAAATCCAGCCTGGTCAATGCCCTTCTGAAAGAAGATACCGGTATTGAACTATCTGTTTCCTGCACAACCCGTCCCCCCAGACCGGGTGAGGAAAACGGGCGTGAATATCATTTCATCAGTGTGGAAGAATTCCAGGCACTTAAAGAAAACGATGACTTGTTGGAATGGGCAGAGGTGCACGGCAACTTTTACGGCACACCCAAAACCCTGATCAAGAAGGCCATAGCAGATGGCAAGGATATTTTGCTGGAAATCGACTGGCAAGGCGCCCGTCAGGTAAGACAGCAGTTTTCCGATGTCACCGACATCTTTATTTTGCCCCCCTCGATTGAAGAACTGAGAGTCAGGTTAACCCGTCGCGGTCAAGATGAACCAGACGTGATTGCCCGTCGCTTATTAGCGGCCGGCAGCGAAATTGCGCACGCGCCAGAGTGTGAATATGTTATCATTAACAATGATTTCGAGGTCGCCCTTCATGAGCTGAAGCAAATTATTGCTACGGCTCGTTTGCGCTATACAGCGCAAGCTGCAAGACACGAAAAGCTATTCGCCGATCTGGGTATTTCAAAAGCCTCTTCCCAGTAGGCCCACTATCATTTTTTCCAATATTTTTCAGGTTATCAAATGGCACGAATTACCGTTGAAGACTGTTTAAAACAAATTCCAAACCGCTTTAGCCTGACGCTGGCGGCCACTTACCGTGCACGCGAACTGGCCCAGGGTCATGAGCCTCGCCTGGAAAGCAACAAAGACAAACCCACCGTACTCGCATTGCGTGAAATCGCAAGCGGTGTCACCGGTCTTGAAATGTTGCGTAAAGTACCTACCTGAATCAACAACTGGCAAGGATCCACACTATGACTTTAAAAGGGATTAAAGGCGCATCCTCAACGATATTGCATGCGTTGCGTGCCGGGTCTCCCTTTAAAAGAAAACAGAAAGAATCCACCCAGTCAGCTGAATCAACTCAACTGACCACAGGCAAGGCCACACCGGCCAATGATCCGACCATAGCTTCATTGGCCACGCTTACCGAAATGCTGTCCAGCTACATGGACAGTAAAGACATTGAAAAAGTCCGCGAGGCTTACCGCTTTGCAGACCAGGCCCACTTGGGTCAATTCCGTTCCAGTGGTGCTCCCTACATTACCCATCCCATTGCAGTCACCGAAATATGTGCCGGATGGAAGCTTGACGTCAATGCCCTTATGGCTGCCCTGTTACACGATGTCATCGAAGATCAGGGGGTTCTGAAGTCAGAACTGGCTGAAAAATTCAACCCCGATGTGGCCAATCTGGTCGATGGCCTTACCAAACTTGAAAAGCTCAATTTTGCCACCAAGGCCGAACAGCAGGCGGAAAGTTTCCGCAAAATGCTGTTGGCCATGGCCAAAGACGTCCGGGTTATTTTAATCAAGCTGGCCGACCGCCTGCACAATATGCGAACCCTGGATGCGGTAGATCCAGCCAAACGCCGGCGGGTGGCCAACGAAACCCTGGAAATTTATACGCCTATTGCACATCGCCTGGGCCTTAACTCCCTGGTTCGTGAACTGCAAGACCTGTGTTTTGAGGCCAGCTCGCCCAACCGTTATTCCGTCCTGCACAAAGCCGTCATGGCAGCCCGGGGTAATCGCCGTGAGGTGCTTACCAAAATCACCGACAACATCACTACCGCCCTGCCAGCTCAAGGTATCGAAGCCGAAATTTCCGGTCGTGAGAAATCCCTGTTCAGTATTTATAAAAAAATGCGTGAACAAAAAAAATCCTTTTCCGATGTCTTGGATATCTACGGCTTCCGTATTATTGTTCATACCCTGCCTGAATGTTATTTGGCCTTGGGCGTGATTCATCAGCTGTATCGGCCGGTACCCGGTAAATTCAAAGATTACATTGCCATTCCCAAGCTTAATGGCTACCAATCTTTGCACACCACCTTGGTGGGCCCTTATGGCACCCCCATCGAATTCCAGATTCGTACCCGTGATATGGACCACATTGCCGAAAAAGGTGTGGCTTCTCACTGGATATACAAAAATGATGATCTCTCTCTCAACGACCTGCAAAAGCAAACCCATCGCTGGCTACAGTCGCTGCTGGATATCCAAAGTCAAACCGGTGACTCAGGTGAATTCCTTGAACACGTCAAGGTAGACCTGTTCCCCGATGCCGTTTATGTGCTAACGCCCAAAGGTAAAATCATCTCATTGCCACGTGGCGCAACACCTATTGATTTTGCCTATCTTATTCATACCGATATTGGCAATCATGCGGTTTCAGCCAAAATCAATGGTGAATTTGTACCTCTCAAGACTGAACTCAGCAGTGGCGACAGGATTGAAATCATCACTTCTCCGGCCTCTGTACCCAGCGCCCAATGGCTTAACTATGTACGTACCGGCAAAGCCCGTTCTGAAATTCGCCATTTCCTGAAAACGGTCAAATACAGCGAATCCATTCAGTTTGGTGAAAAGCAGCTTTTGCATGCCTTGCAAGAACTGAATATCCCCATGCCCCCCAAAGATGATCCGCAATGGGAAAAACTGGCCAAAAGTACCGGTGCCAGCTCGGTTGATGAAATTCTGGCCGATATCGGCCTGGGACGTCGTCTGGCTGCGGTTGTTGCACGTCGGTTCATTATCGATAACGAAATCCTGGCAACCAGTGCCGCCGTTATTGATGAAATGTCCGTTGCCAAAACAGGCACTATTTTCATTCAGGGTAACGAAGGTCAGGCGGCTCAACTTTCAAGCTGCTGCTGCCCCATACCTGGTGACCCTCTCATCGCCTGTATTCGTCCCGGTCATGGCTTGGTCGTTCATACCGAAGACTGTCCTACGGCCCTTCGCCAGCGCACCCGCGAACCCGAACGCTGGGTCTCTTCGGTCAACTGGGACAAGGAAACCGCCAAGCACTTGCCCACCCGTCTTGAAGTTACTCTCAAGAGTGAAAAAGGCGTATTGGGACGTATCGCGGCTCAAATCGCCACGGCTGACTCCAACATTATCCAGATGTCCATGAATGAAGAGGCCCTTGAAACCGCCACCATCCAAATTACCATTCAGGTCGATGACCGCAAGCATCTGGCCCGTGTAATCCGGCTGATACGGCACGTCCCACAGGTTACCAAGATCGTCAGGGTCAAAAGCTAGGCAACCACCTTGCCCGCCTGCAATACCAGCTGTTGCTGACAACGGCTGGCCAGCACCCCATCATGGGTGACCAAAACCAGGGTGCTTCTTTTTTCCTGATGCAACGCAAACATCAAATCCATAATATGGGTGCCGGTTGCAGCATCCAGGCTACCGGTAGGCTCATCGGCAAATAATATGGCCGGTTCAACCACAAAGGCCCGTGCCAGAGCCACACGCTGACGCTCTCCGCCAGACAACGTTTTGGGATAGTGATGAGAACGCCCGGAAAGGCCCACACGCTCTAACATGGCCCATGCCGGCTCTTTGGCCCGTTTGCCTTGCAGCTCCAAAGGAAGCATGACATTTTCCAGCGCTGTCAGATTAGGCAGCAACTGAAAAGACTGAAACACAAATCCCACATGATACGCCCGCAACTGGGCACGCTGATCCTCATCAAGTGAAAACAGGTCCTGTCCCATCAAGTGCACACTACCCTGACTGGGCACATCGAGCCCGGCCAGAATGCCCAGCAGGGTAGATTTGCCAGAACCAGAACTTCCGGTAATGGCCAGTGTCTTACCTTTTTCAAGCGAAAAGGAAATATCCTCTAAAATACGAAGCTGGCCATTGGCATCTTCCACTACTTTATTCAGACCATCAACTTCCAGGGCAAATATGTTTTTCATAAATCAACTACTCAAATTATGTCTGACGCTATTCATGTGTACCGCTGCTTTTCAAATGGCGAATGCACAAAACACCAGCAACAAAACGCTACTGGTTATAGGAGACAGTTTATCAGCAGAATATGGCATTGAAAGGGGCAAAGGTTGGGTGGAAATAATTAAATCCGATTTTCTGGGCGATGATGACAATTATGAAGTCGTCAATGCCAGTATAAGCGGCGATACAACCAGCGGTGGCCTTGCCCGTCTTCCCGCCCTGCTGGCGCAACACACACCCTCTGTGGTAGTTGTGGAATTGGGCTCAAATGATGCGCTGCGCGGTCTGTCACTGGAAGCGTCCAAAAGCAATCTGGCTAAAATGAGCGAATTGAGCAGGCAGGCACAGGCCAAAGTAATCATAGTCGGCATGCAAATTCCGCCCAACTTCGGACCTGTGTATTCACAACAGTTCAAGGAAATGTTTGCCCAGGTGGCGCAGGAACAGGATGCCCTGCTGGTGCCCTTCCTGTTTGAACATTTTGCGCTGGATAAAAACATGTTTCAGGACGATGGCATCCACCCGAACGAAGCCGCACAAAAAACCATGGCGGAAAATGTGTGGGCCGTATTGCAACAGGCCATTAACTGAGCAAGGTGAACCAGAAAACGCCCACCATCACTTGGAGGGGCTTGCAACACCCCTCACCAATACTTGATGACCCACAATAGAAAAACCCCATAAAACCGGAATACATCCAGCTTTATGGGGTTTATTCATGACAGCCCGGATTAAAGGCCTATGCTTTAAAAAAGCGCCTGACCGGTTTATTCACCCAAAATCACCTTCTCGGCTTCAGGGAAGATCTGTACCTCATGGTCTGCACGCAGAATACTGGTCACACCTTGGGCAATCTCGGCTGCCACACCTGTTTCCAGACCGGGTTGCAAGAATTGCGTAAAAAGCGTTTTCATTTCAGAGTTGCCTTCGGACACCTTTTCAATTTGTGCAATGACAAAACCATTAGGCGTAGTGGTACCCACAAAGGAAGGCAATTTATCGGTAGGTGCATTCATGATGGTATTGAGCATTGTCTCGGGCAATTGATTGCCCATCAAACGACTGATTGTTGTCTCGGCACCAAAGCCAACCGATGAAGGTTCACCGTTTTCCTGAAGCATTTTAAGCGCTTGCTCACCGGCCAGTTTGGCCTGCTCAAAGGCTTTTTCATCCCTTACCATTTTTTCCACCTCGGCCCTAACGGCATCCAGTGGGGGGATCGCGGCAGGCACTTCCTGCACTGCACGAACCACCAGCAACTCAGAGGGTGAAATTTCTATCACGCCAGAATTGAGTTTTTGTTTCAACACCTCATCGGAGAACAGGACCTCACGCACCCTGGGGGCCTCGAAGTATTTGGCATCGGGACTGGCTGAAGCAGCATTCTCTCCCACTTGCTCTGCGGTCAGCAGCAGGTCACGGGCCACACCATTGACCGTTTTCAGTTCCAGCTGAAGATTATCGGCAACGCCTTGCAATGATGAACGATCATCATTGACCTGCTGGACCAGGCCGGTAGCCAGATCGGCAAATTTTTCCGATGCCAGCTGCAAGCGGATTTCTTCCAGCACCTGACTCTTGACAGCAGACAATGGCTGAACAGAGCCTGCATCGATACTGGCTACCTGAATAATATGATAAGAATTGCCCACTTTGACCGGATCGGTCACGCCTGGTGCTGTCAATGAGAAAATGGCCTCATCAAGAACGGGAATATCACCCCTGGCCAACAGACCCAGGCTGCCGTCCAGGTTTTTAGTACCTGCGTCATCTGAATACTGTTTTGCCAATGCTGAAAATTTTGCGGGCTCTGCCTTGGCCTGTGCCGCCACATCCTGGGCTTTTTTCAGGATTTCTTCCTGGGTCGCGGCATCAGCCCCTTCAGGCACCTTGATTTGAATATGATTAACGACCCGACGTTCCTGTTTAGTGTACTTGCCAATATTGGATTGATAGTAGGATTCAATATCAGCTTCTGAAACTTCGGGTACCGATTTTAATGCCGCATCCTGGTTAAGGATAATGTACTGGGCATCCACATAGCGGGGAACTTCGAGGGTTTTACTGTTTTTATCGTACCACTGTTTGATGTCCTCATCGGAAACCGTGACATCTGGCAGGTATGTGGAAATCTCAAATTCTTTCAGGCGAACGGCACGCTCCTGAACCATGGCCGATTGTAATAGCTCAAGCGTTTTTTCAGGCATCGACACCGATTGCGCAATAGGCTCAAGCACCTGTGCATAAGCCAGATTCTGACGGACATAAGCTTCATAATCGATGTCTCTGATGCCGTTTCTGACTAAAAATTCGGTGTATTTTTGAGGAGAGTACACACCGTTCTCATGGAACTGGGGATTGGAGCCAATGGCATTGCGAACCATATTGTCAGTGGCGTTGAAATGACCGTCGATCATTTCCTGCTGCAGCACCTGGGCATTGATAAGCTGATTCAGCCAGGCTCTCCGGTTGGCAGGCGTATCTACCTTGGCAACATCAAAATTTGCACCAGACTGCATTCTCATTTCGTCCAAACGATTGCGCCAGGATTGGTTAAACTGCTCTTGGGTAATATTGGCTTCTTTAATAGCTACCAGTTTTACATCGTTGGAAACGAAACTTTGGTAATCGGCCACGCCAAAAAAAACAAATGACGGAACCACCAAAATAATTAACGCGGCCAATACGATACGTTGGTGTGTACGGATAAATTCAAACATTAAGCTCTCAACTCAGACTGCGAAAATCAGAATATACATTATAAATGTCGCGGTTGGAAAAAGGGGTTTCCCATTTTAGTCTTTTTCACTTTTAAAATAGACAATTCAGCCCTATTTTATAAAAAGTCGCTTTCAAAGCGACTTATATCTTCCTACAATACAACAATAAACTTTATTCTTGAAATCCACCCTTTTATTCCAATGCCAGCAAAAAATACTTTCGAGTGGTGCTATCCGCGCCTGATTGCCCATCGTGGCGGTGGCTTCCTGGCCCCTGAAAACACCCTTGCGGCCATGCGCTGCGGCCATGAACACGGTTTTTCCATGGTTGAGTTCGATGTCAAGCTCAGCCAGGACAACGTACTTGTCTTAATGCATGATGATACGGTCAACCGCACCTCAAACGGAAGAGGACTGGCGGCCAGCAAAACGTTCAGGGAGTTGTCCGAACTGGATTTCGGTGGATGGCATTCGTCTTTTTATACCGGAGAGCCCATCCCCACGTTTCGTTCTGTTGCCCGTTTCACCCAGGAAAACAATATTTTCTGCAACATAGAAATCAAGCCCTGCCCGAACCGTGAAACCGAAACCGGAACCCTGGCAGCCCAAGCGGCACAACAATGGTGGCATCATTCCGATCTGCCCCCACTAATTTCGTCTTTCTCCCTGGAAGCACTGGCTGCCGCAAAACAGGCCGCCCCCGAATTGCCACGCGCCTTTTTAACCGAAGACCTGCCTGATAATTTCACCGAGATTCTGGAAGAACTGGACTGCGTCGCCATTAACCTGAAGCAAAGCCTGCTGAACCAGGAAAAAATAGAACGCATTCATCAGGCCGGCTACCGGGTTTGCGCCTGGACCGTGAATGACTATCAACGTGCCAAACAACTATTGCATTGGGGTTGCGATGCCCTGTTTACCGATGAACTGCTTCGCATAAACCCCAATTTGGCTTAACCGCCCGTACTCACCACAAGGATATATTTTGTTCAGTTACCGCCACGCCTTTCATGCAGGCAATCATGCTGATGTTTTAAAGCACTCCGTTTTGTTGCATATTTTGCACTATCTTAACAAAAAGGAAACGCCTTACTGGATCATTGACACCCACGCCGGTGCCGGCATTTACGATCTTGAAGATGCCTGGGCAGAGAAAACCGCGGAATTCAAAGAAGGTATCGCCCGTCTGTGGGACAACACCGACTTGCCTGAGGATCTGCAGCTCTATATTGACCATATCCGCAACCTGAACGATGACCAGGATCTGGTGTATTACCCCGGATCCCCCTGGATTTCCCTGGAATTGATGCGACCCAAAGATCGCCTGCATTTGTTTGAGTTACACCCGACTGAAATTGAAGTACTGAGCGACAACATTGAGCAGCAAGGCCGGGAAATTACACGGCAAGTGACGATTTTCGAAAAGGACGGTTTTTCGGGTCTGAAATCACAACTGCCGCCCGTACCCAGACGAGGCCTGATCCTGATTGATCCTTCCTATGAGGACAAAGCCGATTACCGACATACATTAATGGCTGTTAAAGATGGCCTTAAACGCTTTGCCACCGGCTGTTATGCAATTTGGTACCCGCTGGTCAACCGCAAGGAAGTGCATGACATGATCAGGCAGCTTGAAAAACTGCCCGGCATCCAATGGCTTAACGCCTCGCTAACCGTCAAAAAACCGGCTGCGGATGGTTACGGCCTGCACGGCAGTGGCATGTTTATTATCAACCCGCCATATACCCTGCATGCCGCCCTGGAAAAAAGCCTGCCCTATCTGGCCAAACATCTTGCCCAGGACAGCTCGGCAACCTTCAGCCTTACTCGTCAGGGTAATTAACCTCAAGAATTTCCAGCTCATCCATGCCTGAAGGCGTACGCAAGCTGACCGTATCGCCTTCCCTGGCCTTGATCAGGGCCCTTGCAACAGGGGAAATCCAACTGATTTTCCCCTGCAATGGCTCTGCCTCATCCACCCCAACAATAGTGACCGTGTGCACTTCGCCGGCCTTGTCGATATAGACAACCGTGGCGCCTAAAAACACCTGGTCTTTATTGGGCTGGATGGAAGGGTCCACGACTTCGGCAATTTCCAGCCTTTTGGTCAGAAAGCGGATGCGACGGTCTATCTCGCGCAGTCTTTTTTTACCATACAGGTAATCTCCGTTTTCAGAACGGTCACCATTGGCCGCCGCCCATGAAACGATTTGTACCACATCGGGCCTTTCGGTATTGACCAGATGTGCCAACTCTTCACGCAAAGCGGCATAACCATATTTGGTGATATAGTTTTTGGTGCCGGCCGGCAAGGCAACGGCCTGGCCATCAACACCATCGTCATCATCGTCCTGATCGGATTCTTTAACAAAAGCCTTGTTCATGATTTAAATTAATTCCTCCCAGACAGGGGTAAGACCACTTGGCAAAGGCGGAAGTTTACCAAGATCCATACTGCTTTCCGACGGACTGTGAAAATCAGAGCCACAAGAAGCCAGAAAACCGTACTGGCGGGCAATATGTGCGTACTGGTGATACTGGTCAACAGTATGGGAACCGGTCACCACTTCAATTCCCCTACCCCCCATTAACTTGAAAGTCTTGTATAAAGTGACAAACTCACTGCGGGAGTATTTATACCGTCCAGGGTGGGCAATCACGGCAATCCCGCCAGCCTGGGTGATCCAGTTGATGGCCTCTTCAAGACTTGCCCAGTCACCCGCTATGTAAGCAGGTTTGCCATCGGCCAGGTATTTGTCGAAAACCTCTTGCATGTGCTTGCAATGGCCGGTCTCCACAATATAACGGGCAAAGTGCGTCCGGCTCAGCAAATTGGGGTTATCGGCATATTTCAAGGCCCCCTCGTAGGCATTCATAATGCCAAATTCCGCCAGCTTGTCTGACATTACCCGTGCCCGCTGCTCACGGTCATTACGGATACGCTCCAGACCGGCATTCATGGCTGCGTTTTCAGGGTCGATACCCAGGCCAACAATATGCAGGGTGTGTTCTGCCCAAGTCACGGATATTTCAATACCCGGAATATAAGTCATACCCAGTTCACGGGCGACCCGCGCAGCCTCTTGTTGCCCTCCCACCTCATCGTGGTCGGTAAGGCTCCAGACTTGCACGCCATTGCCGGCCGCACGTGTGGCCACCTCGGTGGGGCTTAACACACCATCCGAAACGGTTGAGTGACAATGCAGGTCTACGTTCAATCTGACCAAGCTATCCATGGTACTTTCCTACTGGCAAAAATGTTTCAAGAGAGCAAAAACTCGCGCACTGTCTGGATTTGTTCGTTGGGCATCAGGGTTGGCGCATGACCCACCTCGGGTATTTCGACCATTTGGCTGTTTTTATTCTGTTCCAGCATTTGGGCAACCGATTCACGACTTAACAAATCGGAGTTTTCACCCCGCAATATCAAAATGGGGCAATCAATGGATGTATAAGAGCGCCACAGATAGGCTTCTGCCGCGGCAAGCGCTTCTTCACTTTCCTGCTCTTTAAATGTTTGGGCGATACGTACATCGTAATGACTTTTCCAGACATTGTCCTTAAATTTAATCACACTTTTGGTAAATTCAAGCCATTGCCTGTCATTAAGTGGCCCAAAAGAGGCCGCGTTGACCTTCATATATGCCACCGCACTTTCAAGGCTGTCAAATTCCAGGGCATTGCCCACATAGGCGCCAATACGACGAATAGCCTCAAGCTCTATTTTAGGGCCCACATCATTCAAAACCAGACGATTCAGGGCAAGCCCGGTTTTAGCTGGCATATTTTCATCACGAGGCACCTGGTTGACAATAGACAAGTCTGCCTTGCGCACCAGCCCGGCAAACACCATGCCAATCAGCCCACCCATTGAGGTCCCGATCCAATCCAGGGTTTTCGGATTAACGCGCGCCAACAAGGTGAATATATCGGACACGTACTGCGGCACGGCATAAAGGGATGGGTTAAACAAAAAGTCAGAGGCCCCCCTGCCCACAATATCAGGACAAATCACACGATACTCACCCGACATGGCACGTGCCATATCATCAAAATCACGTCCGGTACGGGTCAGGCCATGCACGCACATCAACACCCGGTCATTATCCGGGTCACCCCATTCCCAGTAAGCCATGCGATGTACGCCTGCCGTACTGACGCAATTGACATAATTCAAACGTGGTGATTGCATGACCTTCCTCCAGGATATACATATAATGATTATCACTAGTATATGCCGAGGCTAGCGGGCATGCCAATAGCGTTTTTTCTCGCGACGCGAGGCAAGCAGGTCGAGCCCCTGCATTGAGGAGCGCACGGTTACGGCGCCATCCCTGTCGGTACGCCAGAAAAGACTGCCTGCGTCTTCCCAGCGCTGCTGCACCAGCCTGTGCGGGTGACCATAACGATTCAGGTAACCGCTCTGGACAATGGCATGACCGGCTTTCAGGGCCTGAATAAACGGCAATGAAGAAGACGTGCTGGCCCCATGATGCGGTACCACCACGACATTGACCTTTTCCAGTCCCTGTTGAACCAGGCCGATTTCCTGCTCGACATGAATATCACCCGTTAACAAGGCATTATGCTGACGGCCCTGCACCAGCAACACACAACTTTGCGCATTGCCACTTTCATTGGACAAGGGCAATTGCCCATTATTCAAAAAAGTAAAACTGACCCCATCCAGGCTAAAAGACTGTCCCTGCCCGCAAGGCAGATAGGCCAGATCCCGGTTTGATAAAGCATAATCGTGTTCAAGCCGTTTTTCTTCCTCTGCCAGGAACCGATCAAGCCCAAAGGACGCATATGCCATGCCGGTATGCATACCGGCAATCACTTCAGCAAAACCACCCGCATGATCCACATCGGAATGGGATACCACCACAACATCAAGCTGCTTGATACCCACTGATCTTAAATAGGGCAGAATTGTCCGGCTACCCGCTTCATTGGCATGACTGGTTCTAGGTCCGGCATCAAACAACACCGCATGCTTTTGCGTTAACACGACTACTGCTGTTCCCTGCCCCACATCCAAGGCAATCAAATTCCAGTAACCCGGTAAAGGTCGGTCTGTTTTCCCCAGAAAAACCGGTACCATAAAGCACCAGGCCAGGTTCTTATAAGGCAGCCCCCGGGCCTGGCACACGATGAAAACACCCGCCAGGGCAAGCAGCAAGCCCCATAAAGCGGGCGTTGCGATATAGACGCTGGCCCACGGTAACTGGGCAAACCACTGGGTTAGATCAAGGATACCCTGTAAAATATCATGCGTAAAATGACCCAGCCACCGAGTGGCAGACGTGTGCAGGTTTAACAGGGCCAGCAAGGCAAACAATAGTGAAAATGGCGTAATCACCCAGCCAATCAAGGGAATGGCATAGGCATTGACCAACGGTGAGACCAATGAAAGCTGGCTGAAAAGCAATATTAAAAACGGTGCCAGCGCCAGCGTGATCATTAATTGAAATCTGGCTGCCAACGCAAAGGCAGACAGCATTTTCTGGCTCCTGCTTTGCACATAGCCCCTGCCCTGCTGCGCCTGATGGCGTCCCAACCAGATTAAAACGGCCACAGCAGAAAAAGACAACCAAAACCCGCTGGACAACATGGCCCACGGATCCAGCAACAAAACACCCAGACAAGTAAGCAAAAGAATAAAGAAAATGGACAGGCGCCAACGAAACAGGATCAGGCCATAGCCAATAGCCAGCATCAGCAACGTTCTTTGCGCAGGCACTCCCCAGCCTGCCAGCAAACAATAGGCCCATGCCACCAGCAAACCAAAAAAAGCGGCCAGGACATGAACAGAGCGATGGTCTGACAGCAACTTCCCTTTAAACTTGATTCTTTGACAACCCCACAAAACCAGAAAATGGCCTAACACGGCCAGCATCGTAATATGAGACCCGCTAATGGACACCAGATGTGTTACCCCTGACAGGTTGAACAGTTTCCAGTCATCCTGGGCAATCCCGTTCTGGTCCCCCATAACCAGCGCCACCATCACGGGACCATAACGTTTATCTTTCAGATAAGGCAGCATGGCCGAGCGCACCTGGTCACGCAATCGCTCAACAGCGATGGCAAAGCTGCCGAACGGTTCATCAGCCAACAATTTTGGTTGACCTTTTACAGCTCCCATGGCCCGGATGTTATTGGCAAAAGCATGGGTTTCATAATCAAACCCGTTGGGATTCATGGCACCATGAACACGTTTAAGTTTCAAGGACATTTCCCATACCTGGCCCGGCCTGATGAGCGGCAATTTATCATTGATATCCCTGGGTTTGCCATAAATGCCTGGCCATTGCCCAACCTGCCAGCGCACCTGTATATGTACCGGAATTCCCTTGATGGAAAAACTGTCCAGCACCTTGGCCTTGAACTGCACATAGTCGGGCCCATACAGGGCGATTTCACTAACACGCAAAACGACCCGGTTTGTTTTGTTTTCATGAATGGAAGCCAGGCTGTCCGCCAATCGCAACTGGGCCCTATAAGTGGAATAAGCCATGCCCAGCAAAACACATAGTAATCCCATCAAAATGGTTTTAAGTACAGACAATTTTATGGGCAATAAACATAGCCACCCGGCCACCATCAAACCTGCCCATACACCAATAATGGTGAGTGAGGGCAACGCTGGCAATAATTGAACACAGGCAATCCCCAGGCATGCACCTGCCAGGCAAATCCAGTAAACCCGCATGACCTTCTTTCTGCTGCTAAAAAGCAGATTCTAGTCAAGTGATCTGGCTAAAAATCCTGTTCAGGACAATATCATCCGTGGCAAAACCCGTTTGGCCGTATGGGTCGTGCTTTCGCAAATGGTTTCAAAACTTTCCTGACGCAAGTCTGCCAGCTCCCGGGCAATACGGCCAATTTGTCCGGGCGTGTTGCGCCGGTTGGGCTCATGCAGCCAGGCCGGAGGAATATCCGGTGAATCGGTTTCCAGCACCAGACTGGACAGATCGAGTTCACTGGCCAGGCGACGTATTTGCAAAGAACGGGTATAGGTCATGGCCCCCCCTACCCCCAAGGCAAAGCCCAAGTCAGTAAATGCCTGCGCCTGCTGGAAACTGCCATTAAAAGCATGGGCAATACCGCCAGACAAGGAACACCGGCGCAAGTATTTCAGCAAGGTATCCTGTGATTTGCGCACATGCAAAATCACCGGCAAATTGAATTGTTTGGCCAGACTTAACTGGGCCGAGTAAAAATATTCCTGCCGCTCCCGCTGCACGCCACTGGCAATGTCGGTCACAAAAAAATCCAGTCCGACTTCACCCACCCCGACAAAACGCGGATCCTCCATGGAACGGGCGATTTCCTGCTCCAGCAAGTCCAGATCTTCATCTTGCGCCTTATGCACATACATGGGATGGATACCCAAGGCATAAAAGCCCCCGTCAATGCGGTGCGCCAGGTTTCTGACCGTAGCAAAATTGCTTTGCTCCACGGCCGGAATCACCATAATCCTGACCCCTTGCGCCCGGGCATCGGCAATCACTTCTTCGCGATCATGATCAAATTCGGCCGCATCCAAGTGGCAATGTGTATCAATCAGCATGGCTACACCTGTTTATATCCGGGTTGAACAATGAATCCCTGTCTGCGCACTTTGCATTAAACGTTGGACAAATATCAGGCCAATGAATGTTTAAACGGGAATATCGTTTTTTTGATTCAGTCGGCCTTTTTCCATGACCAACTGGCGGTCTGCCAGCTCGGCCAGCTTGGGATCGTGGGTCACAATTACAAAAGCCGTATTGAATTCCTTATTGACCGATTTTAACAGGGCAAACATATTCTGGGCCGTTTCCCTGTCAAGGTTGCCGGTGGGCTCATCGGCCAGCACACAGACCGGATTGGCCACCAGCGCACGGGCCAGGGCCACACGTTGACGCTCGCCCCCGGAAAGCTGGCTGGGTTTATGCGTGACCCGCTCAGCCAACCCTACTTTAGCCAACACCTGTTCAGCCATTTTACGTGCCACGCCGCGATCCATCCTTCTGACAATCAAAGGCATGGCCACGTTATCCAGCGCACTGAATTCGGGCAACAAATGATGAAACTGATACACAAACCCCAGACTCTGGTTGCGGATCTGGCTGCGTTGCTTCTCGGACAAGCCGGCTGTACGGGTTCCGTTCACCAGCACCTCGCCAGACGTGGGCTCATCAAGCAGGCCCAGGGTATGCAGCAAGGTGCTTTTACCAGAGCCCGAAGCACCAATAATGGCCACCATTTCACCCTGCGCGACATCCAGATCGATGCCTTTGAGGATATCCAGCCGGCTATTGCCGTCTTCGTAATATTTAACAATCGACTTTGCCTGCAAAGCATATTTTTTCTCATCAGTCATGGCGCAATACCTCGGCAGGTTGCAAACGGGAGGCTCTCCAGCTTGGATATAGAGTAGCCAGTATGGACAGCACCAGGGATGTCAGGCCCACCGCGGTAATATCGCTGACTTCAGGATGAGACGGCAATTGGCTGACAAAATAAATGCTGGGGTCCAGGAAATGAATACCGAACAGGTTTTCAATAAACGGGATGATGACATCAATATTGTAGGCCACCACACAACCCAGGAAAACGCCCATAAAAGTGCCCACCACCCCAATCAAAGAACCCTGTACCAAAAATATCCGGGCCACTTCTGCCGGACTGGCACCCAGTGTTCTTAAAATCGCGATGTCCGATTGCTTGTCCTTGACCGCCATCACCAGTGAGGACAGCAGATTGAAGGCAGCCACGGCAATAATCAGGGCCAGAATCAGGAACATCATTCTTTTTTCCGTCTTGACCGCGGCAAACCAGGTCCGGTTATCTTGCGTCCAGTCACGCGCAACAATACCCTGGGGCAAGCTGAACATTAATTGATTGGCCACTTCCGGGGCATCAAGCATATCATTGACTTTAAGCCTGACACCGGCCAGGCCCATATTACGGAACAGTACGGCACCATCGCGGGCGGCAATAAAAGCCAGGCTGGAGTCATATTCATAATGACCGGAAGAAAATATGCCGGAAATCGTGAATTGCCGCATGCGCGGTGTAAAACCGGCCGGGTTGATGGAGCCCTGCGGAGACATCACCAGCAGGGTATCTCCCACATTAACACCCATCTGATTGGCCAGTGTCTGGCCAATCACCATATTGAACGTACCAGGCTGCAAGGAATCCAGGGAACCACGAATGATTTGATCGGGCAACTCGGACACCTTGCCTTCATTGGCCGGGTCAAGACCGCGAATTTCCACCCCTTTGAGCACATTGCCACGTGCCAGCATGCCTGAGGAGGCGACAAAAGCGGACGCGCCAACGACTTCAGGGTTTTTTTCAGCCTCGCTGGCCAGGTTTTGCCAGTCTTCCAGGGCACTTACCGCATCAATTTGCGGGTTGAACAGTTGAATGTGTGGCAAAACCGACAACATGCGATCGCGTACATCCACCTGAAATCCGTTCATCACGGACATGACAATAATGAGAGCGGCAACCCCCAGCGCAATACCCGCCATCGAGCTGCCCGCAATAAAAGACACAAAGCGGTCGCGCTTTTTTCCGCGCCCTTTTGCTCTTGTCAATCCCGCATAACGGGAACCAATCCATAGTTCGTAAGGTATTTTCACAAGCGTAAATGATTCACAAAGATTACAATTCCAACATGGATATTGTTATTTCAGGGATACTTCCCCACTCATCGATTGCTTCTGAACTGGCCAGGCAGGCGGCCAAAGCCGCGCCGAGCCTGTTTCAAAAACTGGAAAACAGCAAGGGTACCGTGCATTTGCTCGACCCCAACGAAACCGGCTGTACGCCTTTTGAATACTGGCAACTGGAACAGCGCCAATTCACGCCTGTTGGGCAACAAAATCATGCTGCAGGACTTGGACCGCTTTATTCCACCCACTCACCCAACCGGGATCAACCCGTTTGGTTGCTGGAGCTGGCGCACATCGCGTTAGGCGCGTCCAATGCCTCTTTACTTACTGCCGATGATCTGGTCATATCGGAATCGGAAAGCTTAGCATTATTTGAAAGTGCACAGGTTGTTTTTTCCGAGAGCCCTTTCAAATTACTGCAACATGATACACACCGCTGGCTCATCGAGGTACCACCCGATATGGTTTTACCCTCCTTAAGCCCCAATGTCATTGCCAGCGGAACTCTTAATAACTGGTGGCCGCAAGATGCACAAAGCCGTCTATTGCGCAAACTATTAAATGCGCTCCAGGTGGAATGGCATGAACATCCCGTAAACCAGGCCCGGCAACAAAAAGGCATGCCTCTCATTAATGGCGCCTGGGTCTTTGGCGGTGCCACGCCTTCACAACTGCAGGCGGCCCCTGTCTCAGAGCCGCCGCGCATCCTTCGGCAACTTGAAATCGCTCACCGCAAGCAGGATTGGGGCCAATGGCTGGCCATCCTGGGCAAACTTGAGCAAGATGTTTTCCGCTTCCCTGTCAATAAAAGCGACAGGCTGGTGCTAACCGGCTATGATCGACTGGTTGTCATCACACCGGGCCGCCTGCCTGGCTGGCTGAGTAAACTATTAAATCGCAATCAACAATGGAAGGACTGGTGGTGTCAGTAAAAATAAGTGACCGGACGCAAAACCCCGGCTATCAGCAACAATTGGAAAACGCGGGCATTCATGCCCTGCTGGCACGACTCTGGGCATCACGCGGTGTCAATGATCCGGCCCAAACACAGGCGCAATGGCAAAACATGCTGGCCCCTTCCCTGCTTTCCGAAGTGAACCGGGCGGCCAACCTGCTGGCCGATGCCATCGAGCAAAGAAAAAAACTCCTGATTATTGCCGACTATGATTGTGACGGTGCCACGGCCTGCGCAACCGGTGTACGTGCCCTGCGCCAGATGGGGGCCGATATTGATTTTCTGGTCCCCAACCGCTTTGAAACCGGCTATGGTTTATCTCCTGCCGTGGTTAAACTGGCTTGCCAGCACCCCAATGGCAAACCCGATATCCTGATTACGGTTGATAATGGCATTGCCAGTGTTGAAGGTGTGCAGGCGGCACGAGACGAAGGCATGGCGGTGATCGTGACCGACCACCACCTGCCTGGTGACACCCTGCCCGATGCCCTGTGCATCGTCAATCCCAACAAGCCCGGCTGCACCTTCCCGTCCAAGAACCTGGCTGGTGTGGGAGTGATTTTCTATGTCATGCTGGCCCTGCGAGCTCAAATGCGTCAACGCGGACACTTCCCCCCCAACGGTGGGCCCAGGCTTGACAACCTTGCCGACCTGTTGGCGCTGGGCACCGTTGCGGATGTTGTTCGCCTGGACAGCAATAACCGCCTGCTGGTTACCCAAGGACTCAACAAAATCCGCAGGGGCCACTTGCAGCCCGGCATCAAGGCCCTGTTCATGGTGGCGGGGGGCAATTTCAAAGAAGCCAGTGCCACCGACCTGGGTTTTAAAATCGGCCCGCGCATCAATGCTGCCGGTCGTCTGGCAGACATGAGCCTGGGCATCCGCTGCTTAATCACCGATGATGAAACCGAAGCCCTGCATTTAGCCCGCCAACTGGATGAAATCAATCATCAGCGCCGCTCTATTGAACACGAAATGAGCGAACAGGCCCTGGCTACGCTGGCATCTCCTGAAAACACCCAGTCGGCCAGCATCTGCGTCTTTAATGACAGCTGGCACCAGGGCGTCGTGGGCATTGTGGCCTCCCGCCTGAAAGAAAAATTCTGGAAGCCCACCCTGGCCTTTGCCCCTGCCGACAATGATGAGTTACGCGGATCGGGTCGCTCCATACCCGAACTGCACCTGCGTGATGCGCTTGATTTGGTATCCAAACGTCACCCTGGCATGATCCTGAAATTTGGTGGCCATGCCATGGCGGCCGGACTTTCCCTGAAAAGCATGCAGTTTGACGCGTTTGCCAGCGCCTTTAACGAAGCGGTGCAGGAAATGACGGGCACCAGCAGCTTTGAGCCCCTGCTTGAAACCGATGGCTCACTGGATCCTGTTTTTGCCAACGCCGAAACTGCTTTACTGCTGCAAAACCAGGTTTGGGGAGCCGGTTTTCCCGCCCCGCTTTTCAGGGATGTGTACCGCATCCGCAACCAAAAACTGCTCAAAGACAAACACCTTAAATTAAAAGTTGAACGTAACCAAGTGCTGTATGATGCCATCTGGTTCAATCAGCAGGAATCACTGCCCGAATACGCTGAACTGGTGTATGAACTGGTACCCAATCACTGGAATGGCGTGGTCTCGGCACAACTGCTTGTCAAACACGCCCGGGATGCCTGAGCTAATGAAAAAACTTTCCTGCCTGACCGGCTTGCTCGCCTTTGTCTTTTCCCTGGCTGCCTGCACAAACATGAACTCCCCCAGTGCCCCCATTGATAACGTCATCAATACCGTTGGTGATGCCTTCGGCAATATATCCGGCAAAAAACCGGGCAGACCATAAAATCTTTTCAATAAGCAAAGCCCTTTTCAGGGCTTTTTTACTGCTATGCGTTAAAATGTAGGGTTAGCAAAAATAAAATTTGATCTTAGGAAATATAATGGAAGCCGAGCGCCAGAATCAAATCTTAGCAAACCTTGAAGATTACGCTGAACGCGAATCCGACCTTCGGAGGTATCTTTGACTACGAGGCAAAATCAGAACGCCTGCAAGTAGTCAATCTGGAACTTGAAAATCCGGATATCTGGAACGATCCCGAACACGCCCAGGAGTTGGGCAAAGAAAAGAAAAGCCTTGAAAAAATCGTACTGGTGTTAAGCGAGTTACGGCAAAACATCAAAGATTCAATCGATCTTTACGAACTGGCCGAGATGGACGACGATGAGGCAACTTTACTGGCTATCGAAGAAGACGCCAAAAAATACGCTGAAATCCTGCAAGGCCTTGAGTTCCACCGTATGTTCTCCAATCCGGCCGACCCCCTGAACTGCTTTATGGACATCCAGGCAGGCGCCGGTGGCACCGAAGCCCAGGATTGGGCATCCATGCTGCTGCGCCAATACCTGCGCTATTGTGAAAACAAAGACTTCAAAACCGAGATCCTTGAAATTTCCGATGGTGATGTTGCCGGCATCAAATCCGCCACCATCAAAATCGAAGGTGATTACGCTTTTGGCTTTTTACGTACCGAAAGTGGTGTTCACCGCCTGGTCCGTAAAAGTCCGTTCGACTCCTCCAATGGCCGTCACACGTCTTTTGCCAGTGTCTATGTATACCCTGAAATCGACGATTCCATCGAAATTGAGATTAACCCGGCAGATTTGCGCATAGATACTTACCGTGCCAGCGGTGCCGGTGGTCAGCACATTAACAAAACCGACTCGGCCGTCCGGATTACCCACGCCCCCACCGGTATTGTTGTCCAGTGTCAGAATGACCGCTCACAGCACCGTAACCGTGCCGAAGCCATGTCCATGCTGCGCTCCAAACTGTATGAACTGGAAATGCGTAACCGCATGGCCGAACAGCAAAAACTCGAAGACGCCAAAACCGAAGTAGGCTGGGGCCATCAAATCCGCTCTTACGTGCTGGACCAAAGCCGTATCAAAGACTTGCGTACCAATGTCGAGGTTTCCAATACCCAAAAAGTACTGGATGGCGACCTGGACATGTTCATTGAAGCAAGTCTGAAACAGGGTATTTAAATGAGCCAAACCGTTGCCATCGTTACCGGTTCTTCCAGGGGGCTGGGGGCCGCACTGGCTGGCCAGCTTGCCACGCAGGTCAACCAGCTGATTACCGTGGCCCGAACCGATAACCGGCAATTGCACAAGCTTGCCCGGCAACATGGTTGCGAGCATATCCACCATGAAGCCGATCTTGCCGATCCGGCACAAATCGAGCAGGCTTCCCGGGCCATTTTTTCGCAGTTCGATCTCTCGGCCAGCCAATATATCCTGATTAATAACGCAGGCACACTGGGGCCCGTTGGCCAATATAACAGTCTTGGCCACAACAAGGCCGCTGACATAACCAGCGCCTTCAATTTAAACATCAATAGTGTTATTGTGCTAACGTCGGCTTTTTTAACGGCCACCCGCTCTACCGGGGCCGACATCCGGGTCATTAACATTTCCTCGGGTGCCGGTCGCTCTCCCTATCCTGGCTGGGGTGTTTATTGTGCCACCAAGGCCGCCCTTGACATGTACACCCGTGTGGCAAAACAGGAAGCCCCCCATGCCAAACTGGTGTCATTGGCGCCTGGTGTCATCGATACCGCCATGCAAAAACAAATTCGCGAACTGGATCCTAACGATTTTCCCAATCGGTCCCGTTTTACCCAGCTCCATGACAAAGGCGAACTGTCAAATCCCGAACAGCTCGCTCATAAAATCCTGAATTATTTACATCGTGATGATTTCGGCCAAACCGAAATTGATGATATTCGTCACTATTCATAAACCACAACCATGACAGAACAACATAACCCTATCGCTCCCGAACAAGATGAAAACCGCCTGATTGCCGAACGTCGTGCCAAGCTGGATAAAATCCGTGAAGAAGGGATTGCCTTTCCGAATGATTTTGTACCCGAACACAAGGCATTGAAACTGCACGAACAGTACGATGCACTTGACAAAGAAACCCTGGATCCGCAAAAAATACCCGCCAAGGTCGCCGGCCGCATGATGCTCAAGCGAGTCATGGGCAAGGCCAGTTTTGCCACCATTCAGGACGGCAGCGGCCGCATTCAGATTTATCTGGATAAAAATTCGGTAGGCGAAGACACTTACAACCAGTTCAAGCAATGGGATATTGGTGACATTATTGCCGTAGAAGGCCGTGTATTCAAAACCAACAAGGGTGAGCTGTCGATTCACGCAGAAAGCATTCGTCTGCTTGCCAAGTCCCTGCGTCCTTTACCCGATAAATTCCACGGCATTGCCGATCAGGAACTGCGTTACCGCCAGCGTTATGTTGACCTGATCATGACTGAAGAAACGCGCAACACGTTCAAAACGCGCAGCAAGGCGATCAATGCCATTCGTTCATACATGCTTGATGCCGACTTCCTTGAAGTTGAAACCCCCATGCTGCACCCCATTCCAGGTGGTGCTGCCGCCAAGCCATTTGTGACCCATCACAATGCCCTGGACATGGAAATGTACTTGCGTATTGCCCCCGAGCTGTATCTGAAACGCCTGGTTGTGGGCGGCTTTGAACGCGTATTTGAAATTAACCGAAACTTCCGCAATGAAGGGGTTAGCCCACGCCACAACCCTGAATTTACCATGATGGAGTTCTATGCCGCTTACACCGATTACCAGTGGCTGATGAACTTTACCGAAAAACTGCTGCGTGATGTTGCCATTCAAGCCACCGGCAGTGCCGTGCTTACCCACCAGGGCCGTGAGCTTGACCTAAGCAAACCCTTTGACCGTCTAACAATTGTTCAGGCCATTACCAAATACGCGCCCGAGTACACCGAAGAACAATTGGGCAATGAAGAGTTTTTACGCAACGAACTGAAGAAATTCGGCGTTGATGCCTATGATGCAGTCATGTCCCGCGCAGGCATTGGTGCCCTGCAACTGGCCCTGTTTGAAGAAACCGCCGAAGCCAAATTGTGGAACCCGACTTTCATCATCGACTATCCCGTCGAGGTCTCACCGCTGGCACGCGAGTCCGATACCGTTCCTGGCATTACCGAACGCTTCGAACTGTTTATTACCGGCCGTGAAATTGCCAATGGTTTTTCTGAATTGAATGACCCTGAAGACCAGGCAGCCCGCTTCCTGGCCCAGGTAGAAGCCAAAGATGCCGGTGATGAAGAAGCCATGTTCTATGATGCCGACTACATCCGGGCGCTGGAATACGGCATGCCTCCGGCAGGCGGTTGTGGTATTGGCATAGACCGCCTGGTCATGCTGCTGACAGACAGCCCCAGTATTCGTGACGTCTTGCTCTTCCCGCATTTGCGTAAAGAAGGCTGATGGCTATTTTAAATACCGCTTAAGCGGTGTTGATAGGAAAATGCCTGCATTAATTAAACAATGCAGGCATTTTTTATACACAAAATATTTATTGAAGCATTAAAAAAAACCAGCTTCATGGTTTGGCATTTTTCTGTGCCACATAACGGGCCAGCAGTTTATCCAGCTGATTGGCAAATGCTTTCTGGTCTGCGTGGTTAAAGGCTTTAGGCCCACCGGTTTCAATGCCACTGCTACGCAATTCTTCCATCATGTCGCGAATCGCCAACCTTTCCCGAATATTTTCTGGTGAATACAGCTCACCGCGCGGATTCAAGGCGGTTGCTTTTTTATCAATGACTTCGGCGGCCAACGGGATATCGGCCGTGATCACCAAGTCACCTGCCTGTGCCTGAGCAACAATATAGGCATCTGCCACATCAAATCCTTTGGGCACCTGTCGGGCCTGAATAAAAACAGAAGGCGGTACCATTAACATCTGATTCGCCACCAGGGTTGTATGGATTTCCCAGCGCTTGGCTGCCCGAAACAGAATTTGTTTGATAACAACAGGACAGGCATCAGCATCCACCCAGATTTTCATCATTTATTATATTTTTCCACTATTATTGAATTTAAAAATCGATTCACGCGGTTTTCCACACCAAAAGGTTGCAGCACCCTTATACGTAATGCATAACCAGCTTATGATTCTGAACTGGTACAATTTTGGCATCCACACCAAACAAACGCTGCAGGTTTTGAGGTGTTATAACATCATTTGGCTTTCCGTGCAGCACCAATTCGCCCTGCTTCATGCCCATGATGCTATCGGCATAGGCCGAAGCATAATTGATGTCGTGCAATACAATAATAATCGTCCGCTTGTACTCATCGGCAATCTGACGCAACAAACCCATTAAATGACGGGCATGGAACATATCCAGATTATTCAAGGGCTCATCCAGTAGCAGGTAATCGGTCGACTGGCAAAACACCATCGCCACTAAAGCACGTTGCCGTTGTCCTCCCGATAAATCCGCCACAAACCGTGATGCCAGCTCTGCAAGATTGAACTGCGTCAGGGTTTGTTCCACAATTTCATGATCCTCTTGGCCCGGGTTGCCTTTATGATAGGGAAATCGTCCAAACATTAACAGTTCCCGCACGGTAATGCGGCTGGTGATACTATTGTCCTGCCGCATAATAGCCAATTTTTTGGCAATCTCACCATTAGGTGTTTTGGACAAGTCTATCCCATCAAAACTGATACGGCCCGCTTTCAGGGGAGTCAAGCGCGCCATCAACGATAGCAAGGTGGATTTGCCTGCCCCGTTAGGACCAACCAAAGCGGTAATGCCCCCTTTTTCAATCGTTGCACATATGTTTTTCAGAATAGGTAAACGGCCCACCTGATAACTGACCTGATCCAATACAATCATAATGCCTTTCTCTTCAAGAGGAATACCAGAAATACAATCCCGCCCAGAAACTCAACCACCACGCTTAGCACGGCTTTCATGCCCAACACATGCTCAAACAGCATTTGTCCTGACACCAAACACAAAGCACCCACCAGGAAAGCAGCCGGTATTAATATTGCATGACGGTGCGTTTTCATTAACACATAGGTAATACCCGATACCAGCAAACCGAAAAAACTCACCGGGCCCACCAGGGCAGTGGACACCGACACCAAAATGGCAATCAGGAATAAAACAAGCATATTGCAGCGACGGTATGGAATACCCAGATTAATGGCATGTTCACGGCCCAATGCCATAACATCCAGAATGTATCGCAAGCGCCAGATCACAAAACTGACTCCCACAATAAGCACCAAACTGATTTGCAGCAATGAGGTGTTCACCACATTGAATTGGGCAAAGCTGGCATTTTGCACCACGGCAAAATCATCGGGATCAATAATCCGCTGGATAAAACTGGCCAGGCTGCGAAACAGCACCCCTAAAATGACTCCAACAAGAATCATGCGATATAAGTCTCCCGTATTGCTAAAAAGCAATGAAGAAAATATCAACAGGGAGGCGATCAGCATAATGCCGATTTCAATCGAGAACTTAAACGAAGGGTCGAGCATGGCGTAGCCAAGCCCGCCGAGCAACAGCACCAGCGCACTTTGAATTAATAAATACAGGGAGTCAAATCCCATTATATAAGGCGTTAATATACGATTGGCCGTGAGTGTCTGGAACAATACCGTGGAAATGGAAATGGCATAAGCAACCAGCAACAAGGCAAGCAGTTTGCCGCCACGAAAAGGCAGCACAAAATCCCAGTTGCCCGAACTGTTAACCGTCATGAACAAGACCATGGATACAAGCAGGCCACATGACATTATGATTAGTTTTTTAGCGTACATGAGCGGGCTTTACAAATAGCAGATAAAGGAAAACCAGGGTGCCCACAATACCAATAATGGTGCCTACCGGAATTTCATACGGGTAATTGGCCAGACGCCCGATTAAATCACAGGCCAGAACAAGGCCTGCCCCCATAATGGCAATCCATGGCAAGGTAACGCGCAGATTATCGCCCATCAGGCGGCTGATAATGTTGGGAACCACCAGACCAATAAAGGGAATAGCACCCACCGTGACAACCACAATCGCTGTAATAATGGCCACAATACCCAAACCAATAGAAACAATGGTGCCATAATCCAAACCCAGATTGGTGCTCATTTCCTTGCCAAGGCCGGCAATCGTAAACTGGTTGGCGAATAGATAGGCAATCACACCCAGAATACCGGTTAGCCACAACAGTTCATAACGCCCTGCCAGTACACTGGAAAAATCACCGTTGATCCAGGCTGCCAGAAACTGCATCATATCCATTTCAAAGGCAATGAATGTAGCCACCGCTCCAATTACACCACCATAAATGATACCCAGCAGCGGTACCATCAGGTACGCAGTAGGCGGCAAACGACGGGCTATCAGCATGAACCCATATAAACCGATCAGAGCTGTGATACAGGAGACGAGCATTTTAAACATCAGCGAAGCACCGGGATACAGTAAAGTAACGGCAATAAGCCCCAGTGTTGCGCTTTGCGTGGTCCCTACCATAGACGGCTCAACAAAGCGGTTTTTCATGATCATTTGCATGATCAGACCGGCAATGGACATGGATGCCCCGGTAAGGATAATAGCCAGGGTACGGGGAAAACGGCTGGTGAGGAAAACGTTTAATGCCTGCGGATCATTGAATAATGATCCCAGGCTAACATCACTGACGCCAACAAACAAACTGGCCACCACCAGAAAAAAAATAGTGGCCAGTACAAGAATTTTTATTTTCATGCTGAAGATTCAGGAATTTATTTACTACCCTTGAAGGCTTGGGTCAGCAACTCGAGTTCAGCCATCAGTTGATGATAACCGCCGGAAGCAAGATATGAAGAAGCATCCAGATAAATGACCTGGTTCTTGCTAAAAGCGGTTGTGTTTTTCAACAAGGGATTGTCCAGCACCACTTTGGCATTCTCACCTTTGGCATTAATGGCAGAGGTACGATCCATGACAATAATCCAGTCCGGATTGAGTTTTTGTATAAATTCAAATGAAACCGGTTGACCATGGTTCGCATCATTTTTATTCAAATCAGCCGGCTCAATGCCAATCTCATTAAACAAATAGCCAAACCGTGACTCAGCGCCAAACGAGGCAATTTTTGGACCATTGACCATAATCATCAGGGCCTTGCCCTTGCCTTTGACCGCTTCCTGTGCCTGCTTCAGGGCATTTTCAAGATTGGCGATTAATGTGGCCGCCTCTTTTTCTTTCTTGAAGATTTTTCCATACGTGGCGATACGCTCAAATCCTTGTTTAAACGCTTCCTTGCCATTCAGGGTCATGTCCAGCGTTGTACCCACTTTGGAAAGTACGTCATAATTGGGGGCCATGCGGCCACCAACCACAATCAAGTCAGGCCCCATGCCACTTAAAGCTTCAAGATCAGGGTCTTTGACAGTGCCAATATGTACATCCGCTTTTTCAGACATATCAGCCAGGTAGTCCACATAGACATCCTTGATGACGCCTTTGGGCTGAATACCCAAAGCTTTCAAGCTATCCAGCGCGGCAATATCATATACAGCCAACGATTCAAGCGAATCAGGAACCTTGACGGTACCTCGGGCAGTTTCCACTTCAGTGGCATGCACCAATGAAAAAGCGGCGCTTGCCAAACAGACAAAAGACTTAAGAAAAAACGATTTCATGTGTTCACCAGTGATACAAATCCACATCACAGCACATGAGATTTCTTTATCAGACCAAAATACAACAAGAAAATCGGCAACATGGTTTCACTGAAAGCATGTGCTGTGAGACATTATTTTCGCACAAATAAATGCGAATCATTCTTATTATCTTATTTTTTACAATAGAACACAAGCAAAAATGATTAATGTTTCATCTTTAATGGATTCATTACAATTACTCAGGGCAAATGAGATGGCTTATTTCATCCACACCTGAAATAATATTTACGGCTGAAAGGCACCCACGAAAATGGCCGGATCCACCCGGGTATCATTAAGACTTACGTTCCAGTGTAAATGCGGACCGGTAGAGCGGCCTGTTGTGCCCACCTTTCCAAGCTGCTCGCCTCTTTTAATGGTTTGTCCTTTTTTGACATCAATGCTTGAAAGATGACAATACATGGTGACCATGCCCTGCCCGTGATCAATAAAAACTGTTTTACCATTGAAATAATAATCATCCACGATAGTCACTACCCCATCGGCCGGGGCTTTGACAGGCGTACCGGCCGGCACGGCAATATCCAGCCCGGAATGAGGATTACGCTCTTGTCCATTAAAGAAACGGCGCAGTCCAAACGGACTGGAGTAGCGACCACCTTCTACAGGACGGTCAAGAATGACATTGCTGGGACTGCCCGGCCTGAAATTGGCGTAAGCATTGGTTTGGGCTGCCAATTCACGCTTGATGCGGGCCAGATGCTCTTCGGAAGGCGTGACATATTTATTGGACTGCAACTTGATATGCTGCTCTTTATATTTCTTTGCCTGGACCTGAAACGGCACCTGTTGTGAACGGTTTGATGTTTTAAGCTGAAGCTGGTGCTGGCCCGATTTGCTTTTAAGCGGAATACCAACAATAGCCAGATACTCGGACGTATTGCCATTGGCCACTACCATTACCGGCTTGTTGCGGTAATGAACGCTGGGCGATTGCTGATGTTCGCCAAGACTGACGACTGCAATTCCTCCTGGAACCGGATGATGCAATTTATCCTTGATGTAACTGCTGGCCAGAGAAAGGCCAGACATGAAAAAAAGCACGACCCCCCCAATTATTCCAATCGTTGATTTCATGCTTTTCACACTGCTTCCTTGCTAATATCTAGTGATTCTCTTTGGCGTGGTTGATTGTATACTTCGGAATCTCGATGACAAGATCGTTATTGGCTATTTTAGCCTGGCAAGACAATCGGGAGGTGGATTTCAATCCCCACGCCCTATCCAGCAAATCCTCTTCATCATCGGTCGCCTCTTCCAAAGAAGAAAAGCCTTCCTTGATCACAACGTGACAAGTCGTACAGGCACATGACAGTTCACAGGCATGTTCAATTTCAATATGATTGTCCAACAAAACACGGCAAATGGACTCCCCCACAGGAGCATTTTCAATCACGGCCCCCTCTGGGCACAGTGACTCATGTGGCAATATGGTTATCTTGGGCATTTATTTTCCAATTATGCTATTTGATCTAAGGTTTTACCTGAAAGCGCCTGACGAATACTGCGATCCATGCGGCGGGCCGCGAAATCATCAGTCGCCTGGGACAAAGCTTGTACGGCCTCACGAATATCATCGGTTGCGCCACTCTCTGAGCACTTTACGGCTTCAGCCAACAAACGCTGAATATGTGCCAGTTCATCAACCTGCAACAAATCTCCATCTTTTTCGATCGCCGCCTCAATGGACTCCACCAATTGGCGGACTTCAACCTGCTGTTCACGATGCATGCGCATTTTGGCATCTTCATCAGATTTTTCAATACTGTCCTGCAGCATTAAGGAAATCTCATCATCAGACAAACCATACGAAGGTTTAACAGTTACTGCCGCTTCTATACCGGTGCTTTGCTCACGGGCAGTCACGCTAAGCAGGCCATCCGCATCAACCTGAAAGGTTACCCGGATACGTGCGGCACCCGCCACCATGGACGGAATACCGCGCAATTCGAAACGCGCCAATGAACGGCAATGATCAACCAGCTCACGTTCCCCCTGAACCACATGTATGCTCATGGCGGTTTGACCGTCTTTGAATGTCGTGAACTCCTGGGCGCGGGCAACAGGAATGGTACTGTTTCGCGGAATCACTTTTTCCACCAGACCACCCATGGTTTCAAGACCCAATGACAGCGGCGTGACATCAAGCAACAACCAGTCATCATCGGCACCACGATTGCCTGCCAGTAAATTGGCCTGCAATGCGGCACCCAGGGCCACCACTTCATCAGGGTTCAGGTTGATCAAAGGTTCCTGTTTAAAGAAATCAGCCACCATGTTGCGAATCACCGGCATGCGGGTAGCACCGCCCACCATGACAACCCCCTTGATATCCTTCACATCGAGTGAGGCATCTTTCAAGGTTTGCTTGATCCGATCCAATGAACGATTTACCAGGTCTTTGGCAATATTCTCAAAATGATTGCGGGGGAAATTCTGGTCGATGTGCAAGCCATCAGACAGGGATATCTGAAAAACGGCACGTGAATGATCGGTGAGTTTTTCACGTACTTGCTTGGCCAGGGTACGCAAGGCCCGCTTGTCACCAGCAGTGAGCTTGCTTTTATCATGATGCTTCATGACATCGTTGATGATCAGCTCATCAAAGTCATCACCCCCCAATTGCGTATCGCCACTGGTGGCGATAACCTCGAACACACCCTTGCTGAGCTTGAGGATGGAGATATCAAAGGTGCCACCACCCAGATCATAGACCGCATAAATACCTTCAGCGGCGTTATCCAGGCCATAAGCAATGGCGGCTGCAGTGGGCTCATTGATCAGCCGCAACACGTTAAGACCGGCCAAACGCGCGGCATCACGGGTAGCCTGACGCTGGGCATCATCAAAATAAGCCGGTACGGTAATGACTGCACCCACCAATTCGTCACCCAGCACATCTTCTGCCTGCTGACGCAATTTGGCCAGAATTTGCGCTGAAACCTCGACGGGGCTTACCGGTCCCTGAACCGTTCCAAGACGAACCATTCCAGGTTCATCGATAAGCGTATAAGGTAGTGCGTATGTCGAGGCTTCATCAAATGAACGGCCCATCAGACGCTTGACAGAAACAATGGTGTTCAGCGGATCTGAATCCTGCTTTTTAACTGCAGGATAACCAATTTCAACATCACCGTTTTGCAGATAACGCACCACAGAAGGCAGAAGTTTTTTTCCGTTTTTATCGGTCAGGATATCGGCAACACTGTTGCGTACCGAAGCAACCAGAGAATGGGTTGTACCCAAGTCTATACCAACCGCCAGACGACGTTGGTGGGGTGCGGGTGAAGCGCCAGGTTCTGAAATTTGTAAGAGGGCCATATTGTACTTCGTAATTAATAAGTTAAAGTTTACAGTGCCTTAACTTCCTGATGCATTTTATTGACAAACATCCATTCGCGAACCCTTTTGGTCGCGCCGGCATAATCTTGTCGGGCATCGATTAAATGTTTCATTTCATCAAACAGTTCAAGCTGTTTTGCCTGAATTTCCAGCAGGAGCGCATCCAACCCATGACGCTGTGAATCGTTACGAACATCATCAAGCTGCTCGCGCCACTGCATCTGGGTCATCAGAAATTCCGTCCCCATTGCCGTATTGCTTTCTGCCTCAATGGGAAAACCTGCAAGCTCACACATGTAAGCAGCCCTGCTTAAAGGATTTTTCAGGGTTTGGTAGGCATCGTTCACACGCGCTGCCCACTGCACAGCAACCCTTTTTTCAGCCGCCGATGCCGTGGCAAAACGATCAGGATGAACCCTGGACGAAGCCTGTTTCCAGGCCTGTTCCAGGGCCTCCTGAGAAAGGTCGAACTGCTTGGGTAAATTCAATAAACTGAAATGATTATCCAAAGAAATTCCACCTATACTGTGAATGATTCACCGCAACCGCAGCTGGCTTTCTCGTTGGGGTTTGAAAACTTGAAGCCTTCATTCAAACCCTCACGCGCGTAATCCAGTTCGGTGCCGTCAATATAAGCAAGACTTTTCGGATCGACAAAAATTTTCACACCAAAACTCTCGAACAGAACGTCGCTATCATCAGGTGTATCGACATACTCAAGCTTGTATGCCATGCCTGAACAACCTGTCGTTCTCACACCCAGGCGCAAGCCAACGCCCTTGCCTCGTCTATTCAGGTAGTCCTGAATGTGATTTGCCGCTTTTTGAGTTAATGTAATTGCCATAATCAGCTCGTATGTTTTTCCTTGTAATCCTGGACGGCTGCCTTGATCGCATCCTCAGCCAGAATTGAACAGTGAATTTTTACCGGTGGCAAGGCAAGCTCTTCGGCAATTTGGGTATTGCGAATATCCAATGCCTGATCCAGCGTTTTGCCTTTGACCCATTCGGTGACCAGTGAACTGGAAGCAATGGCAGAGCCACAACCATAGGTTTTAAATTTGGCATCTTCAATAACACCTTCTTTATTAACCTTGATTTGCAGTTTCATTACGTCACCACAGGCAGGTGCACCTACCATGCCGGTACCCACCGCATCATCGTCTTTGTCAAAAGAACCAACGTTACGCGGGTTTTCATAGTGGTCTAAAACTTTATTACTGTAAGCCATGATAATACTCCTGCTTTAAATTAGTGAGCGGCCCATTGAACCGTATCAAGATCAATGCCCTCTTTGGCCATTTCCCACAAGGGAGACATGTCACGCAGTTTGCCTACGCGTGATTTGATCAGTTCAACAGCGAAATCAATTTCTTCTTCGGTGGTAAAACGGCCAATGGTGAAACGGATTGAGCTGTGTGCCAATTCATCGTTCCTGCCCAGTGCTCGCAATACATAAGAAGGCTCCAGACTGGCAGAGGTACAGGCTGATCCACTTGAGACCGCCAATTCCTTGATGGCCATAATCAGGGACTCACCTTCCACATAGTTGAAGCTGACATTCAGGTTGTGAGGCACACGCTGATCCATATCGCCATTCAGGTAGACCTCTTCAATTTCTGACAGGCCATTCCACAAACGGTCACGCAATGCGCGAATACGTTCGTTTTCTTCCTGCATATGCAATTTAGCCAAATGGAAAGCCTCTCCCATGCCCACAATCTGGTGAGTTGCCAGGGTACCCGAACGGAAACCGCGCTCATGACCGCCACCGTGCATTTGCGCTTCGATGCGGATACGTGGTTTACGACGGATATACAAGGCACCAATACCTTTGGGACCATATGTCTTGTGGGCCGAGAACGACATCAGATCAACCTTGAGCGTTTGCAGATCGATATCTACTTTACCGGTTGCCTGGGCCGCATCAACGTGAAACACGATACCTTTTTCACGGCATAGCTCACCAATTGAGGCAATATCCTGTACAACACCAATTTCATTATTTACAAACATGACGGAAATCAGGATGGTGTCGGGACGAATAGCCGCTTTCAGCACGTCAAGATCAATCAGACCATTTTCCTGAACGTCAAGATAAGTAACTTCAAAACCCTGACGCTCCAGTTCACGTGTCGTATCCAGGACGGCCTTGTGTTCGGTTTTGATCGTGATGATGTGCTTGCCACGCTCTGCATAGAAATGAGCGGCACCTTTGATCGCAAGGTTGTTTGATTCAGTAGCACCCGACGTCCAGACAATTTCCCTTGGGTCTGCGTTGACCAGCTCAGCCACCTGTTTACGGGCATTTTCAACGGCTTCTTCCGCTTCCCAGCCAAAAGCATGGCTACGTGAAGCCGGATTACCAAAATGCTCATATAACCAGGGCACCATTTTTTCCACAACTTCGGGATCGACCGGGGTCGTGGCGGAATAATCTAAATATATCGGGCGCTTTGCCATAACATCAAACTCCAAAATTTATACAATGACGGAAGACAGGGAATCGGTTTTTCTTTGCATCATGACACTGCTTGTTTGCGGTGCCTGGTTCAACTGACGCATACGCTGCTGGTCGACTAAATCCTGAAGCGTTACTGAATCCAGGTAATCAACCATTTTTCGGTTCAGGTTAGTCCAGAGATCGTGTGTCATGCATTTCCCTGATAAATGTCCGTCTTTACCAGAGGAACACTCGGATTTATTGCCACAACTGGTCGCATCCAAGGGTTCATCCACAGCAAAAATAATATCGGCGATTGTAATTTCTCTTGCGAATCGGGCCAGAATATAACCACCGCCTGGTCCACGAATACTTTCCACCAACTCGTGACGACGCAACTTCCCGAACAGCTGTTCAAGATATGAAAGAGAAATATTTTGTCTTTCGCTGACTGTTGATAAAGTTATGGGGCCGCTGTTCTGGCGTAAGGCCAGATCAATCATTGCCGTGACAGCAAATCGACCTTTCGTAGTTAATCGCATAATAAATTCCTTGCCACAATAGCCGAGTAATTTACTCAAGTATATCAAATAGTCGACTAATTTACTAGGATTTATTATTGATACAGGAAATTTTGCACAAATATTGTCATATTTGTGCAAAAGTCAGATTTTAAAGGGATTATGCAGCTTGATATTGTTTGACACGCTTGCTGACTATCTCAAAAACCCCCTGGCAGGCATCTTCAAGGTAATCCAGCATTTTGAAGAAACCGTCCAGACCACCGTAATAAGGATCAGGCACGGTTGCTTCTTCGTAATCATTGGCGAAACGCATTAACAGCATGAGTTTATGTCGCAGGGGCTTGGGACAGATTTGCTGCATGTAGGAAAGATTATCCCAGTCCATGGCCAGAATCAGATCATATTCGGTAAAATCCTCTACCGTAACCTGACGGGCGCGGTGCTGGGAAATATCATAGCCACGCTTGCGGGCTGCCAGTTGTGCTCGACCATCGGGCGCATCACCAATATGGTAGTTATGAGTACCTGCCGAATCAACCTGAATTGAGTTTTGCAGGCCTGCCTCTTGGACGAGACGACGCAATACCCCCTCGGCACTCGGCGAGCGACAGATATTGCCCATACAGACGAAAAGTACTTTAGTAACCATAGCCCTATAGTTTGAGGGAAAACCCCAGTAATGGCAAGCTATTTTTAATCATGCTCAATAAGTGAGCATTTTTAAAAATATTTTTTGCCTTAAAAAACAACAAGTTAAAGAACGACAAATTTTACAAGCAATTTTCTTAAATCATACACACTTTAAAATCAAGTGAAAATAGATATTTGACAAAATTAAATAAGCCTTAAGAAAACAGCAGCACAATACCCGCTCAAAAGACCGCACTAACCAACTCGATCGATTTGAGTCTTGCCTCGACATCATAAATCCGCGCCGTCATCATCAACTCATCCACACCCGTCATTTCCACAAACCTTGAAATCCCATGAGCTACTGTTTGTGGGCTGCCCACCATGGAGTAAGCAAGCTTGCGCTCAACACTGAGACGCTCTGCTGGCGAAACATGATCATCCAGATTTTCAACCGGCGGCTGAAGTTTTCCGGGGACATTTCTCAGAAGCTGCACTGATGCCATCTGATGAGAGGTAAAGTAGTACCGGGCAAGCTCATCGGTGGATGCCGCCACAACATTCACACAGGCACTTGCATAGGGCTTGTCAAGATAAGCCGAAGGCCTGAATGAAGAACGGTAAACTGACAAGGCATTCATCAGATCGGCAGGCGCAAAGTGTGACGCAAAAGAAAAAGGCAAACCCAGATAAGCCGCCAATTGCGCACTGTATAAACTGGACCCCAGCAACCACACCGGCACCCGAACACCTGCCGCAGGAACCGCCACTATTTGCTGCCCCTCTTCAGGCTGGCGAAAATAATACTGAAGCTCCTGAACATCTTGCGGGAAATTTTCCGCACTGGCCTGCAAGTCCCGTCGCAGCGCCCGGGCTGTATTCATATCCGTGCCTGGCGCCCTGCCCAGCCCCAAATCAATCCGGTCAGGATACAAAGAAGCCAAAGTGCCAAATTGTTCCGCAATAATCAGGGGTGAATGATTAGGCAACATGACACCACCCGACCCGACGCGAATGTGACTGGTTCCGGCAGCTATATAGCCAACAGCCACCGCAGTGGCAGAACTGGCGATACCCGGTATATTATGGTGCTCGGCAAGCCAAAAACGTGTAAAACCACATTCTTCGGCTTTTTTTGCCAGCAACAAAGAATTTCGAAGTGCATCGCCCACCGTCTCTTTTTGATTGATCGGTGATAAATCCAGGATAGAAAAGGGAACCAAAGCAATACCTAATTTTCAAAATAAACAAAGCAATAACTTACACTATTTACCTGAAAGCGTCTTTAAAAACTTTTCATCATCAGGGCTTAACAAGCCTTGACGTCTTGCCTGGACAATCAGCTCAGGACGACGCTCAAGCGTCAGCTTAAGAGACATCTGACGACGCCAGGTGGATATATTCTTATGATGTCCCGACAACAAGATATCGGGAACCGACTCACCCTCGAACACCTCGGGACGCGTATAGTGCGGACTATCAAGCAGGCCGGACAAAGACTCATGAAAAGAATCCTGCAAAGCCGAGGCCGCATCATTGAGCACTGACGGCAATAACCTGACCGCTGCATCAATCATGGCCAAGGCCGCGATTTCCCCACCTGACAGGACAAAATCACCCAGTGAAATTTCCTCATCAACATAATGATCGATAAAACGCTGGTCTATCCCCTCATAACGTCCGCAAACAAAGGTAACACCACCCGAATTTGCCAACTCCTGGGCCTTATGCTGATTAAAGGGTTTGCCAGTTGGACTAAGCAGAACCACTTTTGCAGGCGAGGCATTTTCCTGCTGACGATCCTGACGGATATCCTGTACCGCCCTTTTTAATGGCTCGGCCAGCATGACCATGCCAGGCCCCCCACCGTAAGGACGATCATCAACCGTCTGGTGAATATCCGAAGTATAAACACGGGGATTCCACGTTTTAAGTTGCCAGATAGCCTGCCGGTGCGCCCTTCCCGTTACCCCCAGGTCACGGACCACGGAGAAAATTTCGGGAAACAGGGTAATGACATCAATTCGCATCAAAAATCTACCGGCCAATCTGTCTCGATTCGCTTTTGCTTGATATCCACAAACGGCACATGCGCCTGCACAAACGGCACCAGGAGTTCTTTTACCCGACCCTTGTCATCTTTCAGGAAAACCGGATTACCCTGCTCATCAATACCTTGTCTGCCAATATGAAGCACGGCATGCGCGCCATTATCGGAAACGTCCTGCACAAGGCCCAATAAAACGGGTTCAGGGGCATCGGCCGTACTGTAAACAGAACAGCCAATCAAATCAACCCAGTAAAACTCATCATCTGACGCGCTTGGAAAACACGCACGTGACACAAAGATAGAGGTTCCCTTAAGTGCCTCGGCCTGATCCCTGTCATCGCACCCCGCAAGAAGTGCCACAATAGCACCCCCATGTTCACGAGCACGTGAAACACTGACAAGACGATACGGTTCTTGCTGCACACCCGTTCGGGAAAAACGGGCCAGCCACCATTCTTTTACATTAAGCAAAATGCTTTCCTGGGCGGAATGCGGCTGAACCTTCACCATGCCACGCACACCATAAGCCGATACAATACGGCCCAGTTCTACTAGATCATCTGGAGTTGCCATTAACCCACCACACCCATTTACGCAAAAAAACAGAAGCCAGCTCACAAAAAACAAAACGACCGCCAGCCATCGCAAACGGTCGAATCATTTTGTCTGACAGAAAAACTATCAGGCAGCTGCTTTGGCAGAAAACTCTTTAACCAAACGCTGTACAACAGGTGACAGTTGCGCACCATTACCAACCCAGTGGTTCAAACGATCAAGTTCGATACGCAGGGCCTCTGCACCTTCTTTGGCAACAGGATTGTAAAAACCAACGCGCTCGATGAAGCGACCATCACGACGATTGCGTGAATCAGCGGCAACAATGTTGTAAAATGGGCGTTTTTTTGAGCCACCACGGGCTAGACGAATCACCACCATAGGTAGTCCTTTCTTGTAAAATTAAATAAATATGAAACGAGTGATTATATCAACAGATGAAGACAGAATGCAATCTTAATTTATAAAGCCAGTCAAAAGCAAGAGACTAACACCCCGCTTTTGACATATAGGCAACATACACTATCTTCGTTTAAGGTAATGCACCGCGCTGGCATCAAGAACCTCTTGGGCCACCAGCTCATTTTTGGTCTGGGTCGCAAAAGCCTGGAAATCCTTAATGGCATTTTTATCAGTCGTAATGACCTTCAGGACCTGTCCACTTTCTATGGTAGCCAGAGCCTTTTTAGCCTTAAGGATTGGAAGTGGACAAACCAAACCACTGGTATCCACCTCCAAAACATAAGAATATTTCTCAGACATGTTTATACTTTGGCCTCAACCCAGGCACGAACTCCGGCAATCGCAGCATCCAAAGCCTGAAGGTCGGTACCGCCACCCATTGCCATATCGGGGCGGCCACCGCCTTTGCCTCCGATTTGCGTGGAAACATGAGACACCAGATCGCCAGCCTTGACTTTACCGGTAGTATCGGCCGTGACACCGGCCGCAACACTGATTTTGCCATCGGCCTCTGCCGCCAGCACAATCACCGCAGTCTTCAGCTTGTCTTTCAGCTGATCGATCATACCGCGCAGTGATTTAGGGTCAGCCCCTTTAATGACTGCCGCCAACACCTTGATACCATTCACATCCACCGCCTGGGATGACAGATCGGCACTGGCTGCGGAAGCGACTTTGGCCTTGAGCTGATCCACCTCTTTTTCAAGAGAACGGATATGTTCTTGTGCCTGACGGGCCTTTTCAACCAGTTCGGCTGGATTAGCCTTCAGGTGAGCCGCTGCTTGCTGAACCGATTTGTTAAGGTTACGAACCCAGGCCAGTGCATTGCTGCCGGTAATGGCCTCGATTCGACGAATCCCCGCTGCCACACCGCCCTCGGACACAATCTTGAACAGACCGATATCACCGGTACGATGCACATGAGTACCCCCACACAACTCACGGGAAAAGCCAATGTCCAGCACACGAACCTCGTCACCATACTTCTCGCCAAACAGGGCCATCGCACCACCAGCCACAGCATCATCAAAAGACATCAGCTGCGCGGTAACGTCAGTATTGTTAAGGATTTCAGCATTGACAATATCTTCCACCCGGCTGATTTCTTCGGCGGTAACAGGTGCATCATGCGCAAAGTCAAAACGGGTTTTATCAGGATCCACCAAAGAGCCGCGCTGCTGCACGTGCTCGCCCAGCACCTGACGCAACGCCTTATGCATGAGATGAGTCACCGAGTGATTGCGCATGGTGCGCTGGCGACGCTCGACATCGACATGCGCATCAAGCAAATCACCGGTCTTGATCGTTCCCAAGGTAACGGTACCATGATGACCAAAAACATTGGATTGGATTTTTTGGGTGTCATGAACATTGAATTGACTGCCAAAACCGGCCAGAATGCCGGTATCACCCACCTGGCCACCCGATTCCGCATAGAATGGCGTGTTATCAAGGACAATAACAGCATCCTGCCCTTCGGCAGCAGACTCAACCAATGCGCCATCCACATAAACAGCCAGCACCTTGGCATTGGTTTGCAAATGCTCATACCCCTCAAAACGGGTTTGCTCACCAGAATAGCTCAAGGCCTGCGCCATTTTGAACTTGCCACTTGCCCTGGCCATTTCACGCTGACGATTCATGGCCTCTTCATAGCCCCGCTCATCCACCTCATAGCCCCGCTCACGACAAATATCTGCCGTCAGATCAAAGGGAAAACCAAAGGTATCATAAAGCGTAAAGGCCGTTTCACCATTAAGGGCGCCACCTTTAGCTGTGGATTCCAATTCGGCGTCCAGGATTTTCATGCCTTTTTCAAGGGTTTCCTGGAAGCGCTCCTCTTCTTGCTTAAGCACCTGGGTTACACGCTCCTGATGCTGGACCAGTTCTGGATAGGCTTCGCCCATTTCCTTGACCAGGTCGGCCACCAGTTTATGGAAGAACGGCTTGGCCTGACCCAATTGATAACCATGACGCAATGCACGGCGAATAATGCGACGCAATACATAACCACGGCCTTCATTGCCGGGAATAACACCATCAACAATCATGAAACTGCAGGCACGAATATGATCGGCAATGACTTTAAGGGAGTTGTTCTCAAGATCGGCCACACCCGTTTCACGGGCAGCCGCCTTGATCAGGTTCTGGAACAGATCGATTTGATAGTTGGAATGCACATGCTGCAAAACAGCAGAAACACGCTCCAGGCCCATACCGGTATCCACACAAGGACGAGGCAGCGGATGCATGACACCGGCCGCATCGCGATCGAACTGCATGAACACCAGGTTCCAGATTTCGATATAACGATCCCCGTCTTCCTCGGGAGAGCCCGGTGGGCCACCCCAGACATCGGGACCATGATCATAGAAAATTTCCGAGCAGGGCCCACAAGGACCGGTATCGGCCATTTGCCAGAAGTTGTCGGACGCATAGCGCGCGCCCTTGTTGTCGCCAATACGAATGATTTGCTCTACCGGAACACCTACCTCTTTGTTCCAGATTTCATACGCCTCGTCATCTTCATGATAAACCGTTACCCAAAGCTTTTCAGCAGGCAGATGGTAAACCTGCGTAAGCAGTTCCCATGCGTTCTTGATGGCTTCCCGTTTGAAGTAGTCACCAAAGCTGAAATTGCCAAGCATTTCAAAGAAGGTGTGATGGCGAGCGGTATAACCCACATTTTCAAGGTCATTATGCTTGCCACCTGCACGCAGGCATCGCTGTGAAGAGGTTGCCCGTTTGTACGGACGGGTTTCTTTACCGGTAAAGACATCCTTGAATTGCACCATGCCTGAGTTGGTAAACAACAGGGTTGGATCATTTCCGGGCACCAATGACGAAGATGGAACAATGGTGTGGCCTTTAGACTCAAAGAACTGTAGAAACTTTTGTCTTATTTCTGCTGATTTCATCGTGTAAAAGTGGCTGAATAAATTTGATTTAACCGCCAATTATAAGGGGTGTTTAGCAAATAA
This sequence comes from Advenella sp. EE-W14, assembly GCF_012923605.1. Classification (NCBI taxonomy): domain Bacteria; kingdom Pseudomonadati; phylum Pseudomonadota; class Betaproteobacteria; order Burkholderiales; family Alcaligenaceae; genus Advenella; species Advenella sp. EE-W14. Next base: position 39,269 of record NZ_JAAVNG010000009.1, on the reverse strand, counting down.
GTGCATTTTTGACACTTGAGCATGCTAAATGCCCCCTCCAAGGCCACATAAAAACGCCTGCTCACATTCTAAAGACAGGTTTATTGGATGTTGTTTTCTTGCCAGTGACGTGCCCGCACCACCCGGTTTCCCGCCCTTAAGGACAGCTCAGCCCAGTTTCCCTTGATAATGATGTAAGGATCATTGCGATAATAAGGCAAGGGTTTCTCGCCTTTGGCCTGAACGGCAAAGATTGCCGGTATGGCGGCCTCTGGCTCAAATTGCAACCATATTTCATTGCCCGTGCTAAAAACCTGCAAAGGTGCAATCTCGGGATCGCCGCTTAAAGACCAATCAAAGGAATATTGGTTAACACTGCGATTGGATACTTCCCATTGGGGATAAAGACGTTTACGGACCAACCATTCGGGTTGTGTTGCACAGCCCGTGAGCATGCCTGCCACCAGCACACAGGCAAAAGGACGAATTATTCCTGCCATGATTAACCTGACTCAAGTTACGAAACCCAATCATCATGCAACGCAGGACACCACCCGACAAGCTGCGACATTTACGGACGGACAAAAACGCAGCGTGACGGGAAGGTGGTTTCAGGCCAAGAATCAGGCCTTGGCCGCATCCAGCCGGGCCACATCGGCTTCGGAAGTGAACGAGTCGGCATAAAACTCGTTTTCGGGAAGACTGCAATTGGCCACAAATTCCTTGCGCGCACTGCTGACCATGATTGGCGCACCACAGGCATAAACCTGATGCGATGACAAATCAGGGAAATCCTCGATAATGGCCTTGTGTACAAACCCTGTCCGGCCTGTCCAGTTGTCTTCGGGCAAGGCGTCTGAAATAACCGGCACAAAGGTAAAGAATGGTAACTGCGCTTCCCACTGGCTAACCAGTTCGCTCATGTACAAGTCTTTGGGTCTGCGGCCACCCCAATACAGAGTTACGGGTCGGGTAATGCCCTTTTCAATAATGACTTCCATCATGGCTTTTACAGGCGCAAAACCGGTTCCACTTACTACAAACACAATGGGTTTGTCCGAGTCTTCACGCAAAAAGAACGAGCCCAGCGGACCTTCCGCACGCAAAATCTCACGCACCTTCATTTGTGTTTCACCAGCACCAAAAACATGATCGGTAAATACGCCACCCGGCATATGACGGATATGCAACTCTACCGGCTCGTTACCGTTAGGGGCAGAAGCCATGGAATAACTGCGACGACGTCCATCCTTAAGAATGAATTCCACATATTGGCCGGCATAGTAACGAAATGGCTCAGCGGCGGGCATTTGCAATTTCAGTACCATGACATCATCGGCCACTTTTTCCATATCTACCACTCGAACAGGCATTTTCCTGACCTGAATATCGCTGGCCATGCGGATTTCGCGACTTTCAATTTCAAGATGACTGGTTGCCGTTGCCTGGCAGAACAGGGTTAAACCCTGTTCCCGCTCTTCTTCGCCAACCACCTGGGAAACGGCAGGAGACTGCTCTATGGTGCCTGACAGAACCTTGCCTTTACATGAGCCGCAGGAACCGCTTTTACAGCTGTATGGAAGAATAATGCCAGCCTCAAGAGCTGCATCAAGAATGGTTTGCCCTTCTTTGGCAATAAATTGATGGTTACTTGGGTGAACCGTGATATTAAAGCTCATAATATATTCAAAATTCGTTTAAATCTTTCAAATAAAAGGAATCGTGTCATAACTGACTGCAATTATGACACGATCAGATATCGGCAAAATTGCTTCCCGTTAAATTACCGGAAAAAGAACCGCCTGCTTCATGCGCACATCAAGCTGTTTTCCCTTGCGGGCACGCTTTCCTATATATTCCTGCAAATCACCCAAGGCCAGGATTTCATCCACCTGTTTGTTCCGGTAGATGCCCGAAACCGTCAACCCTTGTTCACTGATGGGAATCAATTGATCGAGCTGATCGTTTTTATCCAGCGACATCAGGATTGTACCCCGTCCGCCCCCCGACAAAGATTTGACCTCGCCCAATTCAATAACCAGAAAACGCCCCCCTTTTGTCAGCATGGCCAGATATTTGGCCTCTTCAAACAAAGGAACCGGCCGCATCAGGACATCTCCCTTTTCAAGCGTAATGAACTGTTTACCCGCCTTTTGCCGGCTGCTCATATCGGAAATCCGGGCACTGAAACCAAGGCCGCCGGTTTGTGCCAACAGCCAGCGACTGTCAGAAGCCCCTGCCATGATATGAATAATATGCGTACCGCTTTCAAGATCCACCATCGAAGTAATGGGCTGGCCATCGCCTCGCGCAGAAGGCAGACTACCCACTGCCACCGAGTACACCCGACCGTTATCTCCAACACCAATCAGCGTGTCAGTACTGCGACATTCATAGGCGGCATACAACTTGTCGCCCGACTTGAAATTGAATTGATTGGTATCATGACCATGCCCCTGACGGGAACGCAGCCAGCCTTTTTCAGAAACAATCACCGTTACCGGCTCATCAACCACTTTGGTTTCAATAATCGCCCGTTCAGCTTCTTCAATCACCGTTCGGCGATCGTCACCATATTTTTTGGCATCCGCTTCAATTTCTTTGATAATCAGTCGTTTCAGAACACCCGGATTATCCAGCAAGTCCTGCAGCTTGAGCTGCTCCTGTCGCTTGTCTTCCAGTTCTTGCTCTATTTTGATGCCTTCAAGCCGTGCCAATTGGCGCAATCGCATTTCAAGAATATCTTCGGCCTGACGCTCGGTCAGGTTAAAGCGCGTCATTAATGCGGTTCTTGGCTCATCGGAATCACGAATGGTTTGCACAACCTCGTCAATGTTAAGGTAAACCAGCATCCTGCCTTCAAGCACGTGAATCCGATCCAGCACCTTGTCAAGGCGATGGCGGCTGCGACGCGTGACGGTTTGTGTCCTGAACGCCAGCCATTCTTCCAAAATGGTACGCAAATCACGTTGTCGCGGACGGCCATCAATACCAATACACACCAGGTTAACGGGAACGCTGCTTTCCATGCAGGTATGCGCCAGCAACAAATTCACAAACTCATCACGGTCCACGCGAGAGGATTTGGGCTCGAATACCAACCTTACGGCAGCATCCTTACCCGACTCATCACGCACGGCATCCAGCATGGCCAACATGCTGGCCTTATTATTTTGCTGGTCGGCTGTTAAAGACTTTTTGCCTGACTTGACTTTGGGATTGGTCAGCTCCTCTATTTCTTCCAATACTTTTTGCCCGGAAGCATTAGGCGGCAATTCAGTGACCACCAATTGCCACTGGCCACGCGCCATTTCCTCAAAAACCCAACGGGCACGCGCTTTCAGGGAACCTTTGCCGCTGGCATAAATAGCCGCAATTTCCTCACGGGAAGAAATGATTTGTGCCCCACCCGAGAAATCCGGCCCGGGAATAATCGCATGAAGTTCTTCATTGCTGATTTTGGGCTGTTTAAGCAAAGCAACGCAGGCCTGGGCCACCTCACGCAAATTATGCGATGGAATTTCGGTAGCCATACCCACCGCAATGCCCGAAGCCCCGTTAAGCAGCATCACCGGCAGGCGAGCCGGCAACATTTGTGGCTCCTGCTGACTACCATCATAGTTAGGTGCAAAATCCACCGTACCTTCATCAAGCTCATCCAGCAACAGGGCCGCAATAGGTGTCAGCCTTGCCTCGGTATAACGCATGGCGGCCGCACCATCACCATCGCGCGAGCCAAAATTGCCCTGCCCGTCCACCAGCGGATATCGCAGGGAAAAACTTTGCGCCATGCGTACAAGCGCATCATAGGCTGCCTGATCACCATGGGGATGGTATTTACCCAGCACATCACCCACAACCCGGGCCGACTTCACCGGCTTGGCACCGGCACGCAATCCCATCTCGCTCATCGCATACAAGATACGGCGCTGCACGGGCTTTTGTCCATCGCCCACATCGGGCAAAGCCCTTCCTTTTACGACTGAAACCGCATAATCAAGATAGGCCTGTTCAGCATAATGTCCCAGCGTGATGGTCTCATCATCACCAGGCTCGTTATTCAATATCGTATCCAATTCACTCATTACACATCCAATTCGGCCAGATTACCTTTTTCTTCAATCCAGGCACGTCGTTGCGACGACTCACCCTTACCCATTAGCATTTCAAACATTTTTTTGGTCTCTTCCGGCGTTAGTTCACCATAGCCCACCGGCAGTAAACGACGGGTATCCGGGTTCATGGTGGTTTCCCACAGCTGCTCGGGACTCATTTCACCCAAGCCTTTAAAACGGCTGATTGACAAGGCGAACGGCTTGACGCCTTCGGCATTCACCAGCTTGTCCTGAACCGCATCCAGCTCGGCCTGGTCAAGACAATAAATTTTTCTGGCGGGACGCTTGCCTTGTGCAGGCACATCCACCCTGAACAGCGGTGGCTTGGCAATAAACACAAAGCCGTTTTCCACCAAACGGGGAAAATGCCGGTAAAACAGGGTCAGCAATAAAACCTGAATATGGGACCCGTCAACGTCCGCATCGGAAAGAATGCAAATGCGACGATAACGCAAACCGGACAAATCCGGGTTATCTTTGGGACCATGGGGATCTACACCGATCGCCACCGAAATATCATGAATTTCATTATTGGCAAAGAGGCGATCACGATCCACTTCCCAGGCATTCAACACTTTACCCCGCAAGGGCAAGATCGCCTGAAATTCTTTATCCCTGCCCATTTTGGCCGAACCACCGGCCGAGTCACCTTCGACCAGAAACACCTCGGTACGGGTATTGTCATGTGACTCACAATCGGTCAGTTTTCCTGGCAACACCGCAACACCCGAACTTTTGCGTTTTTCTATCTTCTGGTTTGAGCGGGTACGGGCCTGCGCCTGACGAATAGCCAGTTCCGCCAGTTTTTTACCATATTCAACATTACTGTTTAACCACAGCTCCAGGGCACTCTTTGAAAAACCGCCCACCAACCTGACGGCATCCCGACTATTGAGCCGTTCTTTGATTTGTCCCTGAAACTGAGGATCGAGCACTTTGGCTGACAACACAAAACTGGCCCGGGAAAAAACGTCTTCAGGCAACAGCTTGATCCCCTTGGGCAATAAGCTGTGCAAATCGGCAAAATTCTTTAAGGCGTTGAAAAGCCCCTCACGCAGGCCCGACTCATGGGTGCCCCCGGCTGAGGTAGGAATCAGGTTGACATAAGACTCGCGAATCACCGGACCTTCTGTTGTCCAGCACACCACCCATTCGGCCCCTTCCCCCGGGGCAAAGGTTTCATGGTTTTTTCCGGCATATTCCTTACCCGCAAACATGGGAATCAACAATTCCGTATCAGCCAGGGCCTCTTTCAAATATCCCTGCAGACCGTCTTCATAATGCCACTCACGTGATTCACCCGTTTTTTCAAGGGTTAAAGACACTTTAATACCAGGCATCAAGACAGCCTTGCTGCGCAGCAAATGCGCCAACTCCGCCACTGGAATGGTGGGCGAATCAAAATACTTATTGTCTGGCCAGACACGAACCCGCGTACCGGTTTTTTTACGTGGCACCGAACCGGCCGCCACATGCAAAGGCGTCAGGACATCACCACCATTGGCAAAAACCAGTTCATTGATTTTTCCGTCGCGCCATACCTGCACTTCAAGTCGCTGAGACAGTGCGTTAGTGACCGACACCCCCACACCATGCAAACCACCTGAAAACGCATAAGCGCCACCGGCCTTTTTATCAAATTTGCCCCCTGCATGCAGGCGGGTAAATACAATTTCAACCACGGGCACTTTTTCTTCAGGATGCAAACCGATCGGAATACCTCGTCCGTCATCTTCAACCGTCACACTATGATCAGCATGCAAAATAACCTGAATATGTTTTCCGTAACCGGCCAGCGCCTCATCGGCCGCATTATCAATGACTTCCTGAATGATATGAAGCGGATTTTCAGTCCGCGTATACATGCCAGGTCGCTCACGAACAGGTTCAAGACCTTTCAGAACCCGGATGGAAGCCTCGTCATAACTTGTTTTGATCGCCACGTTAGTCTCTATACTGTGCAAAAAAACAGACATTTTAAAGTCTGATTAGTGATTTTGTCGTGCCATTCGGGCATTTCCATACAATCTTTAGATATAAATGTTATTCTTACAGGAGTGGCAATACACATTGTGTTCCTGAAACAAGCGAACAATTTTCCAAGCCAGTGTACTTGGCTATTACAATTTCACCAATATAAAATTTAATTCGTATGAGCGATACTATCAAACACGCGACAGAATCCAGCTTTAACGCTGACGTTCTCAAGTCTGACAAACCCGTACTGGTTGACTATTGGGCCCCTTGGTGTGGTCCCTGTAAAGCCATTGCTCCTGTCCTTGAAGAGGTTGCCAAAGAATACGAAGGACGCCTGCAAGTCGTCAAGGTAGATGTTCAGGATCATCCTGAAGTGGCAGCGCAATTTGGCATCCGCGGCATTCCTACCCTGATGGTTTTCAAAAATGGCGAAGCCGTTGCCACCAAAGTGGGTGCGGTCAACAAGGCACAACTTACAAGCTTTATCGATAGCGCCATCTAAAATCACCCAACGTATTTTATTCGTCGCGCGGGCTCATCCGTAGCCCGCCAATGTTCTCACTCTCTAATTTATTCTCATTAAAAATAATGCATCTTAACGAACTCAAGGCACTGCATGTGTCGCAGCTGCTTGAAATGGCAGCCACCCTGGAAATAGACAACGCAAACCGTTTTCGCAAGCAGGAACTCATGTTTGCCATCATGAAGCGACGGGCAAAACAAGGCGAACAAATTTTCGGTGATGGTGTCCTGGAGGTTCTTCCCGACGGTTTTGGTTTCCTGCGTTCTCCAGAAACTTCTTATCTGGCCAGCACCGACGACATTTATATTTCCCCCTCGCAAATTCGTCGTTTCAACCTGCACACTGGCGACTCTATCGAAGGTGAAGTTCGCGTTCCCAAAGACGGAGAACGTTATTTTGCATTAGTCAAGGTTGAAAAAGTGAATGGTGTGGCACCAGAACTGATGAAACACCGCATCATGTTCGAAAACCTCACACCCCTGCATCCAAACAAACCGATGATTTTCGAGCGCGACATCAAAAGCGAAGAAAACTATACCGGTCGTATTCTGGATATTTTCGCCCCCATGGGTAAAGGCCAGCGCGCTTTAATTGTCGCCAGCCCCAAATCCGGTAAAACCGTCATGATGCAGCACATTGCGCACTCCATTTCGGCCAACTACCCGGAAGCCGTTTTAATCGTTTTGCTGGTTGATGAACGCCCCGAAGAAGTGACCGAAATGCAACGCACCGTTCGTGGTGAGGTGGTTGCCTCTACCTTTGACGAACCTGCAACCCGCCACGTACAGGTTGCCGAGATGGTCATTGAAAAAGCCAAGCGTCTGGTTGAGCTGAAAAAAGACGTGGTCATTTTGCTTGACTCCATTACCCGTCTTGCCCGTGCCTACAATACGGTTGTACCCGCTTCAGGCAAAGTATTGACCGGCGGTGTGGATGCCAACGCCCTGCAACGCCCCAAACGTTTCTTTGGCGCCGCACGTAACCTTGAAGAAGGTGGCTCACTGACCATTATTGGTACGGCCCTGATTGAAACCGGCAGTCGCATGGATGAGGTGATTTACGAAGAATTCAAAGGCACCGGTAACTCCGAGGTTCACCTTGAGCGCCGTTTGGCTGAAAAACGCCTGTACCCGGCCATCAACCTGAACAAAACGGGCACTCGTCGCGAAGAGTTGCTGATGAAACCCGAAACCCTGCAAAAAGTATGGGTGCTGCGTAAATTCATTCATGAAATGGATGAAGTTGAAGCAATGGAATTCATTATGGATAAAATCCGCGCAACGAAAAACAATGATCAGTTTTTCGACATGATGAAAAAATAATTCATATCTTCAAGCAAATAAAAAAAAGCCTGTTCATAAACAAACAGGCTTTTTTTGTTGACGACAACCGCTATTATGCGATTGCAGCAACGGACATAAAACCGATATTTGTATTGTGATGAACAATACGTTATGCTTGATACAAGCGTTGACAATAATAACAATAACCCAAATCTGGCTCAGATCACTTTTCAGACCATTTAGGTGTCTAACCACTCAAGGAGATAAAGATGGAAAAGGAAAAAGAGCAAAAATTGATGTTAATGGACCCCGATACCGGTGAGGTCCACTCACTGCAGCACTGGATTGCCACCAAACCCATGTGGGAAGGCTCGCTAACCAACCCCATGGAAGGGCTGATTCAAGTCGTGAAAGACGCCAACGGCAAATGGGTTCCCAAACATGAAAAAGGCATTGGATAATCAACAGACAATTGGCCTGATGAATTAACCTTCAGGCCAATTAAATTGAACGACATAAAACCACACGAATTCTCAAACCTTCTTCTTTGTGCAAAACAACGGTTTTCACACATTAATGCCGGTGCAGCCTTACAATATCGGCTTGTTTAAATCTCCCTCATCAAGACATGTCTGTTCTCGGAATTATTGCCGCCCTGCACCAGGAAATTGCCAGCCTTCTACAGGCCATGGGACCCAATGTGCGCATCCATCGAATTGGCCAGCGCGATTATCACGAGGGCACTATCATGGGTCGCCCCTGTGTAGTTGTACTATCACGTGTTGGCAAAGTCGCCGCTGCAGCAACAACCGTAACGCTCATCCGGGAATTCAAGGTCAACGCAGTACTGTTTACCGGTGTTGCTGGCAGTCTCAATAAAAAGGTCAAGGTGGGGGATGTGGTTGTCGCCACTCAATTATTGCAATATGACATTAATGCAAGCCCGCTTTTCCCCCGGTATGAAGTGCCCTTGCTCGGCGTCAGCCATTTTGATGCTGACAGCAGCCTTTCCGCACAGCTGCAACAATGTGCGCAGGATTACATTTACCAAGACCTGGCCATAGACGTTGATAGCGCTTCCCGGGAAACATTCAAGCTTTATAAGCCGCAATGCCATACCGGCATTATCATCAGCGGTGACTGTTTTGTCAGTGATATCAACCATTCCCTGCAATTGCAACAAGACCTGCCCGCTGCCTTATGCGTAGAAATGGAAGGAGCCTCGGTCGCTCAGGTATGTTATGAATATGAGATACCTTTTGCCATCGCACGTATCATATCGGACCATGCCAATGGCTCGGCACACATTGACTTTAATGCTTTTCTGGAGCAAGTCGCCCGGTTTTATTCAGCCGGCATTCTGAGACGCTTCTTAAACCATGAAGCACCTCAGGGGCGAGCGGCTTTCTAAAGGCATTCAAATATTTCCACAAGCCATATACAAGTCTATAACTCTGATCTCAGGCGCCTAAGCGCTTCCTGAAATCGCCTGCTTCTGTCTTGCTTCATGGAAAGACAACTATCCTGTTTGACTGCACTGTTAATCGCATTGAACTGCTCAACCCGATGGGAAATGGCCTGCCCATACTCATCATTATCCGACACAAATTCAGTATAACTGCTGATAAAATCCGCCACGAAAATGTAAGCTTTTTGTTTGCTCAGCTGTAAAATCTGCCGGGCATCTTCCTGCATTTTCTGTTCAAGACTGTCTGCTGAAAGCGTTGGGTCATAGGGCGCGCAAAACTCATGCAAAAAATAATAATCAAAAGCGGCAGCAAAAACCATCTCCTGGGTTGTTTCTGACACCTGTTGCGAACCAGCCATACATGGCCATATCAAAAAAAACAGGACAAGCCATTTGTTTGCATTCATTTTCATGACTTCCTTTTATGAAAAAAATTCTGTACAGCCCGTTCCAGTCCATATAAAATCATTTCCCGGATTTATTTTTGTTCATTTTTTCCAGTATAAAAATACTGAAAAACAACGGCAATACCGTTTAATCAAAAAAACCTTTTGGAGATTGCGATTCGAGTCGATCCTGTTTTTAATATAGAAGCTTCATCATGAATGCAATAAATGACATTTTATCAGCACTGGAAACCCATGGCTGGGCGGTTTGTGATGCACTCATCCCGGCCTCCCTTACACACCGTCTATTTACAGAGGGGCAGCAACGCTGGGAACAGGGCCAGTTCCATGATGCCCGTATTGGACGCGAACAGCAACTGGCACGGGTAACATCCATTCGCGGTGATTCTATTCTTTGGCTTGAACCAGAAAGTCAATACCCAGCCAGCCAGGAAATATTTCAATTAACCGGTTTAATGCAACAGGCATTAAACCGGTATTTTTTTCTGGGCCTGAAACAAATGGAATTGCACTATGCCCGTTATGCGTCGGGCACCGGCTATGCCCGTCATCTGGACCAACACAAAAACACCACCTTCCGGAAAATCACCCTGGTCAGCTACCTGAATCCGGAATGGAGCCAAGCGGACGGTGGAGAGCTGGTCTTGTATGATCCTGAAAATCCCCGATTAGAAATTCAACGTATACTTCCCGTTGCAGGCAGAACAGTCATTTTCAGAAGCGACCTGATTGAGCACGAAGTCTTGCCCTGCCAAAAACCCCGCTGGAGCATCACCGGCTGGTTCAGGGATGACGAAAGACTGTATGATATGGCCGCATAACAATCATTACCCATTTTTCGCATTATTTACTTATTAAAAACTTACAATCCTCCTGTAAATCCTTACTCATGCTAAAAATAAAAAAACATCTTCACACTCTACAAAAAACATATAAAAACACTTCTGAACAAACCGCAACATGTACGATTTGATTGGCGATATTCACGGCCATGCCCAACCCCTGAAGCAACTGCTTGCAAAGCTGGACTACACTGAGGAAAATGGATATTGGCAACACCCCGAGCGTAAAGTTGTTTTTTTGGGTGATTTTATCGACCGGGGCCCTGAACAGGTAGAGGCTGTCCTGATCGCCAAAGCCATGGTTGAAAACAATGCCGCCCTGGCGGTCATGGGCAACCATGAATTTAACGCTGTTGCCTGGACAATCCCCAACCCTGATAAACCAGGCGAATTTCTTCGCCCCCATACCGAAAGATATTTACGTCAACATCAGGCTTTTTTAGAACAGGTTATTGAAGGCTCCGCCCTTCACCAGGAAATCACCACCTGGTTCGCAACGCTGCCCCTATTCCTGGAATTTCCAGGCTTCAGGGTGATTCATGCCTGCTGGCACTTACCCTCACTGAAAATACTGGCACCCTTTCTGGATACCCAAAACCGCATACAACCGCAGGCCTGGCCAATACTTGGAACAAAAGGAACGGAAATTTTCGAAGCCATGGAAACCGTTCTGAAAGGACTGAATATTGAACTGCCTTCAGGCTACGGTTTTGATGACAAAGACGGCAATTTTCGCAATGAAATCCGTGCCCAATGGTGGGAGCTTAATGGATTGACGTATCGTGAACTGGCCATGGTTCCCCCCAGCGCCATCGAGCAAATTCCACACATCCCCGTTCCCAATGACATTGTACCGGGCTATCAAAGTGACAAGCCTCTGTTTGTCGGCCATTACTGGATGACTGGAGAGCCCGAACCTCTCACACCTTATATTGCCTGCCTTGACTATAGCATTGCAGCCAGGAACACGAAATCGCTCACCAAGGGAAAACTTTGCGCCTATCGGTGGCAGGGAGAAACCGAATTACTGCGTGACCGGTTTATCTGGGTCAGCTAAGGCACTTAAACCCAGCCCCAACGCAACGGGCCCGACAAATAAGGTCAGGCCCAGTTTCAAAAAACAAGAAATACCGCCCACAGGCTGCGATCGGAAACTGATATTAAAGACGATCAATTCTGCCTTAAATTATTTTCCTCAATCACCCCGGACCAAATGGCGGAATCCCTGGCAATGGTATCCTGCATGGTTTGCGAATTAGTGTAATAAGGATACGCACCGACCGCCTTGAGCCTGGTCTGGGTATCCGGATCATTAACAACGCTTGCCAAGGCATCCGACAGAATTTTTACCGTAGCGTCAGGCGTATCTTTGGGAACCACTAAACCGGACCATGACACCGCTTTACTTGCCTGAATGTCCTGTTCTTTCAGTGTTGGCACATCCGGCAACTCCTCAAGCCGCACATCAGTATTGACCGCGATAGGACGCAAATTACCCGCCTTGATCTGAGGAAGTACGGCTACCAGATCAGAATACATGACGGGCACATCACCTGCCAGCAATGCGGTTACCGCTGGTGCACTACCCCGATAAGGGATGTGCGTCATTTTGATGCCCAAATCTTTTTTAATCAATTCCATGGCAAGATTGGCCGTACTGCCAATGGCGGCTGACGTATAGTTGATGCCATCTTTACTGTTTTTGGCTGCCTGTGCCAATGACTTCATATCGGTAATGTCAGGATGTTTTTTAGCATTTACCACAATAACCAATGGCGTGATATAGGCAGTACCCACTGACTTGATATCCTTCTCCAGATCATAGGGCGCTTGTGCCAGTATGAATGGTGCGGTCAAACTGGGGGCGGCCAGACCCGCTACCGTGTATCCATCTGGTTTGCTTCTGATCAGTTGGCTAATACCAATGGATCCGGAGGCTCCTGATTTATTTTCCACCACAACGGTCTGGTTCAGTTTTTTACCCAAAGCATCAGCCAGCACACGACCAGCTACATCAGTCGGCCCCCCCGGCGGGAAAGGAACAATAAAATTCAATGGTTTATTGGGAAAATCATTTTTTTGTGCGCTGGCAACTGGTGCAACCAGACATTGACTTAGCATCAAGGCACCAAGAACGGTCAATTTATTCAATAACTTCACGGTAATCTCCTATCCTTTTTTAATAATTTAATTGATCGAAGCGTACCCTGAAAATCAATTCAAAAATATTGGTATATGTCCTCGTTCAGCAATTTGGAAAGTCGGGTTCAATAAAATAAAAGGACACTTCGGACACACATTTTATTAGGCCTGTTAATCATGCCTTTTAAGCAAGCCTTCAAGCACCAACCGATAAAACTGCTCAAAAGCATCACCAATGCGCATGCCGGTTTCCTCTAGAAAAACAGGATTTCTAAGCCGATGGGCAGCACCCAAAATGGCTTCCGATACCAATCTGGGATGCTGTGGAGCAAACACCTGCTGTTTAATCCCTTCCTCAATAATGCCCTCCAGTCCCCTGACCCGTGCCAATTGATAGTCGTCAAACAATTTTCTGCCCTGCTCTGTCGCTTCCAGATCAATCAGGCACGCTTTGCTGATACCCGAGGTATTTAAGGTTGCCGTCAAATAAGCCTTAATAATCCTGACGGGTTCACTTTCTTTATTGGCCTTGGCAAAACCCTGCTCAAGTTTCGAATTGAAAACCTCACGACAAATATGAAGAAACAATTCTTCTTTGCCCGGTGCAATCTGATAGATTCGTCTTTTTGAGCACTTCAAACGGGCGGCAATATCGGCAATGGTCAATTTGGAAATACCTTCCGTGATAAGCAGCGCTGTCAATTGCTGCATGAATACCGCTTCTGTTCGTCGTGCCATCGTTTTCATCGCCTTAAAAGTTTCCCATTATAACTGCTTGAGTATTTTTGGTACTTTCCCTATTGACTTGGTACCACAATATCAATAATACTCATAAAAACGGTACCGTAATAACCAAATTAGTACCACAATCAATAGAGACAACTCATGCAGCCGAAAACCTCAGCCCTTTACAGCACCACCACAGTGCCCGAACTATTCCTTTCCGCCTTCAAGGCTTTTCCAGAGCGCCTTGCCCTGGCAGATTCAAATCAGCAACTCACTTACCGGGAAGTGGCAGCCAAATCCTTTCAAATTGCCCATCTGTTAAAACTTAAAGGCATGAAACGCCAGGATACCGTTGCCTTGCTCTTAAGCAACAACATTGATTCCCTGGTGACACTCATTGCCGTGCAATTATTGGGTTTACGGTATATTTCCCTGCACCCCATGGCATCGGAAAGCGATCATTGTTTTGTTTTACAAGACGCCCAAGCACGCATGCTGATTGCCGACGGCATTAAATTTCCTGAACGCGTGCAAGCCCTGTATCAAAAAAACACGGTTGAGCAAGTACTGACCCTGGCACCATCTTCAATTGATGCTGGTTTATTGCAACAGGCTTTAACCATGAGCACCGAACCAATCAGTATTGAATCCCTGCCTGATGACTTCACAAAAATTTCATATTCGGGTGGAACAACCGGTCGTTCAAAAGGCATTTTACAAACTCACCGCACGGCGATCACCATGGTTACTTACCAGCTCGCTTACTATGAATGGCCACAAAACATACGCTTTTTGGCAACCACGCCCATTTCGCACGCTGCCGGCTCTTTCGTGCTGCCTATTTTCCTGCGTGGTGGCACCATGCACTTGCTGGACAAATACGCTGCGAACAGCTTCATGGAATATGTCGCGCAGCACCAGATCAATGCAAGTTTTATGGTGCCAACCCAAATTTATACATTGCTGGATTATCCACAACTGGATCAGACCAAATTGTCCAGTCTTGAATATATCTTATATGGTGCTTCTCCCATGGCGCCTTCCCGTCTACTTGAGGCTTTACAGAAAATTGGTCCGGTTTTTGGACAACTTTATGGCCAGGCTGAAGCCCCCATGATGATCAGCTACTTGCGCAAAGAAGATCATGACCCCTCCCGCCCCCATTTACTTCGTTCCTGCGGTCGCGTTATTCCTGGCAATACGGTCAAGTTACTGGATACAGAATTGAATGAAGTTCCAACAGGAGAAATTGGTGAGATTTGTGTCCGTGGTCCGCTTGTCATGGAAGGCTATCTGAACCGCCACGAAGAAAATGAAAAAGTCTTTGTCGGTCAATGGTTGCATACCGGAGACATGGCCCGACAGGACGAACAAGGTTATCTGTACATTGTTGACCGGGCCAAAGACATGATTATTTCTGGCGGTTTTAATGTTTACCCCAGTGAAATTGAAAATTGCCTTGCCACACACCCTGCCATTGCCATGTCTGCCGTCATTGGTGTACCACACGAAAAATGGGGAGAAGAAGTCACTGCCATTGTTGTGTTAAAACCAGGCACCAAACCAAGTGAAAAAGAACTGATTGATTTTGTACTGAAGGAAAAAGGACCGGTAAATACTCCTAAAGCCATCTTCTTTGAAGAACAGCTTCCCTTAACGTCACTGGGAAAGATTGATAAAAAAACCATTCGCAGCAAGTTCTGGAACCAGCAGGACAGAATGGTTAGCTAGGCCTGTAAGACGATAAAAATGCAGACAGTCATTCGACATGCATAACACAAGGAGACAATGATGATGTTAAAAAAACTTTTAATCGTAGCCGGTTGCATTTCCATGGGAGCCTTAAGCGCCACCACCCATGCGGCCTCTGAATACCCCAACAAATCAATCCATTTAACCGTTCCATTTGCAGCAGGTGGTGTTACTGACCTGACCGCCCGCACTTTTGCCAAACAACTCTCCGGTTCCCTTAAACAACCTGTTATTGTAGAAAATCGGCCAGGAGCCGGGGCCACCATTGGTGCCAATCATGTAGCCAAATCAAGCCCAGATGGCTACACCCTATTGCTTGGGACCAATGTTACCCATGCCATTACACCCCAAATGATGCAAAAAGCACCTTACAATCCACTTGAGGATTTTCAGCCGATTGCCATGTTTAGCCTGAACGGGAATGTGCTGCTTGTAAAACAGGATTTCCCGGCAAATACCTTTGAAGAATTTATTGACTACATCAGAAACAGCAAAAACGAACTGAATTATGCATCGGGCAGCATTGGCAGTTCTGCGCATCTTGCCGCTGAATTACTCAAAATTGAGGTCAAGGACATTCAATACACGCATATCCCGTTCGGTGGTCCTTCTGAAGCCATGTCAGCCTTAATCGGTGGCCACGTTGATTTCATGTTTACCAATATCGGCGCTGCGGTCAGCCAGACAAAATCGGGCAAGGTAAAAGCCCTGGCCGTGACAACATCCAAACGCACCACTGAATTACCCAATGTTCCCACCATCGCAGAATCGGGTGTACCCGGGTTCGAGGTAGTGGGCTGGCTGGCAGCCTTTGCACCTAAAAACACCCCTTCTGCCACCACACAAAAACTTAACGCACTCATCAATGCTGCCCAGAAAAACCCTGAATTGCGTAAAACAATGGATACTGCATCGGTCATTCCTGTTATTTATACACCGGAAGAAACGGCAACTTTTGTGAAAAATGAATATGAAAAATGGGGAAATGTCATTCGCGCAGCCAACATCCCCAAAATGTAAACACCCAGTTTCCCGGAGTTTGTAATGACGATCAAAAACAAGGCCTATATTATTGGCGCTTATGAGCACCCTACCCGGTTTGCTCCCGATAAATCAGTTGCCCAGCTTCACGCAGAAAGCGCGTTGGGTGCCTTGCAGGATGCAGGGCTGGAATTAAAGGATATAGACGGCTACTTTTGTGCCGGTGACGTTCCCGGTGGCAGCCCGATTTCCATGGCTGAATACCTTAACCTTAATCTAAGCTGGCTGGACGGTACGGAAATTGGGGGGTGTTCTTATATTGCCCATGTGGAACGCGCGGCACAGGCCATTGCCGCAGGTAAATGCCGTGTTGCCCTGATTACCCTGGCCGGCAAACCCAAAAGCACGGGGGTGGCCACTGGCACCGCCCCCCGTATACTCGGGCCGGAACGCCCGGAAACCCCATGGGATTTACCGTACAAACCGACCATTACCGGCATTTATGGCATGATTACCCAGCGGCATATGCATGAGTATGGTACCACCGCCGAACAACTGGCCGCCATCAAGGTCGCTGCCTCACATCATGCCCAATATAATGAAAATGCCCTGCTAAAAAAAGTGGTCACGGTTGAGGACGTCATTAATTCACCCATTATTGCGCCTCCCCTGCACAGGCTTGACTGCTGCGTCATTACCGATGGTGGTGGTGCACTTATTGTTACCACGCCTGAGATAGCAAAGTCACTCAAGCGTCCTTTGGTCAAAGTCATGGGTGCCAGCCACACCATTAAAACCAGCCATGGTGGCTATATTGCACCAACAGAAACAGGCGCCATCAAGACCGGCCCTGAGGCCTTTGCCGAGGCAGGCGTTACCCCCAATGATATTAAATACGCCTCTATTTACGACAACTTTACGATCATGGTTCTTATGCAGCTTGAAGACCTGGGTTTCTGCAAAAAAGGCCAGGCAGGCCAGTTTGTGGCCGAAGGCAATTTAATTTCCGGCACGGGCAAACTGCCATGGAACACTGATGGCGGTGGCTTGTGCAACAATCACCCCTCCAATCGCGGCGGCATTACCAAAGTTATTGAAGCGGTTCGCCAGCTGCGCGAAGAAGCCCACCCTGCTGTACAAGTGAAAAACTGTGATATTGCACTGGCTGCCGGCCCAGGCCTTGTGGTTGGCGAAGGCCATGCCCATGCCACCCTGATTTTAGGAAGAGAATAAACATGGATAACCTGGATAATAAACCCACAGACTTTCTTGCCGATGCCTATGCCAATGCCTATCCCGAAACCAGACCCTTTTGGGAAGCAGCGGAAAAAGATGAGCTCTTGCTGAAAACCTGCCACGACTGCGACAAACCCCATTGGTATCCGCGCATGATTTGCCCCTTGTGCGGCAGTGCCAATACGGGTTGGCTAAATGCAAGCGGTCAGGGCACGCTCTATGCCTTCAGCCATATTGAAAAAGCAGATCCTCCTTACACACTGGCATATGTTCAGTTAAATGAAGGCCCCATCATCATGAGCAATATTATTGATACCGAAGTTAGCCAGTTAAAAATTGGCGCCCCCGTAACAGTGACCTTCCAACGCATGAAAGAAGGCAGGAAAATGCCTGTTTTCAGGTTGAGTAAATAAAGGAAATTTTTCATAACCCATAAAGACGTCTTGCCTCTAGACGTCTTTAAATATTAATGAACCGCGGATTTTCAGGGCCAGCGCTTCTGCAATTCGCCTCAAAGCCCCCACCATTTTGTCGTGATTCTGTTCTACGCGAACCGTCAGTGTTGATACACTCAAGGCACAGACGCCATTACCATAAGCATCCCTGACCGGCATTGATAATGAGCGAACCGGCAAATCAGGGGCATCCTTGGTGGCGTACCCCTGCGTTCTTGCCTGGGCAATAATTTGCATGAACTCATTGATGGACGGTTCTGCACGTGCGGCCAGCAAAGCGGCATTTTTCAACAGGATTTTTTCCACTTGCTCATCGCTCATGGTGCTGAGCAAAGCGATGCTACCAGCACCGCAACCCAACGGACGCCGCTGCCCTACGCCCAGGTTCAACACACGAATGGGAAAGTGGCCTTCAGCGCGATCAAGACAAACCACATCATAACCACTTTTGACCGTTAAAAAAGCGCTGTCTCCGGTAATTCCCGACAGCTCCTGCAACGCTTCTTTACACAGTTGCTGGGCAGGCACCGATGAACTGGCGGCAAGGCCAAGTTCATACAATAGTGGCCCCAGATGATAGTTTCGGGTCAATGGATTCTGCACCAGCATGGACTCAGCCGTTAAACGTCGCAATATTCGATGAACGGTAGGTCTTTCAATACCAGACCTTTCTGCTATTTCTCCCAGTCCAAACCCCAACCCGTCCGAGGCGGCAATGACGCGCAGGATTTCGGTTGCACGGCCAATACTTTGCGTTCCCCCCACCTCTTTTTTATTATCACTATAGTCCATATTGTGGATTCCTTATGTTTACTAGTTCATCTTTTAGCATAATAATACATTCAAACAATACAAAACAAGACCTTGCACTTACAACACCAACACTGAGGAGACCTACATGAACTTTCCCAAACAGCTAAAAAACTGTTTTGTTATCGCCGGAATGATTTCCCTTACAGGCACGTCAATGGCTGCCTACCCTGAAAAACCGGTCAGCACGATTGTGACCTTCCCACCCGGCAACTCTGCCGATCTGGTGGGCCGCACCATGGCCCAGCAACTTGAGCAGGCATTTGGCCAAACATTCATTATTGAAAACAAAGGCGGTGCCGGCGGCACGATTGGGGTTGAACAACTCATCCGAAGCAAACCCGACGGTTACACCATTACCATTACGTCACTGTCTCCCATCAGCATTATTCCAGTCACCAAAAAACTGCCTTATGATCCACTGAAAGATCTGGTGCCCATCTCCTTGCTTGCCCAGGGCCCTATGGTCGTCCTTGTCAACAAGGATGCACCTTTCAATACCATGCAGGAGCTGATTGATTATGCAAAAGCCAATCCGGGAAAACTGAACTACGGCTCACTGGGTGCCGGTACGATCAGCCAATTGACTACAGAACTTTTCAAGGAAGCTGCCGACATTGACATCAAGGAAATTCCGTACAAAGGCAGTACCCAGGCTATTCAAGACCTGATTGGCGGCAGGATACAAATTCTTTTTGATGGCAACGCTTCAGCTATCCGGCAAATTGAAGCCGGCGCGGCAAAAGGCCTGGCCGTCACTATCCCACAGCGTTCCCCTCTGATGCCCGACACCCCCTCCATTGCTGAAACCAATGTAGAAGGATTGAAAAACTTTACCTCCCAGGGCTGGATGGGTGCTTTTGCACCGGCAAACACACCACCGGAAGTCATCAAAGCCTTACACGAGAAAATGCAGGTTGCACTTAAAGCCCAACCCGTTATTGAACGCTTTAATGCATCTGGATTACAGGCAATTGGCTCGGAAACACCTGAAAAATTTGAAGAGTTCGTCCAGGAAGATCTCAATCGCTGGAAATCAGCCGCAAAAATGCTGGGTATCAGCCCCGATCAATAAGGATAAATCATGAACAAAACCTACGAAACCATAAAAGTCGAAGAACCGTTTCCCGGGATTCTGCTGGTCACCCTGAACCGTCCGGAAGTCTCCAATGCCTTCAACACCCAAGCCGGACATGAACTATATGATGTGTTTCACCCCCTGGAGCTTGAGCACCGCAAATATCGCTGCGTTGTTATCACTGGTGCTGGTGACAAGGCGTTCTGCGCAGGCGGAGACTTAAAAGAGCGCAAAACCCTGACTGAAGAGCAATGGGTATTACAGCACGAACTTTTTGAGCGCACCTTCCGCTCAATTCTCAACTGCCCACTACCCATTCTGGCTGCCGTCAATGGCCATGCTTTTGGTGGCGGCTTTGAATTGATGCTGCAGTGTGATTTTGCCTATGCATCGCGCAACGCCCGCTTTGCCCTGACAGAAGTATCCCTGGGTATCATGCCTGGCGGAGGCGGTACACAAACCTTGCCAAGGGCTGTTGGCGAACGTCGCGCAAAGGAAATCATTCTGACCGCAAGTCCTTTCAGTGCCGATGAAGCTTGCGAATGGGGAGTCGTCAACCGTGTATTCGAACCGGATGAAGTCCTGGAAAAAACACTTGAAGCCGCACAAAAAATTGCCACCAATGCCCCGCTTTCAATCAGGCAGGCAAAACACTCAATCCACTACGGTTTACAAATGGATCTGAACTCCGGCATGATGTTTGAACTTGAAGCGTATCAACGCATGGTTCACAGCCAGGATCGCAAGGAAGGCATTCTGGCCTTCAATGAAAAGCGCAAACCCAATTTCAAGGGCTGGTAAGAATGAAAATGAACACCATGAACACCATTAAACCATTGCCATTGCAAGGCTACACCGTTTTTGAAATTGGGCAGAATGTTGCTGCCCCATTTGCCGCCCAAATCCTGGCTGATTTAGGTGCCACGGTGATTAAGATTGAAAAACCGGCGGGTGACGATGCCCGTCACTGGGGCCCGCCAGACTGGGAAGGTGCTTCGGCCATGTTCCAGACCTTAAACCGGAACAAACAATCCCAAATTTGCAATTTCAGGGATCCACAACAGGTTGAACAACTCAGAAAACAATTCATCGCGCAGGCGGATGTCATTATCCAGAACTTCAGACCGGGTGTCCTGGAAGGCCTGGGTCTTGATGAAAAAACCCTGCGTGCCACTAAACCCGAGCTGATTTACTGTGATATGGGTGCCTTTGGCAGTGGTGGTCCGTTATCTGAGCTGCCTGGTTACGACCCGCTGATGCAAGCCTACGGTGGCCTAATGAGCGTGACTGGTGAGCCGGGTCAGCCCCCGGTCAGGACGGGCTATTCAGTCATTGACTGTGGTACTGGCATGTGGGCCGCCATTGGCATTCTGTCTGCCCTGTTACAACGCGAGAAAATGCAGGAAGGTGCTCATGTTGAGGTTTCCCTTTTCGAAACTTCCTTAAGCTGGATGCAGGTTGCCAGCGCCCAGCATATGTCCAGCGGCCAGGTTCCAGGCAGACATGGATCAGGGGCGGCAACCATTGTACCTTACCGCGCCTACCAGACGGCTGACGGACACCTGGTGGTGGCCGCAGGCAATAACGGCCTGTTTGCCAGGCTGTGCAAAGTGCTGGCCCACAGCGAATGGACTGAAGATGAACGTTTTGCCAATAACCCGCAACGCGTCATCCACCGAAACATCCTTGATGAGTTGATCCAGAATGAATTAAGCCAGCAAACACGCGAATATTGGACTGCCAAATTGCGTGAAGCCAACGTGCCTTGTGCTCCGGTACAGGACACGGCTGAAGCCTTTGGCTGCGAACAGGCGCAAGCCTTGGGTGTTATGCAGGATGTCCCCGATTCAGCCATGAAATTCATGGGTCTGCCCATTCGCCTTGACGGACAAAGGCCTGCCATCCGGCTTGCGCCCCCTGCCCTGCAACCCTTGACTGAAGAGAGCTTGTCATGACTGATAACAATCAGGTCTTCGTGCGGGAAGTCGGTTTGCGTGATGGCATTCAGAGCCTGGATACCATTGCCACCCAAGACAAAATAGAATGGCTCAAGGTTGAGTCTGAAGCCGGTGTTCGCGCCTTTGAAATCACCTCGTTTGTTCCCGCGCATGTGATCCCCCAATTCTTTGATGCCCAAACAATGGTCGAGCAGGGGCAACTGAACCCCAGGCTGGTGCTTTCAGCACTGGTGCTGAATGAAAAAGGCGCCATGCGCGCCCTGGAGGCCGGTGCAAAAAATATTGTATTTGTCCTTTCAGCCAGTGCCACGCATTCACAAAAAAATGCCCGCACCACACTTGAAAATGCGCTGGCTACAGTGGCAAGATTAATTGAAATGGTCAAGCAACAGCCCGAACCGCCACACATCACCGGTGCCATTGCCACTTCTTTTGGCTGCACCTATGAGGGCCATATTGAAAGCAAGACAGTTCTGAACATTGCAGACAGAATGGCACAAGCCGGTGTTGACCATATCGCATTGGGAGACACGGTTGGTTTTGCGGGCCCCAGACAAGTCAGAAACCTGTTTACCCAACTGCGTCAACTACTCGGCAAGCTGCCGGTTGGCGCTCATTTTCATGACACGCGCGGCATGGGTATGGCTAACGTACTGGCTGCCCTGGACGCTGGTGTCAGACACTTTGATGCCTCTTTGGGAGGCTTGGGTGGTTGCCCGTTTGCCCCCGGCGCAACCGGTAACATCGCTACCGAAGATCTTTGTTTCCTGCTGGAAGAGTATGGCCTGCAAACCGGTATTAACCTTGAAAAACTGCTTGAGGCCCGGCGCTGGCTGGCCCACCTGCTTCCTGACGAGCCATTACAGGGTGCTTTGTCACGTGCAGGACTGCCCACCATCATTACACATTAATTCTTAAGATCAGGAAAAGAACCATGGATACATTAAGCACACAAAACACTCCCGTTTCCATTGAATTGGGAAATGACTATCAAGACATCCGTGAAAGTGTTCGCCGCATTTGCGAGGACTTTCCCGGCTCATACTGGAGAAACCTGGACGAGCAGCAAGGCTACCCCTCTGAATTTGTCAATGCCCTGACCGAAGCCGGTTATCTGGGTGCTCTGATTCCCGAAGAATATGGTGGCAGTGGCCTGCCCCTGCGTGCAGCATCGGTTATTCTGGAAGAAATTCATGCGGCCGGCTGCAATGCAGGTGCCTGCCACGCACAAATGTATATCATGGGTACGCTTTTGCGTCACGGCAGCGAAGAGCAAAAAAGAAAATACCTGCCCGATATCGCCAGTGGCAAACTGCGCCTGCAGGCCTTTGGTATTACGGAACCCACCACCGGCTCAGACACCACCCAAATCAAGACCCGGGCCGTGCGTGATGGTGACAACTATATTATCAACGGCCAGAAAGTATGGACCTCACGTGCCCGTTATTCCGACCTTATGCTATTACTGGCCCGAACCACGCCTGCCGATCAGGTCAAGAAAAAAACCGATGGCATTTCCGTGTTCCTGGTGGATTTGCGTGAAGCCCGTGGCAATGGCGTTGAAATCCAACCGATTCGTGCCATGATCAACCATAATACAACCGAGGTGTTTATTGAAAACCTGGTGGTTCCCGCCTCCAGTCTGGTTGGTGAAGAAGGCAAGGGATTCCGATATATTCTTGACGGCATGAATGCAGAACGTATTCTGTGTGCCTCGGAAGCGATTGGTGATGCAAAATGGTTTACCAAGACAGCCGCCGCCTATGGTAATGAGCGTGTTGTATTCGGTCGTCCGATTGGCCAGAACCAGGGGATTCAGTTCCCTATCGCCCGTGCTTATGCCGAGACTGAAGCTGCCGAGATGATGGTACGCAAAGCGACCGCCATTTTTGCCGCAGGCCTGGATTGTGGTGAAGCCGCCAACATTGCCAAACTGCTCGCGTCCGAAGCGGCCTGGCATGCTGCCGAGGCCTGCATGCAAACACACGGTGGATTTGGCTATGCCGCTGAATATGATGTTGAACGTAAATGGCGTGAATGCCGGGTCATGCAAATTGCCCCCATTTCTTCCAACCTCATTCTTTCCTTCATTGGACAACACGTCCTGGGTATGCCACGTTCATTCTAGGAGACGTAATGAAAACACTGTCACGGCAAATGGCCGACTTCATCACCAGTGATATTGCAGGACAAATCACCCCCGAGGTTTGCCAAACCGTGCAGCTGGCCTTTCTTGACACTGCCGGCTGCATTCTTTCCGGGCGTGATGAGGAAGTAACCCGCCTGTTTGCATCCTGGGTAAACAGATGCTACCAGAATGAGCAGGAAGCCAGCGTATTTTTTTCACCGCAAAAACATACCGCAATGGTTGCCGCCATGCTTAACGCCGTTTCAGGCCATGCACTGGACTTTGATGATGTTGCCCTGGCCGGACACCCCAGTGTTGTCCTGGTTCCGGTTCTGCTTGCCGAGTCAGACCGCAGTGGTCTGACCGGGCAGGACCTCATCAGCGCCTACTTGAAAGGTTATGAGATTTGGGCGGATTTACTTAACCGGATACCCGACCCTTTACATGAAAAAGGATGGCACCCCACTGCCGTGCTGGGTACGATGGGTGCCACCGCCGCACTTTGCGCGGCGCGTCAAATTGATAGTGAAAAAACCACCCATGCACTGGGCATAGCTGCCAGCCGCGCCTCTGGATTGGTCGCCAATTTTGGTTCGATGTGCAAACCCCTGCATGCGGGTTGGGCGATCGAATATGCTTACGGGGCTGTTGAAATGGCCGCCATGGGTGTAACGGCTTCAGCCGATGCTCTGGAAGGATCAACCGGTTTCCTGACTGCTTTTTCAGACCGGCATGCGCCGGATCGCGAACGACCTTTCGAAAAGCAGCAGGCATTAAGCATCAACACGGTTAAACCAAGTATCAAAAAATATCCAGTCTGCTATGCTTCACACCGTGTGATTGACGGTGTATTGCAATTAAGGCAACAGCATAATATTCCCATTGAACACATACAAACCATTACGGCAACCGTCAGTGAAACCAATGCCAGAGTGCTTAAATACCAGCACCCAGGCACGCCTCTTCAGGCGAAATTCAGCATGCCTTTTGCCTGTGCCTCGGCGCTGGTTTATGGTGAAGTAAGCCTGCAAAAAATGACTGAAGATGACATTACCAACCCAGCCATCCGGACATTGATGGAAAAAGTTAAGGTTTCAATCAATAATGAAGCCTGCCCGCTTGAACCCAGCTTTGCCCTTCACGATGACGTTACCATTACTCTCAAGGATAACACCCGCCTTGAAAGTGGCCCGATCCGTTTTGCATTGGGTCATGCCCATTTTCCGCTTGCACCGGCACAATTGGAAGCTAAAATCCTGTCCTGTGTCAAACCGGCCGAACGGGAAAGCACAATGGCATTAATTGCAAAGTTAAACAACCATTTCACTGCAATGGCAATATGATGCAACTAAAACCATGTCATTGACCACCACAACACAGATAAAAGAGACGACAATGAATACACTGGCTGATTCCATTACACTTGAAGAAAACATCACTGAAACCGAACAGGCCCTGCGGGCCGAGTTGGCTGCCTGCTACCGGATTTTTGCGATGCTGGGCTGGACAGAACTGATCTACAATCATATTACCGTTCGCATTCCAGGCCCGGAAAAGCATTTCCTGATCAACCCGTTTGGCCTGCACTACACCGAAGTGACCGCAAGCAATCTGGTCAAGATAGATCTTGATGGCAATGTTATCGGCGCCTCCAAATGGAAAGCCAATCCAGCCGGTTTCATCCTGCACTCAGCCATTCACAGCGGTATTGAAAACGCCCACTGTGTCATGCATACCCACACCACAGCTGGCTGCGCCGTTGCCTGCTCGGCTGCGGGATTGTCGCGAGATAATTTTTATGCTGCCCAATTGCATAATCGCGTTGCCTACCATGATTTTGAAGGCATAACCATCCATGCCGATGAGCAACCAAGGGTACAGCGTTCCATCGGCAACCGGCAGGCCGTGATCCTGAAAAATCACGGCTTGCTGTCATGGGGAAGCACCATTCCCGAGGCCTTTGCCTACCTGTGGACCTTACAGCGTGCCTGCGAAATCCAGGTGGCTGGCGCGGCACTTGGCCCAACTACCCCCATCCCTGAAGAAATACAAATCCAATCCAGTATTGACGCCCTGCAATTTGATCCTCGATATGGTGCTGGTCGCGATGTTTTTGAAGCGTTAAGACGCCAAGTCGATACCATTGACACCAACTATAAAAACTAACGACCTTAAAGGAATTTATCTATGAAAATCTGTATTTATGGAATCGGTGCAATAGGTGGTTTAATGGCGGCACGGCTAGTACAGGCCGGTTATGACGTCAGTGCTGTAGCACGTGGCGCCACGCTTGAATCATTACAAAAAAACGGGCTTCAATTCTATCCAGCGGGCAGCGATACGGCGCAAAGCCACCCGATTAAGGCAAGCCAGTCTCCAGCAGAGCTGGGTGTACAGGACATTGTCATTATCGCTGTAAAAACCACCGGACTGCAGTCCATAGCCAAAAATATTGCGCCCTTAATAGGACCAGACACCACCATTCTGTCTGCCATGAACGGGATTCCATGGTGGTTCTTTCATGGGCTTGAACATGAAAACGGTCATCTGAAACTGGACTCGGTTGACCCGCAGGAAATTATTTCCAGACACATCCCGGCCAATCAGGTCATCGGTTGTGTCACCCACCTTTCCGCCACCACGCCCGCCCCAGGTTCGGTTAAACATATCGCAGGCAACCACTTGATCATCGGAGAGCCCAACGGCACCCAAACCCCAAGGCTGAAGCAGCTTTGCGCAATACTGGAAAAAGCCGGATTTGATGTGGAAAATACGTCATGCATCCAGAAAGACATCTGGTTCAAACTATGGGGAAACATGACCATGAATCCTGTTTCAGCCATCACGGGTGCAAAAAGCGATCACATTCTGGATGATCGCTATGTCCGCGATTTCATGTCACGTATCATGCAGGAAGCTGCCGCAGTCGGAGCACGAATTGGCTTGCCAATAGAGGCCGACCCTGAACAAAGGCACCAGGTTACCTATAAGCTTGGATCCTTCAAGACATCCATGCTGCAGGATGCGGAAGCTGGCAAACCGCTTGAACTGGATGCTCTGGTAACATCAGTCACCGAAATTGCCCACCAGCTGGAAATCTCTATCCCCTGGACTGAGTCATTGCTGGGCATCAGCCGATTACAGGCCAAAACACGTGGGCTCTATCAATACTGATCACTCACAACGCTACCAAACGGGACATATTCCGCACCAGGATTTTATATATTTCATGGGAAAAGTTCTGCTTTTCCTGTGATAATGTTTGACTGATCTCTTCTGCGTTATGAACTGTACCCAGGTACTGCCAATGCCAAAACACATGCTTCAGATTGTTTTCAGGCAAAACTGCATAACCCCTGAAAGGCCATTGCGCCAAATCACCTGTCTTTCTGCGCCTTGGTTGTTTGTTTTTTTCCGGTTGACACTGCTTAATCAATTTTTCTTCGGTCAAAAAAGCATCCAGTTCACCGGCACACTCAATATAATCCACCCGCCTCACACGATCAGAAAATGACTTTTCGGCGGGCAAGGCCCGATCTTTGGCAAAAAAAGTCAGCACCCGCTGGCGAAGCTTATTGCCTTTACCCACAAAAAGAAGCCTGTCATCATCGCCATAGAGCAAGTACACACCAAACCGGTTGGGAATGGACTCAATTTCTTCTGGGTCAATATGCTCAGGCAAATGGGGAATAGTCATCAGTTCTTGAACGACCTGTTGCAAATAAGCGCCCTCAAACTGCCGGTTGACCAATTGCCAGAATTGCAATAACACATGCGCATCGCCATATGCCCGGTGCCGGTGTTTGATTTCAAGCTGGTGTCGCTGAACCAGATAATCAAGCCCATGCCTTTCGTAAGCAGGATATAGCCTGCGGGACAGCTTAACCGTGCACAATTTGGGCGTTTTGAAATCAATACCCACCCGTTTGAATTCACTTTTGATGAAACTGTAGTCAAACCGCGCATTATGTGCAACAAAGACATGCCCCTCGAGCAGTGCGCGAATTTTTTCTGCCACCTCAGAAAAAAGAGGTGCTTTTGCCACCATTTCATTACTGATACCCGTCAGGTTTTCAATGAAACCGGAAATACGACAGGTTGGATTGATCAGGGACTGATAAGTAGAAACTTCTTGACCGTCATAACGGATAATAGCGATTTCGGTCAGTCTATCTTGCCCAATCACCCCCCCCGTAGTTTCAACGTCCACAAAAGCGAAGGGGGATTCATAAGTAAAAATCATGGGGGGTCGGTTTTGATTGTTTCAGGCAGCAGAATAAGGCACCCTGCCAATGACGGGATGCCCTGGATCATTATACCCGAGTGTAGAATTATGCCCTGTTACCACCAACTCATCTACCAGCGCCTCATCATCAGCTGTCAGTTGATAATCAAGGGCCCGCTGATAAGCCTGCCATTGTTCAAATGTACGGGGCCCTACAATAACGGAGCTGATCAGTTGATTATTCAGCACCCATGCCAGGGAGAAATCTGCGGCTGAAATGCCTTTTGATTCGGCATGCTGCCTGATACGCTGCGCAACCAATAATGACTCCCGACGCCATTCTGTTTGCATGATACGACGGTCGTTGCGACCGGCACGCGAATCGGCCGGTGGCGCAGTATCCGGGTCATATTTACCGGTTAAAACACCCCGTGCCAGAGGACTGTATGACACAACACCAATACCGTAATGGGCAGCGGCAGGCAATTGCTCAACCTCGGCAACACGGGAGACCAGATTGTACAAAGGCTGACTGGCCACTGGTCGATCAATACCAGCCTGATCAGCCAACCTGACAGTTTCGGCAATACGCCACCCCCTGAAATTGGACACCCCGAAATACCGGATTTTTCCTTGCCTGATCAGATCAGCAAGCGCACGGATGGCCTCCTCCAATGGCGCATCGGGTATTTCCCGGTGCAAATACAGAATATCCAAGTAATCGGTTCCCAAGCGTTTCAGGCTGGCTTCAACCGCCTGAAAAATCCATTTGCGAGAAATGCCACGCTGGTTAACCCCTTCGCCAAACACATTGCCCAGTTTGGTTGCAAGAACCCAGTCATCACGGTTACTGGCAATGGCCCGCCCAACCACCGCTTCAGATTCCCCATTGTTATAAACATCGGCCGTATCAATAAAATTGATGCCCCGGTCTTTGGCATCGGCAATAATCCGATGTGATTCCGCTTCGCTGGTTTGCCCGCCAAACATCATGGTTCCCAGTACCAGTGGGGATACTTTTAAACCACTTTTGCCAAGATTCCGGTATTTCATGACTGCTCCACATTGAGTTCTTAATTGAAATAAATTCAAATTTATCGACAACGGGCACCTACGTCAAGCTGAAGTTTTTTATTTCTCAAAAACACCTTGCAATGAAAAGATTCATGATTTTTTTGGGGCCATTATTGCTTTACGCTTGCCATGGTTGACCTTTTTTACCATAGTTCGTCCTATTGCCGACATTATCTGCCTGATACTGCAAGTAACCCCTATTGGCTGGGTTCCCGCCAGCATATGGGCAGTCTATTCCCTCAGCCAATACAAAACTGATCAAAAAATCAAAGAAGCACTGGGTTCCCGCCAGTTTTGATTAACTCGACTCCACCAAAATAAAACCGCAATCTGTGAATCAGTTTTTTTGTACAGGATTCACAGACCGCGGTTAATATTTATTAAAACCTTATTTCTTAAACCCTGCTTTTAAAGGGTTAATCAACCCGGTCAGGAACAGGCAGACCCAACCAGTTTTTATAGAACGATTCAATATCCGGCTCAAAATCATGAATGACCGGATACCATGGTGTGGGCGCTTCCACGTCATGCAACACCCCACATTCCGGACAGTAATACTCCCGATATACCTGCCAGTCTGTATCGGGCGCCATCAACTCAGGGTAAATTTCCTGCATGGCTTCGGGGGTATCCCGCACATAAATGGCCGCATCCATTTTCCAGTTATGGCGGTAATCACCAAACTCATGACCACAGCTGCACTTGTTCACCCATTGTCCGGTAGACTGGGATTGCGCAATATATAGATGAGGCCCCAATGGTAGGATGATCCTGTCTTTCCAGGAAACCTTGTCTTGCAGTACGCTCAGGTACAGTTCAAAACGTTCTTTGTCCTTGGGGGTTTGCAGCATACGAAGGGTGGTGTCCCAATCAAGCTTGCCATCCACCAGATTATTAACCTGTTCTCTTGTAAATACTGACATAACTTATCTCCTTGATCTTTTTTATTTCATGGCCTTACGATTCGCAAGGCCATGATCCTGCTTTATTCGTCAACCAGAACAACGGTACTGACGCCCGGCATTTCTGAAATGTCATTGCGATAGGTTGATCCAAATGAAGGAACTCCCAACTCGGATTCCGGCAATGACCACGCTTCGGGCAAGTCCCAGAATTGCTTGAACTCATTGGTGAATTTCTCACTCAAGGCAAAACTGGTTGAGTACATATGACGTACCTGAACTGAAGCACTCTTGGTCAGGATCCGCTCACGCTCTTCCTTCATCCATTCACGGGTAGGTACCGCACGCTGCAACCGTTCCTTGCGAATTTCAGCACGTCGTACCGTTGTTTTCTCAGAATCAACCACCCAGTTGCCTTCGGCATCTTTGTCAATAACCGCACCATAAACCTTCCGGGCAAATTCAGGTAACACGAAACGGTTGTTAAGGTCACGGGCAATGGCTGCCGGCTCACGATCCAGCGGATCACCAAAGCCCGGACCGCCACGGATATAGTTCAGGTACAGGTCATGATCCTCAAAAATGGTTTCCGTGGTCATGCATTGCTTATCACGTTTAATCTGGGCAGTCGCACTGATATGACGCTCATAATCCGGTTCACTCGGGTTACTGTCTGCTCCCAGTGGAATAGAAAGTTTCTGTTCAATCCGGGCTTTAAGATCGGTATTATGTGCTTCAAAACGGTAACCGGTGGCTGCCGGATAACCTCCCATTAGTCCCCAGTCACTGTTCATATAACCGTTACCCGAAAAGAACATGGTCCAGTCCTGGGCATGCCAGACCATACGCAGGGTTTCCAGTCCACATCCACCCCGGTATTTGCCATAACCACCCGAATTGGCTTTTACGTTACGTCCCATAAACAACAAGGGTTCGGCCATTTCCCAAATTTCAATATCACCCATATCTCCTTCAGGATTCCAAACAGCTGCGGCATGATTCAGGCCATCCTTGACCGCGCAGGCACCGGTACCGGTTGCCGCCGTTTCAAAACTGTTAACTGCATGAATTTCCCCATCCTGGTTGATACCCCCACCCTGTAGCCAGTTACTGGTATTACCATTACCGGCATTTACCTCTTCCAGATAACCGCGGCTGAAATAAGATTGGCTCATTGCCCGCCACATACCTGTCCAGGCGGAAACCAGATAATGCCAGGCATCCGAGTGGGCCGTCCGGCGATCATCCGGGTTCATCCAGGTGCCTTTGGGAATATTGAATTCCGTTGCATAATAAGCACCATCGTTAATCCGTTGGGTTGGCACCAGTGTTTGCGTTAGCATGACCCAGATACCGCTGGTAAAAGCCACCTGGTTGGCATTGAAGCTGTGCCAGCACCAGCGACTTCCGCCTTCAAAGTTCATGCGCCAGCTGGCATCTGGCCGGATGGTCAACTCGGTGGGAGCATGCATGATGGTATTCATTTTGGCGTAAGAAGCCGTTAACTGAACATCCTCATGGTTATAGGGAACATCAACAAAGGCCACTTTGCGATAAACGCCTGGAATGGTCATGTCTTTCAGGCGGGATTGCAGGCCACGGCGACCTTCCTCAATAATTTCATAGGCAAACTTCTCAAAAGCCTCCACCCCTTCGGACTCAACCACCTCTTCAACCAGTTGACGAATCATATGACAGCCGGCAATCCGGGTACGTTCGTCCAGAATCAGATATTTGGGTGTACGGGTTGAGCGCTGGCTTTCATGCAGCCAGTCACGTAATGGCTCATCATTCACACCCGTTTTGCGGCAGGTCGTCATGTAGCCATCCCCAAAACGGGAGGTTTGCCCGGTGGACATCGAGCCCGGAGAGATCGCGCCCGTATCAATCACGTGAGTGACTCCACCCACCCAGCCAATCAGTTTGCCTTCCCAGAAAATGGGTACGATCGTGGCAATATCACAAGGGTGCACATTACCGATAGAACAGTCATTATTGGTAAACATGTCACCCGGATTAATGCCTGGATTGGTTTCCCAATCATTCTCGATCATGTACTTAATGGCTGCACCCATGGTGCCCACGTGAATGATAATACCGGTCGAAGTCAGAATACAGTCACCGGCGGCGTTATACAGGGTAAAGCACAATTCGCCTTCCTGCTCCACGATAGGTGAAGCGGCAATTTTCTTGGCGGTTTCACGGGCATGCACCAGCCCCCCACGTAACCTTGAAAACATTTTTTCATAACTGATCGGATCGCTTTCCTTGAACGCCAGTGTTTCAAGCGCGTTGTAATAACCGCTCTCTTTAGTTCTGGCCAAAACGGCATCACGATGTGCTTTCAGCGTCATGCCATTACCCAATAAGTTCCCCAGCCCGACTTGTTTCATTGACATCATATTCATGTTGTGTCTCCTTAACTTTATTTATTTCACTTCTTTCAAATGAAACAGGCGATGTTTGTCCAGTGTGGTTTCAAACCCTTTTGGTACCACAAAAGTGGTGGCATCAGATTCAATCACCGCGGGGCCAACAATATGATTACCCGCCTTCAGGGCCTCCATTGACCATACATCCGCGTCATGCCATTTTTTATGCCGGTAAAACGGACGCTTACCAATCAGGGCCTCTTTGGGCGGCTCTTTACCTGACAGCTCCTCCTCGGGCAACTCAGGCTTTTGTGATATAACGCTACCACGCATAATGACTTTGGTAACACCAAAACCAAGCTCTGGCGAACTGGCGGAAGTGGCATACACCCGACCATAAGTTTCATCAAAAGCGGCCACCATTTTTTCCCAGTCTTCAACGCTTGATGCCGCACTGATGGGAGAGTCAATTTCAAGATCATTCAACTGGCCCAGGAACTGCATGCTATAGGCCGGACGAAGCATGACGTCCTCAGGCTTGAAGCCATTGATCACAAACTCTTCAATCACTTTTTCAGCCAATTCATTCCAGCCCTTTGTAAGCGTAATACCCGCTTGTTGCTTGACCTCATCTGAAGACCCGGGAGGTACGGCAACGTCCACACTCATGTCATAGCGATACTCGTACTCGGCACAGGCACAGCCAAACGCTGAAAATCCGGCAGCCCAGGCAGGCACGACCACATCCTCAAATCCCAGACCTTCGGTATAGCCATAGGTATGTACAGGACCGGCACCGCCATAAGAAAAGCAAACAAAATCGGCCGGGTTATACCCTTTGGCGCTAATCGTGGAGCGCATGTATTCTCGCAACTGCAAATCCAGCAATTCAATCACCCCTGCCGCCGCATCTTCGACAGACAATCCCAGAGGATCTGCAATTTGTACTTTAAGATAATGCCGTGCCCTCTCCACATCCAGCTTGATCGCCCCACCCAGGAAGTTTTCCGTATTCAGATAACCCAGCACAACGTGACAATCGGAAACAGACACGGTATCCAGACCGCTTTCCGGCCAACACATGCCCACACGATAACCGGCACTGTCCGGACCCAGCTTGATGGAGCCGCTGTATGGGTCAATCCGCACAAAACTGCCCGCACCCGCCCCCACCGAATCCATGGCGACCAGTGGCAATGACAGAACCAGGCGAGCCATGTCCGGATCTGATTTAATGGCAAAACTGCCTTTGGTAATCATGGCCATATCAAAGCTGGTGCCACCAATATCACTACAGGCAATATTGTCGTAACCCAGCAACTCACCTAAAAACTTGGAACCAATAACGCCGCCAATAGGACCCGATACAATGGTACGCGCCAGCTCTTTGGCTTTCCAGCCAATCGTGCCACCATGAGTGGCCATCACACGCAAGTCAAATTTACCGCCATGTTGCTTGAATCGGTCACTTACACCTTTAAGCGTTTTACGGGAAGGTTCGGCAGCATAAGCTTCCAGAACAGTGGTATTAGTACGATGACTTTCCTTGCGTGACGGGTAATAATCTACCGTTGCAAAAACTGGAATATCCGAACCCAGTTTTGCAAGTTCTTCCAGACAAATATCCCTGGCCCTGCGTTCATTGTCCCCATTTTTATGCGATTGCAACAAGCTGATGACAATTGCCTGCGAACCCTTTGCAAGCAGCTCACGGGTTGCTTTGCGGACATCATCCTCATTAAGTGGAATAACCACCTTGCCTTGCACATCAGTACGTTCGGTAACACCGCGGGTACGGGACAACGGAACCAATGGTTCATCATAGCGGTGTGTATTCAGATGAATACGATCTTCCAGTGCGTAGCCCAAATAACTTTGCAAGGCGCGTCCCATCGAGTGCACGTCCTCAAACCCCTTGTTGCACATCAAGCCCACATCAAGCCCTTTACGCTGCACCACCCGGTTCAGCATGGCCGTACCGGAATAAACGCAGGTTAACAGCTCGGGATAAACATCCTCAACCCTTCGATTCCATGCAGCCAGCGCATCATTGGAAGACTCATAAATGGCTTGGGCCTCATCGGCCGGATTACTTTGCGCCTTGCCAACGACAAACCGACCGTCACTGCTGACAAAGAATGTATCGGTCATCGTACCGCCTGCATCAATACCCATAACCTGTACGGGAGTGGATTCAGTCCGCATAACACATCTCCTGAATAATTATTCTCTTTTGCTCTGGAATTCCTTTCATTACTTCCTCAAGGATTCCGCTCCTTTGATAACAGAATCATCTGTCACATCGATGTATGAGCAAAACCCGTGCCAATTATGCTTTTGAAATCCCAATCAATTGATTCATATATGAAAAATTTAAAAAACCATCTAGCATAAAAAACAATCAATTTCATTAAAATGAAATTCGTACGTTCGATTTCCGTACGCTCATACTCATTTCAACCAATATCCGGACAATAGGGTTAATACTGAATATAATTAAATCAGCATAAATAAATGGACAGCACCCCCTCTTTAACACAACCTCCAGGTTGCGTCTGAAGATGGAAAAAGCTATAGTCGAGAAAGAATTAAAAACGATGCGTAATATGTATTTTTTGAAGTCAAAACAAGCAGTACGACCAAGGCAATAAAAACAAAAAACGCATCATTGAGCTGTAACTAACTATCAAGCATATAGCATCAAGTTCAGCCGGAGACAATATGACAGGCTCAATCAAAAGTCAGCGTTTATCTAACCCTGACAACGATAATCGTGTGATTTCCGCATGGGAAAGTGTGATGAATGGTCATTCTCCCGCACCCAATGCCCTAAGACGTTTAATCAATGATTCCTGGAGACGATGTCTTGATGCCAGAATTGACCCTGTGCACCTGCACCCACCTTCAGTGCTGGAAGATAATCAACTGCTAATACTTCAGCAACGGCATTCAGAACTGGTCACAGCCAGCCAACCGGTCATGATGATGGCCAGGGATTTTTTAGCTGAAACAGGGAGCGTAATGATTCTGACTGATCCGGAAGGCGTCATTTTATCCATTGAAGGTGATCCTCGTGGTCTTGATGCTGCTGCATCCATCCAGCTAACAACCGGTTATAACTGGAATGAATTACGTACTGGTACCAATGCCATTGGCACGGCCCTTATGACAGGACAAGCTGTCCAGGTCCATGCCGCTGAACATTTCTGTTCCGGTGTCCGGGAGTGGACTTGCACAGCTGCTATCATTCGTGACCCCTATGATGGACAAACACTGGGAGCCATTGATATTTCGGGCCTGAAACATACATTCAGCCCCCATAGCCTGGCCCTGGTGGCCACGACTGCCAGCCGTATTGAAAGCGCACTAGCCAAAAGAGAGCTCAGGTTTCGTTATCAATTACTGGAACAAAGCGTTGCCAGATTCTCTGGCAGTAATGACGGTATTATCATTTGTGACCGAAGAGGTCGCCCGATTAAGCTGAATGAACAAGTTAACTCAGCCTTGCTGGCACAAAATATCAAATTGGATCTGAATAAATCCGAATCTCTTTTTTCCCTGGATTTGAATCAAATCAGTAACGTTCATCCAACACAAAAACCAGAATGGCTACAAGACGACTGGATCGAACCCGTTATCAATGAAGGTGAACGCATTGGTACTGTCCTGACTATCCCCAGTCCTATCCGAAGCAATAAACCGGAAGCCCCATCCAGGCAACTTTCTGCTCACCGTTCTGATAAGCCCACTGAAGACAGAGGATTTAACCAGATCATCGGTCAGTCTCCCCCCTTA
Organism: Advenella sp. EE-W14; assembly: GCF_012923605.1. NCBI lineage: Bacteria > Pseudomonadati > Pseudomonadota > Betaproteobacteria > Burkholderiales > Alcaligenaceae > Advenella > Advenella sp. EE-W14. The sequence continues at coordinate 3,041 of NZ_JAAVNG010000009.1, read as the reverse complement.
AAAAAAGCCATAGAAAAAGCACAATTATTGGCAAAAACCAATGTCCCGGTCTTGATTCATGGTGAAACCGGTGTCGGCAAAGAAAACTTCGTAAGAGGAATGCATCAGGCTAACGATACAGAAACCGCAGATAAAAGACCTTTTGTTGCCTTGAATTGTGGCGGCTTAACTCCGGATCTACTGGCCAGCGAATTATTTGGTTACTGTGAAGGCGCTTTTACCGGGGCTCGAAAAGGAGGAATGATCGGCAAAGTGGAAGCAGCAAATGGCGGTACCTTGTTTTTAGATGAAATTGGTGAAATGCCACTTGATTTACAACCGCATTTTTTAAGGGTTCTGGAAGAAGGTGAGATTTATAGGATCGGAGAAAACAAGCCCAGAAAAATCAACTTCAAATTAATCACAGCCACCAACCGGGATTTACAGGAGGAAGTATCACAAGGACGTTTTCGAATGGATCTTTATTACCGTATTTCTGTCACAAGTATCCATATACCGGTACTAAGAGAAATTAAAGAGGATATCCCCATCCTGGTTGATTACTTCCTGGGCATACTAGAACATAAATATGGCTATGGATCCAAAAAGATAAACCCCGAAACCTTAAAAATACTGGATGAATATAATTGGCCGGGCAATATCAGGGAATTAAGGAACACCATTGAAAACATGTACTTGATGAGTCAAAGCAATGACTTATTACCTGCAGATATTCCTGAACAGATCCTCTCAACCATCAGGAAAATCGATATCCCTTCCACTTATGCAACTTCTATGCCCGATACGGGACTGCTTCAGCAGGCAGAACTTATCTCAATTGAAAAAGCACTGGCATTACATCATGGCAACATGACATTAACCGCAAAACATTTGGGTATCGCCAAAAGCACCCTATATATGAAAATCAAAAAGTATGGTATTGAAACAAAAATTGCACAAATCAGGAATGAGCCCATCTAATTGACAAGAATCATCACCCAATAATTTCCATTAGCTTTTCAAGTTCCGCCTTGCAAAGCAATCAGCTAAAGCGTATGTGATCAAAATCAAGTCTTTCAACCAACTCCCTGGCAAGTTCGTCCGAGATTTTCTTTTCCCGGGCTAATTGATAAATACTGATACGGGCACGATCAATCAAAGCCAGGCGCAGCATACGTTCAACCTGGTATTTATCATATTCAAGATTTTGCTCTTCGCTCTCGGGTTGAAACCCATTCACGAAATCAGTCATTAATCTGGTTTTAACATCTTCATAAAACTTGGCATCAAAATTATCATTTTTCTCCAGATTGGCAATGACTGAATCAAGATGCATGTTCACTTGCTCACTGGCAACCTTGATGGCCATTTTCTTTTGATTGGAATGACTGATCATAAATTCTTTACTGGGTGATATATCTTTCAATAACAAGGGTAACGCAATACTTGCAGCGATAAGAGAAATAATAATGACCGTAGCAGCCAGAAAAACAGCCAGGTCACGCCCGGGAAATTCGGATTCATCGGGCAATAAAAAAGGAAGCGTCATTACACCTGCCAATGTCACAGCACCACGCACACCGGCAAAAGACAAAATTAAAATATGACGCCACTGCGGTAAAGAGGAAGGCTTTCCAGTTCGTGCCCACAAATAGGGGACATAAATACAGACAGTGACCCAAATAAATCGAAAACCTGTCAGGGAAAGGCAAATAACAATGGCATACATCAACAACCACCAAGGATTGTAATGTCCTGTTTGAGTTACCAAATCAATGGCCTCATTAAAAATGGTCGGTAATTGCTCCCCCAATAATATGAACATGAACCCGTTTAGCGTAAACTGCAAAAGATCCCACATAGCAGTACGCCGCATTCGGGTCATGGGTGAAATCCGACCCGACAACTCAAAAGAACTCATGGCCAAACCCGCTGCCACCGATGACAAAATACCTGAACCACCGATAGCTTCCGCAAGCACATAAGCGGCAAAAGGTGTCAGCAAGCTTAAAAGAATTTCTGCTCCTTGATCTTCACTCAAAAAATAATAAATACGTTGGTGCATTAGGAAAAGTAACCAGGTAGTGATAAGACCCATCGAAATACCGGCTGCCGCTACCCAAATAAAAGAGGTCACCACCTGTGAAATTGAAAATACCCCCGTCATCGCTGCCAAAACAGCCATTCTGAAGGCCACTAAACCACTGGCATCATTAAAAAGTGCTTCTCCTTCAAGAATTGACATTAAACGTCTGGGCACAGGCAAACGCCTGGTAATACCTTGAACAGCTACAGGATCAGTGGGAGATACAATGGCAGCAAGCGCAAATGCAACAGGCAATGGCATTGCAGGAATCATCCAGTGGATGATATAACCCAAGCCAAAAACAGTAAGAATAACCAACCCAAAAGCAAGTTGAAAAATCCCCGCCTTATCGCGCCATAATTCATCTTTAGGTATTCTCCAGCCATCAAGAAACAAAAGCGGTGGTATAAGCAGCAGGAAGAAAACTTCAGGATTTAAAAGGATACCTTCATCAAAGACGCCGGAAATAATGAAGCCAAGACCTATTTGTATTAATGGTAAAGGAAGCCCCCATGGCAAAACCCTGCCAATTAGGCCACTGACAAGAATAGCAACGAGTATGGTAAATACCAGCTCTATGCTTTCCATATTAATCTCCAGAAATATAAATTCTTTGAAGTTTACAGTAGTAAATAATTTTTTGAAAAAAATTATTCTTTTTTGACTTAATTTATATTTAATCTATTGTTATGTTAGATCTGCTTGATAAGCATAGCTGCTGTTTGCTGTTTGCTGTTTGCTGTTTGCTGTTTGCTGTTTGCTGTTTGCTGTTTGCTGTTTGCTGTTTGCTGTTTGCTGGCAATGATAATAAACGAAAAATAACAGATACAAGAAATTTTATCATTTTTGACCGGCAATAAAAAAACCCCTTCAGTAGTGCTGAAGGGGTTTTTTGGAATAAAGAGCCTGACGATGACCTACTTTCACGGATGTCCATCCACTATCATCGGCGCGAAGGCGTTTCACTGTCCTGTTC